>NZ_CP010029.1:1060108-1413478 GCF_001656035.1 Yersinia entomophaga
GATCGCCGCTAATTGATGAGGGCGGGCACGTAGACCATTGATATTAAAAGAGACAAATTTCATAGCCAGCGTCGTTTCCTGATAAAAATGTGCGTGAATAGTAGCAGATATCCGATAAAAATGTAATGAAGTGGGGAGGTGGCTGAGTCGATAGGGGGCGCTTTGCTATAGATTTACATTCAGCGATTTAAACTTGTTATAGGCTGTCTTATTCACAATATAGAAAATGTAATGACTATGAGTGGGAGTAGATGCAGTTAAGGATAAACTAACATGTATTCTGGACTATATATTTAAGAAGTCAGTTAACTATCCCATCGTTAAATATTAAAATCAGACTTTTATATGGTGTAATATTAAAAATAGAGAGTGAACTATAATCCTCACATCTAACATTTGCCGCGTGTCAGTTATTATTTTGTTGATAAATTAGCTTAAAAAAAGAATGGTAAGGTGTTGGTATTTGAATAAGCCTCATTATTTAGTCATCACAGATAAATAAATTTATCATTTGTTATAGTGACGTAGTAACGTTATCAGCATGATTGGCAAAAAATAGGATTTATTATAAATCTGGAATTTATTTTGTTTCTAATTTTCACTATCTTTATTATAGGTAAGCCCCGCGTTTGACAATATTTTAACTAAACTATGGTAGTGAAATGCCTCAAGAATTTTTATGGGTTAACGCCGCTATAATATAAAAAATAATTCTGTTAATTTATTTTAATAGGCTTCAGTGAAATGGCTTTTTTTAGGTCGGCTAATTAAAATACTCTAACTTTTTTAGTAGTGCTGATCGACAGTTAAATAATCAGTCAAATGCTAATATACCAAATTAGAAAATCAATAAACAGCCATTCTGGCGGTGTGAAAATTTGCATATTTAATATTGGTTATTATCTACAGCTCTGGCTGACTATCCCTATTTTTATGATGAATATTAACGTGTAAATGAATAAAATTAACACACGATTATTTTTCATTCATGAACGAATAAAAATTATTAGTTAATAAGCATGGAATTAAGTATCGAGTTTTGTTAAAAATTATAGAACATAAACTATATATATATTTAAAACCAATTCATGCATCGCTGATGAATATTATGATCTTAACCGTACTTCAAATACATAAATGTCATTTTATGAGCCACTTTTACAATACGTGTTTACTGTTCTTATTTTAGATTTAACCTGTTGTTTTTAGTGATTTTTTTTCAATAAAATGAAGTTGAGAAAGTTTAGTGATTGTGAAAAAACAATTTGTCCGGGTAACCGGTAGCATTTTTAATAATCAATGGTTGAATAAAGGATGGTGAACTATGTTTTTATCTAGAAAACTAGAGGCATTTATGGCGGTTGTGGAATACGGTTCTTTAAGTAAAGCGGCGCGAGTTATGAATCGCACTACGCCACCCGTAGCCAAATCGATTAAAGACTTTGAAAGTATTATAGGAAAGAAACTGTTCAAAAGAGAAAAATTTGGCATGAGCCTCACTCATGATGGAGAAGTGCTATATAATGATCTGAAGGATCTTCATCAGCAAGATAAAGAAATTACCAGCAAACATCTTACGGGGCATGTTTCTAATGCGGTGAATATTTATTACGATTGGGGTAAGGTGGATAGCTTAACAAAAATATGGGAAGTGGCAGAGAAGAACAATATACATGCAAGCATTATTAGATTTTGCTATGAAATGATTGATGATATTTGTGACTTTGACGGAAATAGCTTGATTATCTCTTCAGAGAAAATTCTTTGCGACAGATTTTCTCTCATTAAAGAAGCCTGTGATACCGGTTTGGGGGTTTATGCCCGTAAGGAAATTATTGGTGAAAATTCAGATATTATCAATTTATTACGTAGCAATACTTGGCTATGCAATCCAATACTGTATAAGAGCGAATTTATAAAATCGTTAGAAGAAGAGGTGAAGAAGTCTGTGAGCAAAGTTAGCATCAGACAGGTAGATAATTTAAATTGTTGCCTGAGTTTTATCAATTCTGGTAATTATGTTTGTATTACTGACTCGATTATCGATAGTTTTGCCGTTTGTAATAAACTAGGTTTTGTTAACCTTAAAGATCACTTTGGCGATCATAAGTTCTACTTTTATAAATCCAGATCGCATTCCAGCGTGCTCAATGGGTTAATAGACTTTGTAAAAGCAATAAACTGATAAGTAAAAATTAGCGCACTGAGGTATACAGTCTGGTAGTTTGTCATGTTTGTTGGCATTGATTCTTGATCTATATAAGACTCAGATAGAGGAATATTTATATTTCTTTTATCGTGGTTGGCATGCTGACAAACATTACTTTTGAGTCAATAGGGATGTAACGCACCCAGTGTCACTTTCGCGCTGAGAACCAACATGTATTCCATTTGGGTAAAGCATCGCCATTGAATGAGGGACGGGGGTCTATCGCATTGGGTTGTTCATATTGCCTCTCGTCAAAGGTTTGGCGATAGAACGAGTTTAGAGCCTAGCAAAGGATAGAGAGGATATACCGGGTGTCGGTGGCGGAAAATAGGGTGTGGTTTGGCGAAATTTAACCTGGTTAAGCACCTTTTTGATTTTGAACCGAAATAAAAAATCATTTTGAACCGAAATAAAAAATCTATAGTGCGATCTTCGTTTAAATTGACGAGTATATGACTGAGCGCATCCTGTTCAACTCTATCCAAGGGCTGTTAACTAAGGGGAATGCTGCTCATCTTAGCTTCTGCCTGAAGCGTTAAGGCCTGCTAGAAGGCGAAAGGAGTTTATTGGTAGGATAATACCGGTAGTTGGGGGAGCATCATTTCGTTCTTCACCCTTCGGGTTACCGAAGTGCAATGTTGTCTCACGCTGCTCGACTCAAACCCTGTCGAAAGTTATTACCTTCGCCCAAAATATCTAAGGGTGGTTTGGTGATGGGGTTAATACCTTGGAAATATAATAGAGATGGTGGTGGGGGAAGGATTCGAACCTTCGAAGTCGATGACGGCAGATTTACAGTCTGCTCCCTTTGGCCGCTCGGGAACCCCACCACTGAATTCGTGGTTTTTATTTCTGGCTAAATACCTGGCCGGTATTTTTTAATGATTTTGCTATTCATCTTAATTACTGCGCTTGGCTATTTAATATTCCGAATAACCTAACAAGCCAGTTTAAAATGGTGGTGGGGGAAGGATTCGAACCTTCGAAGTCGATGACGGCAGATTTACAGTCTGCTCCCTTTGGCCGCTCGGGAACCCCACCACTGGCCTAACTGCTTAGAAACGTTGTCTCGGTAAGCGGGGCGCATCATATCAAATGAAGCGCCACTGTAAAGACTTGATTTGAAAAAAAAGATTTGTTTGCCGTTTTTTTGCTCTTGAAGGTGTTTCTTCAAACAAAAACTAACGATTTATTGTGCAGTTACAGAATAACTGTGCGATTACCGTAAACAAAAACGCGCTGCGCTAAAACACGATAAAGTGCGCGGCTCAGTACGTTTTTCTCCACATCTCGGCCAGCACGCATCATATCTTCAGCGGTATAAGAATGATCGACGTGGATAACGTCCTGCATGATAATTGGGCCTTCATCCAGACTGTCATTTACATAGTGAGCCGTTGCCCCAATAATTTTCACGCCGCGTTCATAAGCCTGATGATAAGGGCGTGCACCAATAAAAGCTGGCAGGAATGAATGATGGATATTGATAATTTGGTATGGATAGCGCTGTACAAAGGCAGGAGTTAATACCCGCATATATTTGGCCAGAACAACATAATCAGGTTGGTATTGGTCGATCTGCGTAATCAGCTGTTGATCGTGTTGATCCCGAGTTAATCCTTCATGGCTAACCAGATGGAAGGGGATATCAAACCGCTCGACCAGGTGTCGCAATGAATCATGGTTACCAATGACGGCGGCGATTTCTACATCCAGTCCACCATAAGCGCTTTTCATTAACAGGTCGCCAAGGCAATGAGCTTCTTTGGTGACCATGATAACAATGCGTCTGCGCCCTGCAGTATGCAGCTCGCGGCTGGTACCTTCGGGCAGTGCATCATCCAAATCGGCGAGCAACGTTGTGTCGTTAAAGATCCCTTCCAGTTCGGTGCGCATAAAGAAGCGCCCGGTCAGATGATCTACAAACTCATTATTTTGAACAATATTAAGCTGATGCTTGTAACAAATATTGGTGATCTTGGCGATTAACCCT
Source organism: Yersinia entomophaga (assembly GCF_001656035.1). Taxonomy (NCBI): domain Bacteria; kingdom Pseudomonadati; phylum Pseudomonadota; class Gammaproteobacteria; order Enterobacterales; family Yersiniaceae; genus Yersinia; species Yersinia entomophaga. The sequence continues at coordinate 1,064,311 of NZ_CP010029.1, forward strand.
TTGGCATCAGGACAAATGGTACGTAATACTTTTCTTTGTATATTCTGGTGTGGCATAAGTTGGTCAATCCTGTCTGAGATATCTTTGATGTTGTGTTTTAATTCGATGCAGCCAGATTAGGCACGTTTAGGCGTAAATCATCCGCAGCATTTCTTATATTTTTTGCCTGAACCGCAAGGACAACTGTCGTTCCTGCCGACCTGAGGGCGTATTCCATCAATATAGTACCAGCGTTCATTTAAACGAAGGAAGCGCGAACGTTCATGCATCATCGAAATGGCACCGCTATTGCCTTCTTTAAATCGGGCAACAAACTCGACAAATCCTTCATCTGGATGGGAACCGGCCGCTTCTTCTCTAACGGTTAAACCCAACCACTGCGTGCCTGCAAAACCCTCTGCGATATTGTCACGCCATTTTTCTGCATGGCAATCGGGATGCCAGGTACCTACCAAATAATTGACGTCTTCTTTGACATAAGCGCTGTAGCGCGAACGCATCAGAATGCCAGGCGTAGCTGCTACTTTAGCGCCGAGAATATAGGGTTCGCAGCAAAGTTCGTAATTTATACGGCTTCCGCAGGGGCAAGACTCTGTCAAAATATCTCCTGATAACATAATTAAATTCGCGTAATGCAATCTCTTCGTGGCAAGGTTGTGTAATGACGATTGCCTGACGCAATTTTCCAGGATGTGCACAGGAATGATTAAATTGTGCAGATCGGTCCAATTTGAAAGGTTTCAGCCGTATATCTTACCTAATCACCCCCCAAGGTTCAAAGGCATGGACTTAAAATGGGAATCGCGTGTCCTGTGTTTTTTATTGTGATGCCAATGGCTAAAATTGACCGGTGTTTCATTTTAATGTAAATTGCGTTTTGTGATTTAGATCACATTGTAATGGCGAAATTGAAAGGTCAAAATCATGAAGTTAATCAATAGAATCATCGCGATGTTCGAAAACATGCATATCTCTTTCGGCACATTCAACGCCTAATCATTTTCTGGCGTTTTTACCCAGGCCTGATGAGGTCTGGGTATCATTTAACTCAACTCGCTGATAGTGAGTCGTATTCTACGATTCCGATAGTGTTCTTCATCTTCACTTTGCCTCATCCCTCAACTCCCCCAGGTAAGATTCCGTCCTCAGATTGTGCTCCATATAAACGTTACCGTCTCATTAAACGGGTGGGTTATCGAGATGCCTCGTAGCAATTATTCTCTGTTGCAATACGATTAACTTTCTCTGTGAGACTCCGTGCAAAATGCAAGATTAGTCACGATTACTTACAGCCAAAGATTGGATTGTTCACTTATGATGCTGTAATTCAGCGATTAGAACGCGATGGTTCGATGATAATCAGGGTTATAAATTGCTCGATAATTCATTTGGTTAATTTGATGAATCAGATGGCAGAGTGATGACTAACAAGGATGTTAGCTGTATCTCACTAATGAGAATTAATGAAATTACAACTAATGAAAGCGTGCATGATGCTAAGTCCTGTGGGCAGTATAGCCAAATAGACGCTGTTAATAGTTTTGAGCATAGCTGACGTTGGTTGCGAAACGGGAACCGTATTCGAGTGAGATATACCGAAACACATGCGAGTGGATAATGCGACAAATAAAGGTAGGTTTAGCTCTTGGTGCAGGTGCAGCAAAAGGATGGGCGCACATTGGTGTGATCAATGCGCTGAAAAAGCTGGATGTGGAAATTGATATCATCGCCGGTTGTTCGGTTGGTGCACTCGTTGGCGCGGCGCAGGCGACCCAGCACATGCCGGAACTGGAGCGTTGGGTCAGATCCTTCAGCTATTGGGATGTGATTAAACTGATGGATTTTTCATGGCGAAGGGGCGGATTACTGCGAGGTGAACGTGTATTTAATACGGTGGGCGAACTTCTTTCAATCGATGACATGAGCCAGTGCGCCATTCCTTTTGGGGCGGTAGCAACCAACCTGAGTACTGGTAGAGAGTTATGGCTTACTGAAGGCAATATCCATCAGGCCATTCGTGCATCCTGTAGCATGCCGGGATTGTTCTCCCCCGTTTGGCTTGACGGCTACTGGCTGGTGGATGGTGCGGTGGTGAATCCGGTTCCTGTTTCATTGACCAGGGCAATGGGGGCTGACGTGGTCATTGCCGTTGATTTACAGCACGACGCACATCTTATGCAGCAAGATCTGCTTTCTATCAGTATGCCAACGGAGGAAACTCCTTCCGATATGCCACAAAACTGGCGCAGTCGCCTACGTGATCGCATTGCCCATCTGGCACCAAAACGTTCGAATACGCCTCCGAGCGCGATGGAAATTATGTCTACCTCTATCCAGGTGTTAGAAAACCGCCTGAAACGTAACCGTATGGCCGGCGATCCACCTGATGTGCTGATTCAACCTTATTGCCCACAGATATCTACTTTAGATTTTCATCGGGCGAATGAAGCCATTGCTGCCGGTGAATCGGCGGTTGAGCGCAAACTTGAGCAATTAGTGCTTTTAGCTAAAAGAAGAGGAAAAACACAGAATGGAAATAAAAATTGACGTCATGGCCACTTCTGGCAAGCACAAGTCACCTTTTTGAGCCACTATTAGCACAACGATAGCTAAGAGATAACATTGCATGGACAAACCGTTTACAGATAAGAACATTTTGATTGTTGAAGATGAAATGGTCTTTCGCACGGTACTGAATAATTATCTGAGCAACCTAGGGGCTTCGATATTACAGGCATCGAACGGTCTTGAAGCATTGAATTTGTTGGAAAACAGTATGCCTGACCTGATTCTCTGCGATTTGGCTATGCCAGAAATGGGAGGGATTGAACTGGTTGAGCAACTGCTGGTTCGGGGGATTAAAACTCCGGTTCTGGTTATCTCAGCCACAGACAAAATGACGGATATCGCGCAGGTTCTACGTTTGGGTGTAAAAGATGTTTTACTCAAACCTATAGATGATTTACATCGCCTGCGGGAAGCGGTATTGACTTGCCTGTATCCGACATTGTTTAGCTCTCCGGCGATTGAGGAAACTGAACTTATTCAAGACTGGGATGCGCTGAAGAAAAATCCGTTTGAAGCCGCTCAGTTACTGCATCAGTTACAACCGCCCGCGCAACAAGTTATTGCTCGTTGCCGCGTGAATTACCGCCAGCTAACCGGCGTTGATCAACCGGGATTGGTTTTGGATATCGCCGCACTTTCTGATAGCGATTTGGCTTTCTATTGTCTTGATGTCACTCGAGCCGGTGATAATGGTGTTCTCGCGGCATTATTACTACGGGTGTTATTCAACGGTATCTTGCAAGAACACTTAGCCGGTCGCCATCACCGTCTGCCGCAAATGCCGGCGTTGCTTAAACAGGTTAACCAACTCTTAAGACGAGCCCATCTTGAAGGGCAATTCCCCCTGTTGGTCGGGTATTACAATTCGGAATACAAAAACTTGATCCTGGTTTCCGCCGGGCTGCATGCTAATGTCAGCGCGGGTAAAAACCATATACAGCTGAGTAATGGCGTGCCTTTGGGAACGCTGAGAACCGCTCATTTAAATCAAATCAGTCAGCGCTGCGAGGCTTGGCAGTGTCAGGTATGGGGAGGGGGCAGCCAATTAAGACTTATGCTTTCTGCTGAATAATATTCATTATGCTTATTTACCATTCGTCATCCATTATCCCCACTGTCTTATTTCCCTCCCTTTTTTAAGTCTCGTATGTAGCCTATTTTTTGAACCAATGAAAAGAAACTCTGACCTGTAAATATAAGTCAGCTTATATCCTTCGTTTTTCCGTTGATTGCTACACTTCAATTGCCGGGTCTTAAGGTTACGTTAATGCTTCTCTCTTAAACTACGCTTAATGGCTGACAGCATGCGGAAATAGTCATGCCCTTCGTGGCGGCTTAGGCTATTGAAAATCGCAAACTAATCATGCAACACCGGATTAATCGCCCATGTTGAATCTGAAAATGTTAACGATGGTTGATAAAGCATTAATACAGACTGTGCAATTGTGTGCTGCTGCCAGCAGTAGCCACTAACGTACCAGGGTTTTTATTCATCTACCTTTTATTCTAGTGGTCCGAGAGTTCGGTGAATCGCCGCTGCAAACGGTTTGTATCGTTTCGACAATGTGTCATTAGCGCAATACATGTAGCGGTATGCTCTGGCTTATTTATTAAACATTCGATCGCTAAAGATGATTGAAAGTTTCGTGGCTAACAATTGGTTTTCGATTTAAACGGTTAGGGTAAATATAATGAAAGTAACCATTTTTGGTATTGGCTACGTCGGATTGGTTCAAGCCGCAGTATTTGCTGAGGTTGGGCATGATGTACTTTGTATTGATGTCGATGCACGTAAGGTAGAAGGCTTGCAAAAAGGGCATCTGCCAATTTTTGAGCCTGGGCTGTCTACTTTGGTAAAAGAAAACGTTGAGGCTGGTCGTCTGCATTTCTCTACGGATGCGAAAGCTGGTGTACATCACAGTGCCATCCAATTTATTGCTGTTGGTACTCCGCCAGATGAGAATGGTGCCGCAGATTTGCAATATGTGATTCAGGTTTCAGAAACTATCGCTAAATATATGATGGAACCTAAAGTTATCATTGATAAATCCACGGTTCCGGTGGGTACTGCCGATAAAGTTCGGAGTGCCATGGCTGCAGTTCTACGTCAGAGAGATATAGAGATCGACTTTGATGTGATATCCAATCCTGAATTTCTGAAAGAAGGGGCGGCGGTATCCGACTGTAAGCGCCCTGAGCGTATCGTAATAGGTACTGACAATAATGACGTGATTCCACTTATAAGTGAGCTGTATGAGCCATTTAATCGTAATCACGACCGTATGCTGGTAATGGATGTGCGCAGTGCTGAACTGACGAAGTATGCGGCTAACTGTATGCTGGCGACAAAAATCAGTTTTATGAATGAAATTGCAAATCTGGCCGAACTATTAGGCGCAGATGTAGAAAAAGTCCGGCAGGGTATAGGGTCAGATTCGCGTATTGGCTATCACTTTATATATTCAGGCTGCGGCTACGGTGGATCCTGTTTCCCAAAAGACGTTCAAGCATTAATTAGTACAGCTGAGAATATTGGTTATCAACCAAAACTGTTACAAGCCGTAGAGCAAGTCAACATTCAGCAAAAATCCAAACTGACTCAGTTTATTAAAAAACACTATGGCGATAACCTGGCTGGAAAAACTTTTGCGCTATGGGGACTGGCATTTAAACCTAATACCGATGATATGCGTGAAGCGCCAAGTCGTGTTTTGCTGGAGTCGCTGTGGGAGGCTGGTGCTATTATTCAGGCTTATGATCCTGAAGCTATGGACGAAACTCAGCGGATTTATGGTTCGCGTGACGATTTGAGATTAATGGGAACTAAAGAAGCTGCGCTTCAGGGGGCAGATGCGTTGGTTATTTGTACCGAGTGGCAAAACTTTCGAGCTCCAGATTTTGACGTTATCAAATCCAGATTGAAAGAAGCGGTTATTTTTGATGGGCGTAATTTGTACGACCCGGAGCGCTTAAATAGCCGGGGCTTTATTTATTATGCCATCGGCCGCGGAGCATCGGTTAATCACGCTAACTCGCGCTAAGTAAGAACATTCTGAGCAGCGGTATGTTTTACAACGGCATACTGCTGCATTTTCTGATTTTTCTATCCACGTTAAAACCGTAAATTTTCTTCTGAATAAATCTGACGTTGGTAAAACTATGACGACACTTTACCTGAAATTTAAAACTAACTATTAATATTGTTATAGATTAGCAGAGTATTCTTATGGATTTGCTATGAAAATGATAACGGAGAGTAATTTATAGAGAAGTGTAATGATTGGTAAGAAATTGGGAATTTTTTCTGGGTTAAGGATCGTTTTTAAAACCCAATAAAAAATACCCTCAACATAAGAAGAGGGTATTTCTCAGATAATAGTAAATGTTTAAATACTATTACAGTAGGAAATCGTCCAGCGATTTACCTTGTTCATCGAGAGCTTTCTTAATCACAGCTGGAGTACGGCCTTGGCCGGTCCAAGTTTTCAGTTCGCCATTTTCATCAGTATATTGGTATTTAGCTGGGCGAGCTGCACGTTTAGCTTTGCCTGCTGCTTTAGCTGTACTTAAAGTGGCCATCAGCTCGTTCGGGTCAATACCGTCTGCAATAAGCATTTCACGATATTGCGACAGTTTACGCTCACGTTCTTCAATCTCAGCTTTAGACTGACGTTCTTCTTCAACACGCTCTTCAACAACTACCTTCAGCTTCTCAAGCATTTCTATCAATGTATCAACGTTACATTCGCGCGCTTGAGCACGTAGAGTACGGATGTTGTTTAGAATTTTTAACGCTTCGCTCATTGTCCTGGTCTCAATTATAATGTTGGGGGGCGTCTGGATAATAATAGAGTGCTATTTTAATTTCTGCAATAGCCAATTTGATTAGCTTACTGGAATTTACTCTTTTTAAAAGCTGAAAGTTGTCTATCGTTAGTAATAAGTGATGAGTTCGGGCAATTAGTTTGCACAGTTCTAAGACAAATTCTCGATATGTGAGTAAAAGTTGCAATTTTAGAACATGATTTTCTCACTAAGCTATAAGTATGCTTTATATCAATAAAGCAAAAAATAGAGCGTTGTTGATTGTGCTTGCTCGTTTACAACCATCGAAAAAAATGTGGATATAGATGACAAAATCGACTTTGCCAAGGATACCTTTAACCGGATAAAGTCGCAACGACACTAATAAATATGTCTGTTAGGTATTTAATGTTAATTTCTATCGCTGCCATGATGCATGGGATTAATGAGTAAAATGGGCTATTGTTGAATTCGATGTTTTTTTTGGTTTTTACTCCTTTTAGTACAGCCCCATGTTTGGGGAAAATCTTTAAGCGCGATGAAACTGTGAACTCAGTCAAAAAATAGCATCGAATGGATTCTTAAATCAGTCCAGGTAAAAGAAGCCGGAATGCTTTCATCGCATTACTCAATTTATTAAACTTATTAACCTCCTGCATCCCCTGTCAGCTTGCGCATAAAGTTTGTGTTACACTATGGCATATCGTTAATTTGCGCTTTTAATATACCAGTGGAGTTACGGGCCCATGGCTCAGCTTTATTTTTATTATTCTGCAATGAATGCAGGGAAGTCCACCGCATTACTTCAATCCTCCTATAACTATCAAGAGCGTGGTATGCGCACACTGGTTTTCACGGCAGAGATTGATAACCGTTTCGGCGTTGGCAAAGTCAGTTCACGTATCGGCCTAACCTCTCAGGCTCAGCTTTATAATAATGAAACCCAATTGGCGGCCATTATAGAAGCAGAGCACCATGATAAGCCGGTGCATTGCGTGCTGCTGGATGAGTGCCAGTTCCTGACCAAAGAGCAGGTTAGGCAGCTTTGCCACGTTGTCGATGAATATCATATTCCAGTCCTTTGCTATGGCCTGCGCACCGATTTCCTCGGGGAGTTATTTACCGGCAGTAAATATTTGCTGGCCTGGGCTGATAAATTGGTGGAATTAAAAACCATTTGTCACTGTGGCCGTAAAGCCAATATGGTGCTGCGATTAGATGCGCAGGGCAGAGCGGTGCATGATGGTGAGCAAGTAGTGATTGGTGGTAACGAAAGCTATGTTTCCGTTTGTCGCCGGCATTATAAAGAAGCAATCAGTGCGGCCTGCACGCCGTTAGCTGGGCAGGGCGATATTTAATCCTCGAGAATCCCCCTCAGAAGCCCCATGGACGTTTTTTTTGTCGCCGTAGGGTGACTTACCTTTTTGTCTTTCCTCGTATTAGCATTCTGTTGACGTCGTTTGAACCTAAACTCAATGGCACAGACAGATACGTTCGTTAATCTATGTACCTTAGCCGATGAATAATAGGAATAGCGGCAGATAATTATGATCGGGTCGATATTCACTATGAGTCTCGATGACGGGGAAATAATGGGTAGGGTTTGACAATGTTGCTGCACAAGAAAACCCCCCAATCAGATTTACCGATTGAGGGGTAGACAGTTTGCTGATTACCCACCGTTAGATGAGCAGTGCAGTCAAATGATTACTTCTTGGTCTTTTTTTCTGCTTTAACCACTTCTTTTGCAGCTGCTTCTTCACGTTCGAATTCTTCGACGTATTCGCGGCCATAATAAGTGTCCATCAGAATCTGTTTCAGCTCAGAGATCAGCGGGTAACGTGGGTTAGCACCGGTACACTGGTCATCGAAAGCATCTTCAGACAGTTTGTCGACCTTCGCCAAGAAGTCAGCTTCCTGAACGCCCGCTTCGCGAATAGAAGTCGGGATACCCAGTTCGGCTTTGATTTCATCCAACCAAGCCAACAGTTTCTCGATTTTCTGTGCGGTACGGTCGCCAGCGGCAGCCAGACCCAAGTGGTCAGCGATTTCAGCGTAACGACGACGTGCCTGTGGGCGGTCGTATTGGCTGAAGGCCGTTTGCTTAGTCGGGTTGTCGTTCGCGTTATAACGGATAACGTTAGAGATCAACATGGCGTTAGCCAGACCGTGCGGGATGTGGAACTCAGAACCCAGTTTGTGAGCCATTGAGTGACAGACACCCAGGAAGGCGTTCGCAAACGCGATACCGGCGATAGTCGCTGCGTTGTGTACACGCTCACGTGCAACCGGGTTTTTCGCCCCTTCTTTGTAGCTGGCTGGCAGGAATTCTTTCAACAGTTTCAACGCTTGCAGCGCCTGACCGTCGGAGTATTCGTTAGCCAGTACAGAGACATAGGCTTCCAAGGCATGAGTTACCGCATCCAATCCGCCGAAGGCGCACAGGGATTTAGGCATATTCATAACCAGGTTGGCATCAACGATAGCCATATCTGGAGTCAATGCGTAGTCAGCCAATGGATATTTCTGGCCGGTAGCATCGTCGGTAACGACCGCAAACGGTGTTACTTCTGAACCGGTACCGGAAGTGGTGGTGACGGCGATCATTTTCGCTTTCACGCCCATTTTCGGGAACTTGTAGATACGTTTACGGATATCCATAAAGCGCAGCGCCAGTTCTTCGAAGTGAGTTTCCGGATGTTCGTACATTACCCACATGATTTTGGCCGCATCCATCGGTGAACCGCCACCCAGCGCGATAATCACGTCTGGTTTGAAGGAGTTCATCTGCTCAGCACCTTTACGCACGATGCTCAACGTTGGGTCAGCTTCAACTTCGAAGAAGACTTCGGTTTCGATACCGTGAGATTTCAGCACGCTGGTGATTTGGTCAGCGTAGCCGTTGTTGAACAGGTAGCGGTCAGTCACGATGAAGGCACGTTTTGCACCGTCAGTTGCCACTTCTTCCAGCGCGATTGGCAGTGAGCCACGGCGGAAGTAAATAGATTTCGGTAGTTTATGCCACAACATGTTTTCTGCTCGCTTAGCCACAGTTTTCTTGTTGATCAAGTGTTTCGGACCGACGTTTTCAGAGATGGAGTTACCACCCCATGAACCACAACCCAGCGTCAGAGACGGTGCCAGTTTGAAGTTGTACAGGTCACCGATACCACCTTGTGAGGCAGGGGTGTTAATTAGAATACGGGCAGTCTTCATTTTATCGCCGAAGTATTTCACGCGAGCAGTCTGGTTATCCTGGTCGGTGTACAGGCAAGAGGTGTGACCAATCCCGCCCATTTCAACCAGTTTTTCCGCTTTATCGACTGCGTCTTCGAAGCTCTTCGCACGATACATCGCCAGAGTCGGGGACAGTTTTTCATGAGCAAACGGCTCGGATTCGTCCACAACTTTCACTTCACCAATCAGAATCTTGGTATTGCCCGGAACCTTAATACCGGCCATTTCAGCAATTTTAGTTGCTGGCTGACCTACGATAGCCGCGTTCAGGCCACCGTTTTTCAGGATGATGTCCTGAACGGCTTTCAGTTCTTTACCTTGCAGCAGGTAGCCGCCGTGGGAGGCGAAACGTTCACGTACCGCGTCGTATACGGAATCAACGACGATAATAGATTGTTCAGATGCGCAAATGACGCCGTTATCAAAGGTTTTAGACATCAGAATAGAGGCTACAACGCGTTTGATATCTGCGGTTTCATCAACCACAACAGGCGTGTTACCTGCGCCTACGCCGATAGCAGGTTTACCAGAGCTGTAAGCCGCTTTAACCATGCCTGGGCCACCGGTTGCCAGAATCAGGTTGATATCTGGGTGGTGCATTAGTTGGTTAGATAATTCAACGGTAGGGGCATCAATCCAACCAATAATGTCGGCTGGCGCACCTGCAGCGATAGCGGCTTGCAGCACGATATCAGCAGCTTTATTGGTTGCGTCTTTAGCACGAGGATGCGGAGAGAAAATGATACCGTTACGGGTTTTCAGGCTGATTAATGCCTTGAAAATAGCCGTTGAAGTTGGGTTGGTTGTCGGCACGATACCGCAGATTAAACCGATAGGTTCCGCAATAGTGATGGTGCCGAAAGTTTTGTCCTCACCCAAGATGCCGCAGGTTTTTTCATCTTTGTAAGCGTTATAGATATACTCAGATGCGAAGTGGTTTTTAATAACCTTATCTTCGACAATACCCATGCCAGATTCCGCTACGGCCAATTTAGCCAAAGGGATACGGGCATCAGCAGCGGCTAGGGCGGCAGCGCGGAAGATTTTATCAACTTGCTCTTGAGTAAAGTTGGCATACTCGCGCTGGGCTTTCTTGACGCGTGCTACTAGCTCGTTAAGTTCAGCGACATTCGTTACAGCCATAATGCTCTCCTGATAATGTTAAACTCTTTTAGTAAATAAGCAGTTGAAGCAACTAGTATAGTCAGGCTATCTCGTGCTGCATTGTCGAATAGGAAGACTTTTCGCATTCTACTCAACCATTACTACCGCTGATTTACTGAAAGAGCTTTCTTTATTTTTGTCGGGGTGCGGATTTGAAGCTAACCACAACTGACCTTTCCAAGCTCTCTACCTCTTTTCCTATGACAGAGCTTAACTATTCTTAGGTATGGATTTCGTGATTTAAATCACAAAAACGTCAAGCTGACACCTTTCAGCAGCGTTGAATTGAGAATTAAAAGCATTAAAACCATAAAGGCGATATTTTATGACGTTAAAACAGCAGAAAAGACACACTTTGTTAACAGTTGCTCGCCTATTTTTTGAGTAAACTTATTGCGTATTAAAATGCTGATCTAATCCATAGATTCCCCAATGTAATTCCATTACATTAGCGCGCATATAGATGAAGGCTGTGCGTTATGCCAGTCCGGCAGCCAAAATAACTGCCTGAATGGCTCCAAGCGGCGGGTTTCTTCTGTAGTAGCTTGTAGTCGCGCCGTCACCTGAGCAAAAACTGGTCAGGGAGGCGCTAATCGACGGACATTAACCGCTAATGGTGGTTATTGCGCCGAGGTACTTTATATTAGCGATAGTGCGGAGTGGGTGTGAGTCAATCACTGTTGGACCTGTCAGGCTACATCAAGTTTTTTGTTGGCTTGTTTGCGCTGGTTAACCCGGTAGGAATATTGCCGGTATTTATTAGTATGACGAGTTACCAGGCAGAAGCGGGGCGCAATAAGACAAACCTGACGGCGAATCTTTCCGTCGCCATCATTTTATGGATAGCGCTATTCCTTGGGGATGCCATCCTGAAAGTATTTGGTATTTCTATCGATTCTTTCCGCATCGCCGGCGGTATTCTGGTAGTTAGCATTGCAATGTCGATGATTAGCGGCAAGCTGGGCGAGGATAAGCAAAACAAGCAGGAAAAAACCGAAACGGCAGTGCGGGATAGTATTGGCGTAGTACCCTTGGCTTTACCATTAATGGCAGGCCCAGGGGCGATCAGTTCGACTATTGTCTGGAGCTCCCGCTATCACAGTTGGCTAAATTTGCTCGGTTTAACTCTTGCTATCGCCTTATTTGCCTTCTGTTGCTGGCTGCTATTTCGCGCGGCGCCGCTATTGGTACGCTTGCTAGGGCAGACCGGTATTAACGTTATCACCCGAATCATGGGTTTGCTGCTGATGGCATTAGGTATCGAGTTTATTGTTACCGGTTTAAAGGCCAGCTTCCCCGGCTTACTTTAATTTAATTAATTTAATCTCGCGATGATACCGGCTGGCCGACCTATATCCTCGGCTGGCCGGTTTCCTTCCTCTCGCTTTCATTTTTTGTTTTATTTCCCACTTATCCGGTTCTTCAATATCCCTGTATTTTCCTAAACCCCATCCCGCTGCATTAATTTGGTGCGAACAGTGCATTAATTTTAACCAGATGCACTTTAATGTGGCGTAAATAAAGCTCTCCTGCCTTTAAACTGACTTAAAGCCTATTTATCTGTGTTTACGCACTGGCATCAGCGCCGTTTGATTAAAATAAATCCGTCATTTGTTGTTAATTTGCTCACATGATTCTGTAATGCTTGTGTGGAATTTATCTAGATGTTATTAGTGATTAAGACAACATATCCAGATGTTTATTCTGGGAATGGTATAAATGTTAATTTTATGTTTCTTTCTGCGGGTTGTGCGAAATTTCATTAGTTCAATTTTTTCCTTCCCTCTGAATTAATACAGTTAAATCAGATTGTTGTGTAACTTGTTGGGTGGAGTTAATACTATGAAAGATTACTCACTCAATGTAAGAAAAGAGAATTGCTTAACATTTCTGTAAAAATTATTGGCGTAGATTTTCTGCTTCTGTTAGCTTTCGAACCACTTCCGAATGAGATTTTTCTGTGTTCTCTGCAAAAAATGAGCATGGATATTGCAAGGAAATGAGCAGTGCAGCGCGGTATTGGCTCCAGACTGACCCTAACCATTAAAAAAAACATCATAAATTTGGAAAAAGGACTATTGGACATGCAGATAAATTTGAAGCGTAAGCCATTAACAGTACTTAGCACTATTCTGAGTTTATCTTTTCCTTGTATGGTCGGTGCCGCAACTGTTCCTGCCGGCGTTGAATTAGCCGCAACTCAATCCATCACCATTAATAACGGCGCAGAAGTTGCGTCGCTCGATCCTCATAAAGTTGAAGGCGTTGCGGAAAGCAATGTGATTTTAAATTTGCTGGAAGGTTTGGTGAGTAATGACGCCGATGGCCATATTATCCCCGCCGTTGCGACTCATTGGGAAAATAAAGATTTTAAGGTTTGGACTTTCCATCTACGGGATGGCGCGGTTTGGAATGATGGGTCGCCCGTGATCGCAGAAGATTTTGTGTACAGCTGGCAGCGTTTGGCTGATCCTAAAATAGGTTCGCCTTACGCCAGTTATTTGCAGTACGCTCAAATTGAAAACGTTGACGATATTTTAAAAGGCACGAAAACGCCGGGCACTTTAGGCGTTAAGGCATTGGATGCTAAAACGCTACAGGTCACATTAAGTAAACCCGTACCGTATTTTGTCAGTATGTTATCGCATACTTCAATGAAGCCAGTGAATCGGGCTGCGGTGGAAAAGTTTGGCGATAAATGGACTTTGCCGGGAAACTATGTCGGCAATGGTGCATACAATCTGAAAGATTGGGTGGTTAACGAACGCATTGTTATTGAACGTAATCCTACCTATTGGAATAATAAAGCGACAGTGATTGATCAGGCGACGTTCTTGCCAATAGCCTCTGAAGTGAGTGATATCAACCGTTATCGTAGCGGTGAAATAGATATTACCAGTGGTGCTATCCCGCCAACTTTATTCGCCAAAATGAAGCAAGATCTGCCAAAAGAAGTTCACGTAAGCCCTTATCTCTGTACTTTCTATTATGAAATTAATAATGGCAAAGCGCCGTTTACCGATGCGCGCGTGAGAACCGCCATTAAATTGACGCTGGATCGGGATGTGATCGCCAATAAGATTATGGGACAAGGGCAGATCCCAGCTTACGGATTTACGCCAACGTTTATGGAAGGGGCGAATTTCACATTGCCGGAGTGGGCGGGTTGGTCGCAAGAAAAACGTAATCAAGTGGCAAAACAGCTATTGGCCGAGGCTGGATATAACGATAAAAATCCGTTGAAGTTCAATTTGCTCTACAACACATCGGATCAGAATAAACAGCAGGCAATTGCTGCCGCATCTATGTGGCAAAAGAATCTGGGTGCCAAAGTTACTTTGCAGAATCAGGAATGGAAAACTTCGCTAGAAAGCCGCCATCAAGGTCAATTTGACGTGGCTCGAGCCACGTGGTGCGCGGATTATAATGAGCCTAGCGCCTTCCTGAATATGCTGTTATCCGACGGTAGCAATAATACCTTCTTCTATAAAAGCCCTGAATTTGACGCTATTTTGGCTAAAACGCTGACCGCGTCGGATGAAAAAGCCCGCGCCACGCTATACCAACAGGCAGAAAATTTACTGGATAAAGATTCGGTGATGGTTCCGGTGTATTACCGGGTCAGCGCCCGACTTATTCGGCCAACGGTAGGCGGTTTTAGCGGAAAAGATCCGCAGGACGCTACCGATATAAAGAATTTGTATATCCGTAAACTCTAGCAGAGTCAGTAATATCGTAGTAAAAACAATGATGGCAGTGAAATAGGGATGTATGACGCAGCGTCAGTGCGGTGTTAATACATGTGGGGTCTTACTTCCTGTGGATTCGTTCCTCCATAGGGGTAAATAAAAAATGCCTTTTAAAAGGTGAGGCGTATTCAGTCACTGGATAACGCAATAATAAAAAACTGGAGTTAAGATAAGTATGACCAACATCACAAAGAAAAGTCTCCTGGCCGCAGGTATCATCGCCGCTTTGGGTATAGCGTCGGTCAGCAGCAGTTTCGCCGCTGACGTTCCCGCCGGCGTTCAATTGGCAGAAAAGCAGGTTTTAGTCCGTAATAACGGTTCTGAACCTCAGTCTTTGGATCCGCATAAAATTGAAGGCGTGCCTGAGTCAAACCTGTCCCGTGACCTGCTGGAAGGCGTAGTGATCAACTCGCCAAACGGTGATATTGTTCCGGGTGTGGCAGAAAGTTGGGATAACAAAGACTTTAAGGTCTGGACTTTCCATCTGCGTAAAGATGCTAAATGGTCAAACGGTGACCCTGTCACTGCGCAAGACTTCGTTTATAGCTGGCAACGACTGGCCGACCCGAAAACGGCTTCCCCTTACGAAAGCTATGTGCAATATGCGCATATCGCGAATATCGATGACATTATTACCGGTAAAAAACCCGCTGACACACTGGGCGTAAAAGCGCTGGATGATCATACGCTGGAAGTCACTTTAAGCGAGCCGGTGCCTTACCTGGCCAAATTGCTGGCGCACCCGTCTATGTCTCCGGTGAATAAAGCCGTAGTCGAGAAGTTTGGCGACAAATGGACTCAACCAAAGAACTTCGTTGGCAACGGTGCTTATAAACTGAAAGACTGGGTGGTTAACGAACGCATCGTTCTGGAACGTAGCCCAACCTATTGGGATAACGAAAAAACCGTTATCAATCAAGTTACTTATCTGCCAATTTCTTCAGAAGTGACTGATGTTAACCGTTATCGCACCGGTGAAATCGACATGACCTATAACAACATGCCGATCGAGTTATTCCAGAAACTGAAGAAAGAGATCCCCGATCAGGTACATGTAGATCCTTATCTTTGTACTTATTACTACGAAATCAATAATGCGAAAGCGCCATTTACCGATGTTCGCGTGCGTGAAGCATTGAAATTAGGTATGGATCGCGACGTTATCGTTAATAAGGTGAAGAATCAGGGCGATCTGCCAGCCTTTGGTTTCACTCCGCCTTATACCAGCGGTGCCAATCTGAAGCAGCCTGAGTGGGCGAGCTGGACACAAGAAAAACGTAATGAAGAAGCGAAAAAATTGTTGGCCGAAGCCGGTTATACCAAAGATAAACCGCTGACATTCAACCTGTTGTATAACACTTCTGATCTGCATAAAAAATTGGCTATCGCCGCTGCGTCTATCTGGAAGAAAAATCTGGGTGTGGACGTGAAACTGGAGAATCAGGAATGGAAAACCTTCCTGGATACGCGCCATCAGGGCAATTTCGACGTGGCGCGTGCCGGCTGGTGTGCCGATTACAACGAGCCTTCTTCCTTCCTGAATATGATGCTGTCTAACAGCAGCAACAATACCGTTCATTATAAGAGCCCGGCCTTTGACAAGCTGATTTCTGATACGCTGAAAGTGAAAACTGACGAAGAGCGAGCGGCGTTGTATCAGCAGGCAGAAACTCAGTTGGATAAAGATTCTGCCATCGTGCCGGTGTATTACTACGTGAACGCCCGTTTGGTGAAACCTTACGTTGGTGGCTACACCGGTAAAGACCCGCTGGACAACTTGCACGTTAAAGATCTTTATATTATCAAGCATTAATCATTTTGAGGGCGGTTTCCTATGGGAAACTGCCCTTATTGTTTCGATAATATAAAGCCGTAGTAAAAGGCTAAAGACACAGGTACGGGCAATGTTAAAGTTTATTTTACGCCGCTGTTTGGAAGCAATTCCGACGTTATTTATACTGATTACTATTTCATTCTTTATGATGCGTCTTGCGCCGGGAAGTCCATTTACCGGTGAGCGTAATCTTCCGCCAGAAGTCATGGCCAATATTGAGGCAAAATATCACCTCAACGATCCTATCTATAAGCAGTATTTCAACTACCTTGGCCAATTGGCGCAAGGTGATTTGGGGCCTTCATTCAAATATAAAGATTATACCGTTAACGATTTGGTGGCCGCGTCTTTCCCGGTTTCCGCCAAGCTCGGTCTTGCGGCCTTTATTTTGGCCGTGGTGTTGGGGGTGAGTGCCGGCGTTATTGCGGCGTTGAATCAGAATACCAAATGGGATTATACGGTGATGGGCTTTGCCATGACCGGGGTAGTTATCCCCAGTTTCGTGGTGGCACCGCTGTTGGTGCTGATTTTTGCCATCATGCTTAAATGGTTACCGGGTGGCGGTTGGAACGGGGGCGCACTGAAATTTATGATTCTGCCGATGGTGGCGCTTTCTCTGGCTTATATAGCCAGTATCGCGCGTATTACCCGCGGTTCGATGATTGAAGTTCTGCATTCCAACTTTATTCGCACCGCGCGAGCCAAAGGTTTGCCGCTACGTACTATTGTATTCCGCCACGCATTAAAACCGGCGCTGTTGCCCGTTCTGTCTTATATGGGGCCAGCGTTCGTGGGTATTATTACCGGCTCTATGGTTATTGAAACCATCTTCGGGTTGCCGGGGATTGGTCAGCTGTTCGTAAACGGTGCGTTAAACCGCGATTATTCTCTGGTGTTGAGTTTGACGATACTGGTGGGCGCGTTAACCATTTTATTTAATGCGATCGTTGATGTGCTCTATGCCGTTATCGATCCAAAAATCCGTTACTAACACTGGAGCTGGCCTATTATGTTGAGCAAAAGAAATAGCGAAACGCTGGAAGCTTTCAGTGAAAAACTGGAAGTAGAAGGGCGTAGCCTTTGGCAGGATGCCCGTCGCCGTTTTGTACATAACCGCGCGGCGATCACCAGTTTGGTGGTCTTGATGTTAATTACTTTATTTGTGATTCTGGCTCCAATGCTGTCGCCATTTGCCTATGATGATACCGATTGGGCCATGATGTCGGCCGCGCCGAGCTTTGAATCCGGCCACTATTTTGGCACCGATTCCTCTGGCCGTGACTTACTGGTTCGTGTTGCCATCGGTGGACGAATCTCGCTGATGGTCGGTGTCGCAGCGGCTCTGGTCGCCGTGGTGGTCGGAACTTTGTACGGTTCACTCTCCGGTTATCTGGGCGGAAAAATCGACTCCCTGATGATGCGGTTGCTGGAAATTCTGAACTCCTTCCCGTTTATGTTCTTCGTGATTCTATTAGTGACCTTCTTCGGACAGAACATTTTGCTGATCTTTGTGGCGATCGGCATGGTTTCCTGGCTGGATATGGCGCGTATCGTGCGCGGGCAGACGCTAAGCCTGAAGCGCAAAGAATTCATTGAAGCGGCGCTGGTGGGCGGCGTATCAACCCGCAATATTGTGGTGCGACATATCGTCCCTAACGTATTGGGCGTGGTGGTGGTTTACGCTTCTTTATTGGTACCGAGTATGATTCTGTTCGAATCCTTCCTGAGCTTCCTCGGATTGGGGACTCAGGAACCGTTAAGTAGCTGGGGCGCATTATTGAGTGATGGAGCCAACTCGATGGAAGTCTCCCCTTGGTTGCTGATGTTTCCGGCGGGATTCCTGGTGATTACGCTATTTTGTTTCAATTTTATCGGCGATGGCTTGCGTGATGCCCTCGACCCGAAAGATCGCTGAGGAATATTGCCATGTCGATTACGAATAATCAGTCTGCCAATCCACAGTCCGTTTTATTGGATGTGAAAGACCTCAGTGTGACTTTCTCCACGCCGGATGGCGATGTGACGGCGGTGAACGATCTGAACTTCGACCTACGTGCTGGCGAAACCTTGGGTATCGTTGGTGAGTCTGGTTCAGGTAAATCTCAGACCGCATTTGCTCTGATGGGCCTACTGGCCAGCAACGGGCGTATTGGCGGTTCGGCCAAATTCAATGGTCGGGAAATTCTGAATCTGCCGGAAAAACAGCTAAACCGGATGCGGGCAGAGGAAATCTCGATGATTTTCCAGGACCCGATGACATCGCTGAATCCTTATATGCGCGTCGGCGAACAGCTGATGGAAGTGCTGCAACTGCATAAAAAGATGAGCAAAAGCGAAGCCTTTGAAGAATCCATTCGGATGCTGGATGCAGTAAAAATGCCGGAAGCCCGTAAACGGATGCGGATGTATCCCCATGAGTTTTCTGGCGGGATGCGTCAGCGAGTCATGATTGCTATGGCGTTGCTGTGCCGTCCTAAGTTATTGATTGCTGATGAGCCGACTACTGCTCTGGACGTTACCGTACAGGCGCAGATTATGACGCTGCTGAATGAGCTGAAAAACGAATTCAATACCGCGATTATCATGATTACCCATGATTTGGGCGTAGTGGCCGGTATCTGTAATAAAGTATTGGTGATGTATGCTGGCCGAACCATGGAATACGGCAAAGCCCGCGACGTGTTTTATCATCCAAGTCACCCATATTCCATTGGTTTACTGAATGCGGTTCCGCGTCTGGACGCTGAAGGCGAATCGCTGATGACCATCCCCGGCAATCCGCCGAACCTGCTGCGTTTACCGAAAGGCTGCCCGTTCCAGCCTCGCTGTCAGTACGCCATGGACCGTTGCTCAACCGCACCGGAATTGGAGCATTTTGGTGAAGGGCGCTTACGCGCTTGCTTTAAGCCAGTGGGGGAATTGGTATGAATACAGTGACAGATAAGCGCGTTTTGCTCGAGGTCGCCGATCTGAAAGTGCACTTCGACATTCAGGATGGCAAACAGTGGTTCTGGCAACCGTCGAAAACCCTGAAAGCGGTGGACGGCGTGACGCTGCGTTTATACGAAGGGGAAACCCTTGGTGTAGTGGGCGAATCCGGTTGCGGTAAATCGACCTTCGCTCGCGCCATTATCGGTTTGGTTAAAGCGACCGGTGGCAGCGTTGCCTGGTTAGGGAAAGATTTGCTGAATATGAGCGACGCCGAGTGGCGTACTACGCGCAGCGATATTCAGATGATTTTCCAAGACCCGCTAGCGTCATTGAATCCGCGAATGACTATCGGCGAAATTATTGCCGAACCTTTACGCACCTATTACCCTAAAATGCCACGTCAGGAAGTGCGGGATAAAGTGAAGGCCATGATGTTGAAAGTGGGCCTGTTACCTAACCTAATCAACCGTTATCCGCATGAGTTCTCTGGCGGTCAGTGTCAACGCATCGGTATTGCCAGGGCGCTGATTCTGGAGCCGAAACTGGTTATTTGTGACGAACCGGTATCGGCTCTGGACGTATCGATTCAGGCGCAGGTGGTTAACCTGTTGCAGCAGTTACAGCGTGAGATGGGGCTGTCGTTGATCTTTATTGCTCACGATTTGGCGGTGGTAAAACACATTTCCGATCGCGTATTGGTGATGTATCTCGGCCACGCGGTTGAACTGGGTACCTACGATGAGGTGTACCACAATCCGCAGCATCCCTATACTAAAGCGCTAATGTCGGCAGTACCTATTCCCGATCCGGATAAAGAACGGGACAAAGTGATCCAACTATTGGAAGGGGAGCTTCCTTCGCCGATCAACCCGCCTTCCGGCTGTGTGTTCCGTACCCGCTGCCCGATTGCCGGGCCGGAATGTGCTAAAACTCGGCCGTTGCTGGAAGGCAGCTTCCGTCATGCGGTTTCCTGCCTGAAAGTTGATCCACTGTAATCATTCCGGCGGAATATCATTGAGAAAAAAAAGCCCTGTTAGTTCAATTGCTAACAGGGCTTTTCTATAGGTAAGGTAGTTCATTAGCCTGAGACTAAATGAGTGCCTGACTTACTCTTTCCACAGAATATGGCAGAGTTTATGGTCTTTTTCTCGGCACAACAGAACGCGGGCAAAGACGTCATTAACCGGTTCGCCTTCGCTCTCGGCCAGACCGATGACCACTTCCGCGAAAAAATCTGGATTCAGGTCAAAATCGACGTGCTCACTCCAGTCTTCGGCGGGATCGAAAAGCTCAGCCGCACCGCGTTCCTCAAACTGCAAATTGAATAGCAGAATATCTGCCGGATCCAGATTGTCGCCTGCCAGCTCAAGAAAAATATCGTAAGCCTGTTCCAGCGTTTCGTCTTCGCTCAGGCGGTTGTTGAGGTCCATAATCGTCTGGTCCATGTGCAGGTTCCCATTAGTCATCGCAATATTGCCCACATTAAAACATTCTCTTTGCGCCTTTTACACACTTTATAGCGCTTATTGCCAATAACTAAGAATTTCTACAATACGATAATCATTACTAAGCAACATTATTACAGGAATGGACTGAAGAAATAGAACAGACGCTCCATCACCCGATGCCAGAGTGGCCGTTTGGCCCAAACTTCACCGTCCAACAACGTTGAGCGAGCGATATAATCGTCCTGAACCTGAGACAAATCATTACCGAAACCGGCATCATCGATCACCAACGTGATCTCAAAATTAAGCCACAGGCTGCGCATATCCAGATTGACCGTACCGACCAGACTTAGCTGTCCATCGACCAAAACGCTCTTGCTGTGTAGCAAACCGCCTTCAAACTGATGAATTTTAACGCCAGCCTCCAGCAATTCGGCGAAGAATGCGCGGCTGGCCCAGCGGACCATCATGGAATCGTTGTCTTTCGGAACGATAACACTGACGTCTACGCCGCGCTGCGCCGCGGTGCAAATAGCGTGGAGCAAATCGTCGCTTGGCACGAAGTAGGGGGTGGTCATCACCAATTGTTCACGGGCGGCATAAACCGCGGTCAGTAGCGCCTGATGAATCATTTCTTCCGGGAATCCAGGGCCGGAAGCAATAACCTGAATGGTATGGCCGGACTCCTGTTCAAACGGCATGATATTGGCATCGGGCGGCGGGGGTAAAATACGTTTTCCGGTTTCGATTTCCCAATCACAGGCATAAACTATGCCCATAGTTGTTGCTACCGGGCCTTCCATTCGCGCCATCATATCGATCCATTGACCCACACCTGCATCCTGTTTAAAGAAACGCGGATCAACCATATTCATACTGCCGGTATAAGCGACAAAGTTATCAATCAGCACCACCTTACGATGTTGACGTAAATCCATTCGGCGCAAGAATACGCGGAACAAATTCACTTTCAGTGCTTCAACCACTTCAATTCCGGCGTTGCGCATCATAGCGGGATAAGGGCTGCGGAAGAAGGTCACGCTTCCGGCAGAATCCAGCATAACGCGGCAATGCACGCCCCGACGAGCGGCGGCCATTAAGGATTCAGCCACCTGATCCACCAGTCCGCCGGGTTGCCAGATATAGAAAACCATTTCAATATTATGTTGAGCCAGATCGATATCGCGGATCAGCGCTTTCAGCGTGTCATCGGTGGTGGTCAACAACTGAAGTTGGTTGCCTTTAACGCCGCTAATGCCTTGACGACGTTCGCAAAGTTGGAATAGCGGCGCGGCTACCTCGCTGTTTTCGGTGGCAAAGATATGCTGGCATTCTTTTAATTCACTTAGCCAATGAGCGGTGGAAGGCCACATGGCCTTGGCGCGTTCGGCTCGTCGTTTACCGAGATGCAGCTCCCCAAACGATAGGTAGGCGATAATCCCGACCAACGGCAGAATATAGATGATAAGCAACCAGGCCATGGAGGAAGGTACTGCGCGTCGCTTCATCAGGATACGTAGCGTAACCCCGGCAATAAGCAGCCAGTAGCCGAAGAAGGAGAGCCAACTGATTACGGTATAAAATGTTGTCATAAAAGCGAGAAGTCCTGTTCGCAAACGTTCATCACTGAGTGTACGCACAGTAATGAAAAGGGGAAACCATTAACTCGATATATTCAACTATAAATTCTTTCAGTTAAAAGGACTTGCGTCCATTTGTGTTCTTATAATCTTAGCGGGTTTCTCGTCAAGCGTGAATAAACCTGCGATGGAATAAGATAACTACGAATTCCTATTTCCTGCGGACAAGTACTTGGCGGCTGAGCCGAAAGGTCTATAATGAGCCGGTTCTCAGCTTTGGAAGAATAGTTTCATGAGACGTAGTAAAAATGAAGTTGGCCGTTGGCGGATGCTTCGGCAAAATCAACGTCGGCGTAATCGCTGGTTGGAAGGGCAGTCTCGTCGTTATCGTCATATATATAGCGTGCGCCAGATTCACGTAAATCAGCATCGCCGGGCGTTGTTGTTTAGCGTGGCTTATGAGTGGCAGTAAATGACGAGAATAATAAGAACGGTCCCTTTGTGGGGCTGTTTTTATCTTGTTTTAATATATCTTACAAATAGACTCTGAGTATTTTGGCTTCATTTTTTTTGCGCGGAATCTAACCAGATGAAGTGGGTATAACAATATTTTTCCGATATTTCTTGAACGGATTTCACTTCTGAGCAAAGTCGCGTTAATATATATACATGGTCGCTTTGTGACTAGAGGTCAGTTTCAGGGGTGTTACTGAGCGATAGCATAAAGCGGCCGACCTTTCGGCGTAATATTTAGCCATTTATTCAAGTGTTCTTTCTTTATTAATTCTCGAATTATTTCCTGTATCATGCTGTTTTTTATGGATTTAATATCCAATGATGACGGATTCAATTGCGGTTTTATATCAATGAATGCTATCTGAAATATTTTAGAATTCACTATTCCTTTGTGCAAGATTAATCTGAAGGTTTAATGAAATGTCAATGTCCATATCAGCCTAAAAATAAATATTGCTACTCTTTTCTTGTGCCACGGACAATAAATCAGACAATTAACTTTTAGCCTAATCTGCTGGCAATCGTCTTCAATGCGTAGCCAAAAATAACGTTATCCTAGCTATTGTTATATGTTTTCACCTGTTCTATTGAGGGCGATCAAAGATGAATCAACCGCTTATAGTCTTAGACCCAAACCGTGTAAAGGGTTCTACAGATAAGTCCAGTTTAAAATCAGGTGTTAATTAAATAAAACAGAACCGGTACTAGAACGATTGACCGAAATCTCGTTTTCATGCGTGGAACGATAATAATAAAAATTAGTGAAGATACGACTATTGATCTGAAGCCGGATCCGGATAAACCCTCGACGCAACTTTAAAAATTGAGTTATTTCAAAGCCGTTACTGCGGTTATGCCGTGATCATCACAGATGTAATTATCAAATCGGTGGAGACTGGCTCTTCCATTTCAGCAGAGAGTGTATTTTCTATGTCTCGATATATTTTGGCTAAAACGGTTTTCTTTGGAAATTTGCAAAAGAGTGACGCGCTTTACAAGTATGAGATTTACAGCGATCGGGCTGAAACTGTGTTCCAAACCACTATTTATGCTGAACAGACTATGACTCAGGGGAAACACAGTTATAGTTTGTGGGTACGGAAAGATCATCGCATTTTGAAGGCTGCGCCTCACGATCTTGAACAGGCCGTCGATGCGTGCGAGGAACATTGGGAAAAAACCTACGCGAACCTTAAATAATCGCTGACATTTTGTTTTCACAAAAACACTGTTATTGGCAGACATTGTGGGCAGCTGCCAATAACGCCGGTTTGAGTGGAAACAACATCCAAGGATATCAATGCAATTACCGATTAAAACCTTAAGACTTCTGCTACGACGCTTTACTCCAGATGATTTCCCTTCTTATCAGGCCTATCACTCACTGGCGTCGGTTTATCGTTATCTCTATTGCGCTCCGGCGGATGATGCCACTCTTCGGGCAAATTTACTGCAGGCCACTGAATGCCGTTTTCAGGAACAGGGAGATACCTTAACCTTGGCCGTTGAACGTGTGGACACCGGCGAGCATATTGGCGAAGTATTGTTTAAACTGTCTAATAAACCGGCAGCTCAGGCTGAGGTTGGTTATATATTTAATCCAAAGTTTAGCGGGCAGGGCTTTGCCACTGAAGCGGTTCAGGCCATGTTGAATATCGGCTTTACCCAACATGGATGCCATCGTATTTTCGCTCGGTTGGATGCATTGAATATCGGCTCGATAAATGTGGTCGAGCGTTTGGGAATGCGCAAAGAAGCGCATCTGATACAAAACGACTGTTTTAACGGCGTATGGGGCGATGAACTTATTTATGCGCAGCTCAAACGTGAGTGGCTGGCTAATTCTGCCCGTCAGGATTAGGGGAAAGATATGCAGGCCGTGTTCGCTAGATCCTTACCAACTGTGTCGGTGCAATAATAAAGGAGGCTCGAATGTTAGATAATTACTTTGGCTCTGGGAATCTCCCAAGCGATCAGCAAAAACAACGGCTATTGGCGGTACAGGCTGCCTTAGAAATTATTAAACAATCGGTTGGTGCCAGCGAAGGGGCTGCTTATTCGCGCGTTAATGACGATATGAAGCACGCTGTCGAGTGGCTAGCGCCACTGGCCGATGCCATTCAACAAGCCTTGATTGTGAAGAAATAGTTTTATTCTAGGGTCTTATCAGAACAGCGGTTATCGATGAGACCCGGATTAGTATGAGGGGTATAACGCCAGGACTCACGTAAACGGGCTACAATGCTCTATTCTTCGTACGGTTAATCAGCAATACATGAATAATATTTAATTAGGATTTTATTGCGCGCTTTATTTAAGTAAGAAAAAGTTAATTAAATTGGTCTAATGAATTCACGGAGAGTAAGACTAAAACAGTTAATTTCCCACATATATTATATGGGCGAAAGAAATGACTTTTTAAAGCAGCTGCAGTCAATAGGCCACACAGTTAATCTGTCGATTTAATCCGCCGGTAAATTCAAATACTCATCAGAATACTTGTTTAAAAGGTTTTACAATCACCGATTGATAAACGCCGGCCGCCACATAGGGATCTTGTTCTGCCCAAGCTTGAGCTTCGGCCAGACTTTCAAATTCCGCAATAACCGTTGAACCGCTGAAACCCGCGGCGCCTGGGTCATGGCTGTCGATAGCAGGATGAGGGCCTGCGGTTAATAACCGCCCCTGATCCCGTAGGGTTTGCAAACGCGCTAAATGGGCAGGGCGAACGGACAAACGCTGTGCCAGAGAATCGGGTACATCGGTTGAGAAAATTAAATAAAGCATCGTATCACCTTAAAAATCAGACCGATAAATGAGTAATAATCGAATATTCATCTGACCATGTTCAGTGATTAAATTCAACCCGCGAACATAATTTTGGTTATTTGTTTTTACTCAACCGATAATGGCAGGTTATCAGTGCTGAAATAAAATGATAATTAACTGTCAACAGAAAGTTTTATCATTCTGAGATCGCAGCTAAAAACATCATTTAGTGCCGATTGAAGCAATTGTTTGCCATTGCTTATTGAATATGATTGCTATTTGCATTTAAACTTGGCGGCATCAGAGGATATTGAATCACTATGCAGCTAAAAAAACTTTTACCGGTTCGTCGGCTTACATGGCCAGTAGCATTTTCTCTCGGGTTGCACGGCAGCGTTATTGCTGCATTGCTTTATGTCTCCGTCGAGGAAATAAATAAACAACCTGAAATTGAAGATGCGCCGATTGCAGTGACGATGGTTAATATCGCCACATTTGCTGCTCCGCAGCCTGCGGCTGCCGAACCGGAAAGTCAGCCGGAGCCCGTAGTTGAGGAAACCCCGCCAGAACCTGAAGTTTTGCCAGAACCGGTACCGGTTCCTTTGCCTAAACCTGAGCCAGTGAAAAAGGAAGTGGTTAAGCCGAAACCCAAGCCTAAACCGGTGAAGAAAGAAGTGAAAAAACCGGACGTGAAGAAAATCGAGCAGCCGCCAACGGAATCGCTGTTTAAATCCGATGAACCGACCGCGGTGACCCAAGCGGCGCCGGTGAAATCTGCACCGCCAGCCTCGGTGCCTGGCTCGTCTAACACTGCTGGTCCTAAAGCGCTGAGTAAGGCAAAACCAACTTATCCGGCGCGCGCACTGGCGTTAGGCGTGGAAGGTTCGGTTAAAGTGCAATATGACATTGATGAAAATGGCCGCGTGACCAACGTGCGTATATTAGAAGCCACACCGCGTAATACTTTTGAACGGGAAGTTAAACAGGTGATGAGAAAATGGCGATTTGAGGCCGTAGCGGCAAAAAATTATGTTACCACCATTGTGTTCAAGATTGGCGGTGATATGGAAATGAACTGATTGGGTTATTTCCCATAAGTTCGTCCGGTTATACGTTTTTGCAGTGTCTATGTCAGTATCTATGTCGCCTTAAAAAGGGTCGCTTTGGCGACCCTTTTTAAGGGTAGAAACTGAAGCTAAAAAGCAGCGGGAAATGATTACTGCCCGGAGCCAACTTCAAAATTAATCTTTCCCGCGGGCAGTGGGCGAGATTTGCCTTCATCATCGACCGCCACGTAAGTAAATACCGCTTCGGTAGCGCGATAACGCTGACCAATAGGTTCTGATGAAACTTTCTTAACCCACACTTCGACATTCACTACGATGGAACTGCGGCCAGTTTTAATGCAACGAGCGTAGCAGCAAACTACGTCGCCTACGGCCACCGGCTTGAGGAAGGTCATGCCGTCCACTCGTACCGTCACCACTCGACCGTGAGCTATTTCCTTTGCCTGAATAGCGCCACCAATATCCATTTGCGACATCAGCCAGCCGCCAAAAATGTCGCCGTTCGCGTTGGTGTCGGCTGGCATTGCCAAGGTACGAAGTACCAATTCCCCGTTGGGTAAAAGTTGCTGAGTCATCTCTGTCTTCTTATAAAAAGTAAATTCATACAATAATGGCTCGCCCAGAACGGCGGGCGAGCATCAAATCAATCTTAGGATTTTTTTTGTTCTGTTGGCATATGGCGATAAATATACACGCCGCTTATCAGGGTAAAGACCAGCGTTAATGCGGTTAAACCGAATACTTTGAAGTTTACCCAGATATCCTGCGGCAACCAGAAAGCGACATAGATATTAGCCAGACCGCAGACCAGGAAAAACATCGCCCAGGCCAGATTGAGTCGCGACCATACGCTATCAGGCAGGGTTAACTCTTTGCCCAGCATGCGCTGAATCAAGGGTTTCTTCAGGATTAACTGGCTGATCAGCAAGGCACCGGCGAACAGAACGTAAATTACCGTGACTTTCCATTTAATAAACTGATCGCTATGGAAGGCCAAAGTCAGTGAACCAAATACCACAACCATGGCGGCGGTGACCAAGGTCATTTTCTCGACCTTGCGGTACATCACCCAACTTATAGCCAAAGCCAACAGCGTTGCGACGATGAGTGCGCCCGAGGCGACGAAAATGTCGTACATCTTATAAAAAATAAAGAAGACGACCAGCGGTAGGAAATCTAAAAGTTGCTTCATTAATCAATCCATTTTCTGTACATCAAGTGACTATACCGGATTCAGCGATGTGAGGGTACAGTGGGCAAACCGTTATTATCCCTAATTATCAGCCGGAATGCGCGGGCTGCCAGCGTTATTTGCAGAAACTTACGATTAACTTATCTGGTAGTTGCCAGTTGTCGTAGAACTCAGCATGATGGACTGAGACTATTGGTTTAGAGGTAGAGAAGAACAGATGCTGAGGAAATCGCTCCGTTATTGGATGCCGGGATTAACCCTGTTAATGGCCTACCAGCGCGAATGGCTAAAACCGGATATTCGTGCGGGTTTGTCGGTGGCTGCGGTGGCGTTGCCTATTGCCATCGCTTATGCCGAGTTAACCGGCGTGAGCGCGGCGGTGGGGCTATATTCCTGTATCTTACCGATGATTGCCTACGCCTTTTTCGGCTCTTCCAGGCAGTTAATTGTCGGGCCGGATGCGGCAACCTGTGCGGTGATCGCGGCAGTCGTAGCGCCGTTGGCGGCGGGAAACAAAGAGGTTCATTGGCAGTTAACCATAATGATGACGCTGATGATGGGGAGCTGGTGTCTGGTGGCTAGCCGGTTCAAGCTGGGCGCGCTGGCGGATTTGCTGTCGCGACCGATTCTGACCGGTTTGTTAAACGGCGTGGCAATTACCATTATTGTCGATCAGTTGGGCAAAGTGTTTGGTTTTATGACCCGGCCGCCACAGCTGATAGAGCGGGTGCTGGCGCTGCCGCACAATATTCTCAACAGTCATTTACCTACGCTGGCGATTTCTATCCTGACTTTCGCCATTCTATTCGGCGTGAAATGGGCGCGCCCCAACTGGCCTGCGCCGCTGCTGGCTATCGTAATCGCGACTTTTGTTACCTGGGCCGGCGGCTTACAGCAGTTTGGCGTGGAAGCGGTGGGCGGATTTAACGGCGGTTTGCCGATAGTTAGCTGGCCGGAATTCAAGCCGGGCTTGCTGCGCGATATGGTGATTCCGGCGCTTAACCTCGCGGTAGTCAGCTTTGTGAGTATGATGCTGACGGCGCGCAGCTTTGCTACCAAAAACGGTTACGAGGTCGATGCAGATGTTGAACTACGCGCTTTGGGCGTGACTAACATCGTTTCGGCGCTGTCGCAGGGCTTTGCCATCAGCGGAGCCAGCACCCGTACCGCAGTTAACGATGCCAACCACGGTAAGAGCCAATTGGTGTCGATTATTGCCGCGCTAGCTATTGCGTTGGTGCTATTTTTCCTCACCGCGCCGTTGCAGTTTATCCCAGTAGCTGCGCTGGGCGTGGTGTTGATCTACGCGGCTTGGTCACTACTGAGTTTCAAAGGCATCTGGCAACTGCGAAAAAGAAATACGCAGGCGTTCAGTCTGGCGATTTTTACCTTTGGCAGCGTAGTGCTGGTGGGCGTCATCGGCGGGATTGGGTTGGCGGTATTACTGGGGTTACTGCAGTTTTTACGTACCGTTTTCCGCCCGACGGAGCAACTGTTGGGGGTGAATTCAGAAGGCATGATTCACTCGATGGGTAACAATAACGGTATTAAAGCGGTGCCGGGGGTAATGATTTACCGTTTCAACTCGCCGTTAACCTATTTCAACGTAGCTTACTTTAAGCGCCGCATCCTTAACTTGGTGGACTCAACGCCACATCAGGCAGACTGGGTGGTGATCGACGCGGTTGCCAGTTTCACCTACGCCGATATCAGCGTGCTGGCGGCTATTGATGAGCTAAAACGAGACTTAAAACAGCGCAATGTCAAATTGGTATTGGCGGGGCGTCGCACTGAGTTAACGCGTTGGTTCCGCCTGAATCGCTTAAAAAGTCAGGATAACGATCTGATTTTAGTACCGGATTTGTATCTGGCACTCAAGCTGATTCAAAGTAAAAAACGGGTTGAGGAACGAACCGAAGCGGAGCAACTGGAAGGATCGTCCTAAATTAGTTGCCGAGCACAAAGTGACGCGGTCGAGGGCTGACCACCATGTTTCTTCCGCCTCGATTTGGCGGTTTCTTTTGTTGGTCATAACATTGGCAGTAAAAAAGGGCCTGAGCGGCCCTTTTAGGTTTCTATATGATGACGTTATGCTTTACGCAACAACATATATAAGCGGAACAGATAAACCAGCAGCAGTGCCGAGACCAGATTGCTCAGGGTGCTCAGTACCACGGTGGCAATGGCAGGTGGCAGCGCGGCAAGGTGGCCGGCCAGATAGAGCAAAATCAGCTTGGCTGCCAGCCACAACATTAACGCCGGAATCACCAAACGCACGTTAGCAAAGGCCAGTTTGGCACTGGCTTTCATTGCCGCAAATACGCCGATTTTTTCGTTGGCGACCATCACCGGAGCCAGACATACCGCGACCGCAATCACCACGCCCGGCACAATAAACAGCGCCAAACCCAGTTGAATCAGTAGGGTACAGATAAACAACAATAACAGCAGACGCGGCAGAATCGGCAAGGAAAGCCCCACCGCCTGCAATGCGCTGATTCGGCTGCCCTGTGAGACGGCAGAAATTAGCGTCAGCATTCCACCAACCAGCAGTAGATTACCGATCAGTGCGGAGAAGGTCGCCACCGCAGAGACTTTGAGCAACACCATTTGCTGTTCTGGCGTCATTTGCGACACCATTTCGCGAATTCCCATGGTGCTTGAAGAAGCGATATCCGTATCACCAGCATTCAAAATCAACAATTGGTCTGCATCAGGAATAAACGCCTGATTCAGCATGACGGTAATAAACGCAGTCAATAACGCCAATAACAGAATGGCGGCGAGCTGATTGCGAAAGAAATTAAAACTGTCACGGTACAGAGTGTTCGCCGTGATAGGCATGAAGGCTCCTTGGGATAATCGATAAAAATAACTTTCAGGGAAGGATTATACCCTGTTATGCGCGTTCTGTGACCCTGTGATCAACAGGCTACCTATTTCCTCGGCGGCCAATTGCTCAAATTCTTCAACAGGTAACGGCGGTAAGCCGTAATAGGCTCTGGCTCGATCGCAGGATTCATTGCGTTGGTTATTTTCACCAGAATAGGAAAATTCATGGCAGGGAGTGGGTCGATCCGGATAAATGCTACAGGCGACCTGTTGGCCGATGTCACCCTCTAGGGCGACGCAGCGCGGCGATTTGCAGTTAGTACCGCTCATGCAGCTAATAAAAGGGGTGATTTGCTCAGTCAGGTCATTGGGCACTGAGCCTTGTTCGCTGCCCGCTTCGGACCAATAGAAGGAAACACGAAAATAGGCGCAGCACGCGCCACAGCTAATGCAAGGGTTGATAACAGCGCTCATCTTGAACTCATTCGCTCCTGTATAAATAAAAAATATAGGACAGCCAACCGATCACGAATTCACACAACTGATAACGCCTGACAGCATTACCTACCTCCCCCTGAGGAATCAATGGTTATTTAACCAACAGCAATAAATGAACCATTCACCCCTTTCTTGATTCAGATCAATTCCAACGTTTTTAAGGAATTAAATAACCTTACGCAAAATGTTATTTTTTAAAACGACGTTAAAAGTTGTGATCCGGATTGGATCATAACTACGCATTTATAGGTATATTCTGCCTCACTATAAACCATACAAATGGAATGGATAATGAAAAAGGTATGTTTGTTATTACTGGCTGCGGCAACTCTGGCTCCGTCTTTGGCATCGGCTCATCAGGAAGGTGATTACATATTCCGTGCGGGTACGGCAACGGTACGACCAAATGCCGGTTCAGATGACGTATTGGGACAAGGTTCTTTCAGCGCTGACAACAATACCCAACTGGGCCTGACTTTCAGTTATCTGGTTACGGACAACATCGGGGTGGAATTACTGGCTGCGACGCCTTTCCGCCATAAAATTGGTTTGGGCGCGATGGGCAATATCGCTGAAGTCAAACAATTGCCGCCAACCTTGATGGCGCAATATTACTTTGGCGACAAACAGGACAAACTGCGTCCTTATTTAGGCGTAGGTCTGAACTACACCACTTTCTTTGATCAAAAATTCAATAATACCGGCAGCGAAGCAGGCCTGACGGATTTGAGCGTGAAAGATTCCTGGGGTATCGCCGGGCAGGCAGGTTTGGATTATATGGTCAGCGAAAACTGGATGCTGAACATGTCCGTTTGGTGGATGAATATTGAAACTGACGTGAAATTCAAAGCGGCGGGGCAAGAGCACACTATCAATACCCGTCTGGATCCTTGGGTATTCATGTTTGGCGCGGGTTACCGCTTCTAATTTATCTGAGCGATATGGCACAAAACAGAGGAGGCGCATTGAGCGCCTCCTTTTTCTTATATGACTTATAATGATTGACTAAGACGCGTATTAATTATCGAATTCTCATATCGTTTGCTACAGATTTGACACCGGGTACGGTGCGGGTAATCTGTACGGCGCGATCAGCTTGCTGGCTGGAGCTGACAAAACCGCTCAACTGTACCCGGCCTTTAAAGGTCTCAACGCTAATTTCAGTCGATTTTAGGTTCTTCTCACCCAGTAACGCGGTTTTTACTTTCGTGGTAATCACTGTGTCATCGACATAACCCCCGGTGCCTTCGGTTTTGGCCGTCGGAGCACAGGCGGATACGGCTAACGCCATTACGGCGGCAATACATAAGGCTGAAAGGGTTTTAAATAGCTTCATAAGTTACTCTCCATGTCCTGCCAATGTTAAAAGAACGTTCACTACAAAGTTAATAGCTGAAACTTTAATCGTGTTAAAGCGGTCATTGTGTTGAGAAGAAAATAATGTTGAACCAAAAATAACGACACATTCAGTACCATCAGCGACGCCGAAGTGATTCGGAATAGGGCAATTGATCGTTCGCATGTGCAGTTAAGTATTGATTATGAATAGTGATTGAGCAAATTAGTACGGGCAATTTGGTGTGGAAAGAGACTCATTAAACCTAAATAATGCCCGATCTGACGGATCGGGCATGCCGTATTAACGGCGAGTGGCGGCCTTCATTTTACTGACAAATCGAGATAGCTGCGCCAGCATTTCTGCCGGTTGCACTAAATTGTTTTCGATAATTTTCACGATGGCCGAACCGGAAATGGCACCCGCGGCACCGGCATCCAGCGAGGCTTTTACCTGTTCAGGATCGGAAATTCCGAATCCTTGCAGCGCCGGAGCCGCATGATATTCATGCAGTTTATCCACCAAATGATTGAGCGGTTGCTGCGCCCGATTTTCTGCGCCGGTGACGCCCGCGCGGGAAAGTAGGTAAGTGTAGCCGCGGCCGTGGGAAGAAATCTCCCGCAGCAGGTCATCGCTGGCGTTAGGCGGGCAGATGAAGATCGGCGCGATACCGTGGCGCAGAGCGGCGGCGCGGAAAGGGGCGGACTCTTCAAAAGGCACATCGGCGATTAATACCGAATCCACGCCGACTTCTGCGCAGCGTTGATAGAAGTTATCTATGCCTTTGTTGAAGACCAGATTGGCATACATCAGCAGGCCAATAGGAATATTCGGGTGTTTTTTGCGAATTTCCGCCAGCATTTCAAAACACTGGGTTGGGGTGACTCCGGCGGCAAAGGCTCGCAGGGCCGCATTTTGAATCGTTGGGCCATCGGCCAAAGGATCGGAAAAAGGAATGCCTAATTCAAGAGCATCGGCACCGGCGGCAATCAATGTATCAATGATCGCCAATGATTGGGTTGGCGATGGATCGCCCAGTTGCACAAAGGGAACGAATGCGCCTTCTTTACGTGCATCCAGTTGTTTGAAAAGTTGCTGATAGCGTTCCATCAAATTTCTCCCCGTGCTTTCAAAATATCGTGAACGGTGAAAATGTCTTTATCACCGCGGCCAGAGAGATTCACGACCAGAATCTGTTTTTTCTCTGGCGCGGCGTTAATCATTTTCAGGGCGTAGGCCAATGCGTGGGAGGATTCCAACGCCGGGATAATCCCTTCTTTACGAGAGAGAGCCTTAAAGGCTTCCAGCGCTTCATCGTCAGTGACGGAAACGTATTCCGCGCGGCCAATGCTGTTGAGATAAGCGTGCTGAGGCCCGACGGAAGGGAAGTCCAGACCGGCAGAGATAGAGTAAGATTCTTCGATCTGACCTTCGGAAGTCTGCATCATCGGTGATTTCATACCGAAGTAGATGCCAACGCGACCATGTTTTAACGGCGCGCCGTGCTGACCGCTTTCGATACCGTGACCGGCGGGTTCAACGCCGATCAGACCAACGTTTTCTTCATCGATAAAATCGGCAAACATACCGATGGCGTTGGAACCGCCGCCGATGCAGGCGAGAACGGCGTCGGGCAGACGGCCTTCGCGCGCCAGAATCTGCGCTTTGGTTTCTTCGCCAATCATGCGCTGGAATTCCCGGACGATAGTCGGGTAAGGGTGCGGGCCTGCGGCGGTGCCCAGCATATAGTGAGCCTTTTCGTAGCTGCCAGACCAATCGCGCAACGCCTCGTTGCAGGCGTCTTTTAGAGTAGAGGAGCCGCTGTGTACTGGAATCACTTCCGCACCCATCAGGCGCATACGGAAGACGTTCGGTGACTGACGCTCAATATCTTTGGCGCCCATATAAATGCGGCATTTCAGGCCCAACAGGGCGCAGGCCAGCGCCGACGCTACGCCGTGTTGACCGGCACCGGTTTCGGCGATGATTTCAGTTTTGCCCATGCGTTTGGCCAGCAAGGCTTGCCCCAATACCTGATTGGTTTTATGCGCACCGCCGTGCAGCAGGTCTTCGCGCTTCAAATACAGCTTGGTATTGGTGCCTTCGGTGAGATTCTGGCACAGGGTCAGGGCCGTTGGGCGACCGGCGTAATTTTTTAACAAATCATGGAATTGCGCCTGAAACTCAGGATCCAACTGGGCGCTGACAAAAGCCTCTTCCAGTTGTACCAATGCTGGCATCAGAATCTGCGGCACATACATACCGCCGAATTCACCAAAGTAGGGGTTAAGTCTGGTCATTATCCTGTCCGTTATTCGTAGGTTTATCGGGTTCACCCATAGCAAAGCTATTTTAATAAGCGCGTAAGGTCTGGAACGCAGCGGCAATCTTGTTCGGATCTTTGATTCCGGCTGCGCCAGCCACTTCTACGCCGGAGTTAAAATCCAGCCCGGCACAGCCAAGCGTAGCGGCAATGGCGCAGTTTTCGGCATTCAGGCCGCCTGCCAGCAGCACGTTATCCAACGGCTGTTGATTCAAAACTGACCAGTCAAAACGTTGGCCGCTGCCGCCCGCGCCGTTGTCTAGCACATAGCGATCCACAGAGGGGATATCGCGGGCGGGCAGGGAATTACCGACGCTAACCGCTTTCCAAATCTGGCAGCTTGCCGGTAACAATTCTCGCAGTTTCTGAATATAGTCCCGATCTTCGTTACCGTGTAACTGAATCGCCGCTAATGCCAGCGCTTCGACACTTTGCTGCACGGTTTCCAGCTTGGCGTCGCGGAATACGCCGACATATTTCAGCGGCGCGGCGCTGATGACGGCGCGGGCCTGTGCCATATCGATATAGCGAGGGGAACTGCCGACGAAAATCAATCCGCCGTACACTGCGCCAGCGCTATAGGCGGCTGCAGCGTCCTGCGGACGAGTAAGGCCGCAAACCTTGTTTTCCCCGAGCAACACCCGACGCACTGCGGCATTCAGGTTTGGTTCTGACATCAAAGCGCTGCCGATCAGGAAACCGTTAGCAAATTGGCTCAGTTCCCGCACTTGTTGATAGGTATTGATACCGGATTCGCTGATTACCGTGACGCCGGCTGGCAGACGTGGAGCCAGCTGTTTGGTGCGATTCAGGTCGATAGACAGGTCGCGCAGGTCGCGGTTGTTGATACCCACCACTTTGGCTCCCAGTTTAATTGCTCGCTCCAGCTCTTCTTCATTACTGGCTTCGGTCAGTACGCCCATATTCAGGCTGTGAGCGACGGCGGCTAGCTCCCGATAGCGTTTGTCGTCCAATACCGATAGCATCAGCAATACGGCATCGGCTTGATAAAAACGCGCCAGAAGAATTTGATATTCTTCGATAATAAAATCTTTGCACAGCACCGGCTGAGTGACCGCAGCGCTGACCAGAGGCAGAAAATCAAAGCTGCCTTGAAAATATTTTTCATCGGTCAGCACTGAAATGGCCGAAGCATAGTTGGCGTAAACCCCGGCGATCTCCGCCGGATCGAAATTCTCGCGAATAACCCCTTTGGAGGGGGACGCTTTTTTGCATTCCAGGATAAAAACGGTGTTATCCCCTTGCAATGCCTGATAGAAACTGCGCTGACTTGGCGTCACCAGATGTTGGAAACTGGACAGCGGCTGATGTAGCTTGCGTGCGGCGACCCAGATTTCTTTGTCGCGAACAATTTTGTGAAGTATCGTTTCTTGCATGATCTATCCTCTCGCTGCCAGTGCGATAACTCGCTCAAAAGCTTTGCCGCTATGAATTATTTCCATAGCCTGATGTGCGTTTTGACGTAAATTCTCCTGCCCGTTTAATTTCAGCAACAGCGCCACGTTAGCCGCTACCGCCGCCGCGTGGGCAGGTTCGCCTTTACCTTGTAACAACCTCGCCAGAATGTCACGATTTTCTTCCGGTGAGCCGCCCTGTAAGGACGCCATCGGATAGGTTGATAAACCAAAGTCTTTCGGCGTCAGTTGATAGGTTTGGATCTTACCGTTTTTCAGTTCCGCTACCTGAGTGGGTGCGTGGATAGCCACTTCATCCATTCCTCCACCGTGAACCACTGCCGCACGTTGGTAACCCAGCACTCGCAGTGTTTCGGCAATCGGCAACACCAATTCCGGGCTGTATACCCCGATTAACGCCAGCGGTGGGCGCGCCGGATTTATCAACGGGCCCAGCACGTTAAACAGGGTGCGGGTTTTCAGCTGTTGGCGTACCGGCATCGCGTGGCGAAAACCGGTGTGATACTGCGGTGCGAACAGGAAACAAATCCCTAATTCATCCAGCGCCTGACGAGATTGCTCGGCGGTCAAATCCAAACGAATGCCGAAGGCTGCCAGCAAATCTGAAGATCCAGAACGGCTAGACACGCTGCGGTTGCCGTGTTTGGCTACTTTCATCCCGCAGCTAGCAGCCACAAAGGCGCTGGCCGTGGAGATATTAATGCTGTTAGTGCCGTCGCCGCCTGTGCCGACGATATCGGCAAAGGCGTAATCCGGGCGAGGGAATGGCTGCGCGTCGGCCAAGAGCGCCTGTGCTGCCCCGGCGATCTCTGCCGGCGTTTCCCCCCGAACTTTCATACTGATTAAAGTCGCCGCCAGTTGGCTAGGCTCCAGCTCGCCTCGCACGATGGCGGTAAATAATTGCTGGCTTTCCTGCTGAGTCAGTGGCTCGGCGCGGAACAGTTTTTCAAATAAATTATGCATGATGAGTTCCTGAAAAGTTACGCCAAAGCCCAGGCCAGAGTTTGCTCGAGTAAACGAGCGCCCTGAGTGGTCAAAATGGATTCCGGATGGAACTGGTAGCCGCAAACCCGGTGAGCATCGTGACGAACCGCCATTACCATTTGGTTAAAATGCGCGTTAACCGTCAGTTCGGCGGGAATATTGCTGCCGACCAGCGAGTGGTAGCGGGCGACCGGCAGTGGATTCGGCATACCGGCGAACATACCTTGTTCATCGTGCTCAATCGTCGAGGCTTTACCGTGCAGGATTTCTCCCGCCTGACCTACGTAGCCGCCGTAGGCTTCCACAATGGCCTGATGTCCCAAACAAATCCCGATAATGGGAAGTTGACCGCGTAGGCGCTGCAATAATTCCGGCATACAACCTGCTTGCGCTGGCGTACCGGGGCCGGGTGACAGCACCAGCACCGGCTGAGACATCTGTTGCAAGCGCTCGGTAATGGTGTCGGCGGCGATCTGGTTGCGGTAAATCACCACTTTATGACCGCTGGCGCGTAGCTGATCCACCAGGTTGTAGGTAAAGGAGTCAATGTTGTCGAGCAGTAAAATATCGGCCATTAGAAAATCTCCTTTGCCTGATGAGCGGTCGCGATAGCGCGCAATACCGCTCGCGCTTTGTTACGGGTTTCATCGGCTTCGGCCTGCGGGATGGAATCCAGAACGACACCTGCACCGGCCTGTACCGTCGCTACGCCGTCTTCGACATAAGCCGAGCGAATAACAATGCAGGTATCCAAATCACCGTGCGCGGTCAAGTAACCGACTGCTCCGCCATAGCTGCCGCGTCGTGTGCCTTCGCTTTGAGCAATAAGCTGCATGGCGCGAACTTTGGGGGCGCCGCTTAAGGTGCCCATATTCATACAGGCCTGATAAGCATGGAGAACGTCCAAATCGTGTCGTAGCGCGCCGACAACGCGGGAAACCAGATGCATCACGAAGGAATAGCGGTCTACTTTGGTTAAATCCGCTACGTAACGGCTGCCTGGCTCGCAAATTCGCGCCAAATCGTTGCGTGCCAAATCCACCAGCATCAGATGCTCCGCCAGCTCTTTATGGTCGGTACGCATTTCCAGCTCGATGCGGCTGTCCAGATCTCGGTCCAGCTCGCCGTTGGCTCGACGCCCGCGCGGGCGGGTTCCAGCAATGGGGTAAATTTCGATCTGGCGATTGTCCGCGTCGTATTTCAAGGCGCTTTCTGGCGATGCGCCGAACAGAGTAAATTCGTTGTCCTGCATAAAGAACATGTAAGGGCTGGGATTGCTGTCTTTTAGCGTTTGATAGGCAGCCAGCGGCGACGGACAAGGCAGGGAGAAGCGGCGCGAAGGCACCACCTGGAAAATTTCTCCGGCGCGAATCGCCTGCTGCAAGCCGCTGACTACCTGACAGTATTCCTCGTCGGACTGATTGCAGTTCAGTGCCATTTCCGGCACGGACACCGCTGGAATCGGCTGCGGAACCTGCTGCATTTGTTGCACCAATTGCTTCAGGCGTTGCTGTAAACGGTATTGTTCCTCTGTATCTGGCGTGAACAGACTGGCTTGTAAACGGGCGGTGCGGTTCTGGTGATCCAGTACCAGCAAAGTTTCTGCCAGATAGAAACAAAAATCCGGGCAGCGTTGCTCCTGACGCAGTGGCGGCAGGTCTTCAAATCCGGCGACCAAATCGTAGGCAAACAGACCGCCTAACAGCATGGCTTCGCGTTCGTCGGCCGGTGTTTCTACCAGCGTTAATAACTGGCGCAACGCGTCAAACACTGACAGCGCCTGTAGGCGGGAATCTTCGTCCTGCATATCGTTGATCGGCGGGAAGGTGAGCTCGCGGCCGATAGGACGCTCTTCGATTTTTACTTGCTCGGGCAATGCTGCATCCAGCAGTGGCAGCAGCGCCGCGCCGTTGCGACTCAGTGCCTGAATGCTGACCTGACGACCTAACGCGGTGATGCGCAGCGCACTATCAACTACCAGCAAGCTTTTCAGATTTTGCTTGCTGGTTATCTCGGCGGATTCCAGCAGCAACGTTGCCGGGCGAGCGCCACACAGCTGGTGGAAAAGGGCGGTTGGGTCGTCCCTATAACAGGCTTCAGCCGTGAGTAGTTTTAATGTGGGGCGTACTGTTTGCATTGATTTAACCCTGATTCTGTCCATAAAAAAGCCCGCGAATGAGCGGGCTGAAGCAATCTGCATGGTCTGATGACTGATATGCGTGATTACACCGCCCGAAAAAGGGAGCTATGCCACCAACGAAGTAGAGAAGTCATATAGTTGTTCATCATCAGTCTCTTTATGATTGCATTCAGTTTATGGGGCTGGATCAGCTTACCGCTGTCCTCAACTAGCGTTTTTTTCGCTACTTTACTTCAACTTATTACCGTTCTGGCTGACCGCTTTGTACCGAGAATACTCTTCGATGGTACTTTGCTATTACTCAACCGAATTATTCGCTCTGCCAGTGAACTCGTGTACTAGTAAACTAGTTCTAGGGGTTGCTGTCAACCCCTCGATCTTGTTTTTTAACGCGCTTTTTCATCCACCCGCATCGCCTTTGTCAAGATTGGTTAACATCTGCAGCGGGTTAGCGGTTATGATAGGCCGCCCAGACTGATTCGGATCCTAGCTTTGACTGACACCACAATTGAACCGACCGCTTTTACCCTGTATGACCTCCATAGCCATACCACTGCCTCCGATGGGTTATTAACGCCCTCGCAATTGGTGGCGCGTGCGGCATCAATGCGCGTGGGGGTATTGGCCATAACCGACCATGACACCACCGCCGGACTGGCCGAGGCGGCGCAGGCTATAGATGAGCAAGGGTTAGCGCTACGGTTGATTAACGGGGTGGAAATCTCAACGCTGTGGGAAAATCATGAAATTCATATTGTTGGGCTGAATATCGATATCAGCCATCCAGCGATTTGCGGTTTGCTGCAACAGCAGTCAGATCATCGCCATCAGCGAGCGATGGAAATCAGCGCCCGTCTGGAGAAAGCACGTATTCCTGATGCTTGGGCAGGGGCGAACCGACTGGCCAGCGGCGGGCAGGTGACGCGCGGCCATTTTGCTCGTTATCTGGTGGAACTGGGATTCGCGTCGAACGTCGGCCAGGTATTTAAAAAATTTCTGGCGAAAGGCAAGACCGGTTATGTCCCGGCGCAGTGGTGTACAATAGAACAAGCGGTTGAAGCCATTCATCAGTCTGGCGGACAGGCGGTAATGGCGCACCCTGGCCGTTATGATCTTTCCACCAAATGGTTGAAACGGTTGTTGGCTTATTTCGCCGAGCAAGGCGGAGACGCAATGGAAGTCGCTCAGTGCCAGCAGGCACCGCACGAGCGAGCCCAGTTGGCGCAGTATGCGCGTGACTATCATTTACTTGCATCCCAGGGGTCTGATTTTCATCAGCCTTGTTCCTGGATTGAGCTGGGCCGCAAACTGTGGCTGCCCGCTGGGGTGGAACCGGTGTGGCGTGATTGGCCCGTAGAAGCCAGCCATACCGAAGACACGTTGAACGATGAGGTAGAGTTATGAGTCAATTTTTTTATATTCACCCGGATAACCCACAGCCGCGTTTAATTAATCAGAGCGTAGACGTGTTACGCAAAGGCGGTGTGATTGTTTATCCAACGGATTCTGGCTACGCGCTGGGCTGTCGTCTGGAAGAAAAAGCGGCGATGGAGCGTATTTGTCGGATTCGTCAGCTCGATGGTAACCATAACTTCACTCTGGTTTGCCGCGATCTCTCGGAATTGTCTACCTACGCCTACGTAGATAACACCGCTTTCCGTTTGATCAAAAACAATACACCGGGTAACTATACCTTTATTTTAAAAGCGACCAAGGAAGTGCCTCGGCGCCTGATGAATGACAAACGTAAAACGATAGGACTGCGCGTGCCGTCTAACCCTATTGCGTTGGCGCTGCTGGACGTATTGGGTGAGCCGCTGATGTCCACGACGCTTATGCTGCCGGGGAATGATTTTGCCGAATCCGATCCGGAAGAGATTCGCGATCATTTAGGTAAACAGGTTGATTTGGTGATTCACGGTGGATCCCTTGGCCAGCAGCCAACCACGGTTGTCGATCTGACCGAATCTGCGCCGGAAGTGATTCGTGAAGGGGCTGGCGACGCCCGACCTTTCCGATAATTTTCCTGAAACGGTCATATTTATCGGGTTTGGCGTTTGTCCAGACCCGATAATGTCTCATATTTTTTCCCTAAACTGGCCGTCTTCTGGCCACCAAACGTCGCTACTTTTCTCATTCCGCCTCTATCCTGAGCAAATGCTCACGCAGAAAAGGCGTTATTTTGCCCATTGCTGTGGTGGCTGATGCCGGCAGAGACGAATGTGCTCTGCAACGGTGAGATTTATTAGAATCATTGGGCAGAAAATTAGTGTAAAATAACCGACCACGGACTGGCTTGTGTGGCTGCCTATAGGGCGGATTTATCGACATGCTTAGTTCTAAAATGTATTCCAATCAGTTGGTTAGACTCATTTCGGGGTAAGCGATTGATAAAAATATATAACACGACGCCTGTGAAGGCGACATTAGAGGTTGCTCAATGAGCGAGAAGTTACAGAAAGTTCTGGCGCGTGCCGGTCATGGTTCACGCCGTGAAATTGAAGGGATCATCCAACAGGGCCGCGTCAGCGTTGACGGCAAAGTGGCAAAGTTGGGCGATCGCGTTGAAGTGGCTCAGTCCACCAAAATTCGCCTGGATGGCCGCGTTCTATCGATCACTGAATCGGAAGAAGCGGTATGCCGGGTTTTAGCCTATTACAAACCGGAAGGCGAGCTGTGTACCCGCAGCGATCCCGATGGCCGTCCAACGGTGTTCGATCGTTTACCTAAACTGCGCGGTTCCCGTTGGGTCGCCGTAGGTCGTTTGGACGTTAACACCTCAGGTTTACTGTTGTTCACCACCGATGGCGAGCTGGCAAACCGCCTGATGCACCCAAGCCGCGAAGTTGAACGTGAATATGCCGTACGTGTCTTTGGCCAGATTGATGATGAAAAAATCAAACAACTGAGCCGCGGCGTACAGTTAGAAGACGGCCCGGCCGCATTCCGCACCATCAGTTTCCAGGGTGGGGAAGGTTTGAACCAGTGGTACAACGTGACTCTGACCGAAGGGCGTAACCG
This sequence comes from Yersinia entomophaga, assembly GCF_001656035.1. Taxonomy (NCBI): domain Bacteria; kingdom Pseudomonadati; phylum Pseudomonadota; class Gammaproteobacteria; order Enterobacterales; family Yersiniaceae; genus Yersinia; species Yersinia entomophaga. The sequence continues at coordinate 1,106,740 of NZ_CP010029.1, forward strand.
CGAAGTTCGCCGTCTGTGGGAAGCCGTTGGCGTACAGGTCAGCCGCCTGATTCGCGTGCGTTACGGTGATATCAATCTGCCTAAAGGTTTACCGCGTGGCGGTTGGACCGAGCTGGATTTGAAAGCCACCAACTACCTGCGTGAGCTGGTTGAATTGGATGTTGAAACCGTTAGCAAGCTGCCGGTGGAAAAAGATCGTCGCCGTGTGAAAGCTAACCAGATTCGTCGGGCGGTAAAACGTCACACTGAAGTGGCAGGTCGTCAGCAGACTGCCGGTCGTCAAGGTTCAGCCCGTAAAGGCTCAACTCGTCAGAACGCGGGTAATACCCCCTCTGCGAGCACTCCGGTTTCAGGTCGCCGCGGCGCGCCCGCTAAACGCGGATCAAAATAGCGGTTAACCTTATTGCCGCAGTCTCTGTACTGCGGCAAATTTTCTTCCTCATTCATCTCTTCAATATTACTGCCTGATTATTCCCATTGCTTTTCCAATTATCATATTCATACAGAATCATATTTATAAAATGAATGTAGTGTTACCAATCGATTCCTTGCTGGGCCTTAATTCCGGCGTCAAAAGCATGTTTAACCGGACGTAACTCGCTTACGGTATCCGCCAGTTCCAGCAAATCGCGATGACAGCCTCGTCCGGTGATGATGACCGTTTGATGAGCAGGGCGATGATTCAAAGCTTGAATAACCTCTTCCGGCGTTAAATAGCCGTAGCTGACCATATAGGTCAGTTCATCCAGCACCACCAAATCCAGCGAGGCGTCTGCCAGCATCCGTAATCCATGTTGCCAAACTTCCTGACAGGCAGCGGTATCAGTGGCTTTATTCTGGGTATCCCAGGTAAAACCGGTGGCCATAACCTGAAATTCGACGCCGTGAGGCTCTAGCAGATTGCGTTCGCCATTCGGCCATTCGCCTTTAATAAACTGAATAACACCCGCACGCAGGCCGTGGCCAACGGCGCGGGTGACAGTACCGAATGCGGCGGTGGTTTTACCTTTGCCATTGCCGGTCATCACAATCAAAATACCGCGCGTTTCCTGCGCCGCCGCGATGCGCGAATCGACTTTTTCTTTCAGCCGCTGTTGGCGCTGTTGGTGACGATCGTCAGACATAGTTGAATACTTTCCTTAAAGCGACTCGACGGTCAGATTACTCGGCAGCGCCAGCTTTGCGTCCCGGCTGAGCATCAAAGCTAATGCCGGTTTTGCGGCGGCTATCATCGCCCATTAAATAGAGATAAAGCGGCATGATTTCAGCCGGTGTTTTCAGGTTATTCGGGTTCTCTTCCGGGAAGGCAGATGCGCGCATTTTGGTGCGAGTCCCGCCTGGATTGATGCAATTAACCCGTAAGTTAGTAGTTTTATACTCTTCGGCCAATACCTGCATCATGCCTTCGGTAGCGAATTTGGAAACCGAATAGGCTCCCCAACCGGCGCGCCCCTGACGGCCAACGCTAGAACTGGTAAAGACGAGCGAAGGAGAAGCCGCTTTCAGCAACAAGGGCAGTAAAGCCTGAGTAAGCATAAAGGTCGCGTTGACGTTCACCTGCATCACGTCTTGCCAGATCTGCACGTCTTGTTCGGTCATTGGCACCACTTCGCCCAGCAAACCGGCGTTGTGCAATACGCCGTCCAAATAAGGCACAACCTCAGCAACTTTCTGCGCGAGCTGATGGCAATCGGCGGAGGTAGCATGCAGTAAATCCAGCGTCAGAACTCTGGCGGGTAAACCGCCGGACTGCTCGATTTGTTGCTTAACACTTTCCAATTTGCTTTCAGTACGGCCAACCAAAATCAAACGCGCACCGTAGCGAGCGTAGGTTAGCGCGGCCTCGCGGCCAATGCCGTCTCCGGCACCGGTTACCAGAATAATTCGGTGCGTCAAAAGGTCATGTTTAGGTTGATAATGCATAACAACTCCTCTCACTATCGGCAGGTTTGCGCGATAGCAGGCAGTTAACAAAGCAGGATAACGGAAGGGAACTCGATCGAACCTAAGCTCAACCTACTGACTATCTTGCGCGAAAATGGCGAGCATCAGAAAAAGTCATTACTCCTATATGCCTGAAACAAAATGCATTTTCAATCAGAAAGACCCTGAAGATGTTTTTGTCTGTAACAATTTAGAGGTAATTTCGTTTCATTTTTCCGCTACTGAATAACATTCATTCTTATATTTAAGAGAAACTAATGCAATTCATCATTTGCGCAAGACGGCGAGTCAGGTGTTCGCTAGAATGCAAATACTCTCTTTCAACACTGATTAAGAAAGGCGGAATGTGTGGAGTTAATTTCACTGTATGGGCTGTTTCTAGCCAAGGTTATCACTGTTGTTGTGGCTATTGGGGCACTGGTTCTGCTGGTGGTAAGCCTTGGGCAACGCAAGCAAGGTGCAAAGGGTGAATTGAATCTGGTGGATCTCGGCGAACAGTATCGGGAAACCCAGCGGGAAATGCGTCTAGCGCGTATGTCATCCGCCGAGCGGAAAATCTGGAGCAAAGAGTTTAAAAAACAGCAAAAAGCCGATCTGAAACTGAAAAAAGAACGCGCCAAGGCCGGTGCTATTGCCGCGGTGAAACCTTGCCTGTATGTGCTGGATTTCAAAGGCAGCATCGATGCGCATGAGGTGACCTCTTTGCGTGAAGAAATTTCGGCCGTGCTGGCGGTGGCGACGCCGCAAGACGAAGTATTGCTGCGGTTAGAAAGCCCCGGCGGCGTGGTTCACGGTTACGGTTTGGCGTCGTCCCAGTTGGAACGTTTGCGCCATGCAGGCGTGCGTTTGACGGTGGCGGTCGATAAAGTGGCCGCCAGCGGTGGCTACATGATGGCCTGTGTCGCGGATCGCATTATTTCCGCGCCTTTTGCCATTATTGGCTCGATCGGCGTTGTTGCGCAAATTCCTAACTTCCATCGCTTATTGAAAAAGAATGATATTGATGTGGAATTGCATACCGCCGGCGAATTTAAACGCACTCTGACATTATTTGGTGAGAACACCGAACAGGGCCGCGAGAAATTCCGGGAAGACCTGAACGAAACTCACGAGTTGTTTAAGCAGTTTGTGCATCAACAACGACCTTCACTGGATATTGATTCGGTGGCAACCGGAGAACATTGGTTCGGCATTCAGGCAAAGGAAAAAGGTCTGGTTGATGCCATTGGCACCAGCGATGATTTACTGATTGCCGAGATGGAAAATCACGAAGTGATTGGCGTGCGTTATTCTCGTCGTAAACGTCTGATGGAGCGTTTTACCGGTAGTGCGGCAGAAAGCGTCGACCGCCTGTTATTACGCTGGTGGCAGCGCGGTGAGAAACCACTGCTGTAAGTCGATTGGCTCACTGCTGGCAATCAGTGTCAGGAATAATGTCAGGTAATAAATAGAAGAAAGCAGGGGGCTAATGCCCCCTGTTGTTTTATGACGCAGGGCAAAATTGAGATGCCCCAAAGCGGTGGTTAATCAACCAGGTGATATTTGGACGACAACACGTGAGCCAAATGCTTAAACATGTTAAATACGGCGGTAGTTTTCGCCGTCGGTAACCCGTCCTTATCCAGGAAGAATTCGCCGCGAAAAACTAATACCGGCCCTTTTTGCTCTACTTCAGTTGCCACCATGCCGTGCAGATAATCCTCATGTTGTTGGATTATTTCGTTAGCTTCAGTCAGTAATGCCTGACGTTGAATCGGGGTTGTTTCACCGTACATTATCTTTCTCCCTCTAAGGTCATTTCTGTCGCTATTCTACTGCGGGTTAGCGTTTATCCGCAAACAGGCTAAGGTTTATGCGAGTGAACAAACGTTTAACCTTAAGGGATTAGCTAAATTAAGATTCCGAGTTAATTAGGTTGCGCAGCGGTTTTTATCAGGTACAGTGTGGGATTTTATACTACTAGGTGGAAGGTTTTGTTGACGCAATTGGGCTGAATTAATGCCCTGGCCTCTGGGCGTAGACAAAAATCTTGAGGGCGTTTGATACGGATTTTAGGATCGTCGGGTTGAGGCGGCGATCAAAAAACATGTTGATCTCCTGCAAAAGTACCGCAATATAAAAAAGAGATGCAGAATGCCGCGGTATGGCGAGATAAAAACCTTCTTTTAGAAGCAATAATTTAGGTAAAGGTAATTATGGGTAAAGCTCTCGTAATAGTTGAGTCCCCGGCAAAAGCCAAAACTATTAATAAGTATTTAGGGAATGACTACGTGGTTAAGTCCAGTGTCGGTCACATTCGTGATTTGCCGACCAGTGGTTCAGCCAGCAAGAAGAGCGCTAACTCAACCGAAGATAAAACCAAGACAGAAGACAAACCCAAAAAGAAAGTTAAAAAGGACGAAAAGGTTGCGTTGGTAAACCGTATGGGCGTTGACCCGTATCACGGTTGGAAAGCGCAGTATGAAATCCTGCCCGGCAAAGAGAAAGTGGTTGCCGAGCTAAAAGCTTTAGCGGAAAACGCCGACCACATCTATCTCGCAACCGACCTTGACCGCGAAGGAGAGGCTATTGCCTGGCATTTGCGGGAGGTGATTGGCGGTGACGATAAGCGTTTTAGTCGCGTGGTTTTTAACGAAATTACTAAAAATGCTATTCAGCAAGCGTTTAACCAACCGGGTGAGTTGAATATCAACCGGGTTAACGCTCAGCAGGCTCGCCGCTTTATGGATCGCGTGGTGGGCTACATGGTTTCTCCACTGCTATGGAAGAAAATTGCTCGCGGTTTATCCGCTGGGCGAGTGCAATCCGTAGCGGTACGTTTGGTGGTTGAGCGCGAAAAGGATATTAAAGCCTTTGTTCCTGAAGAATACTGGGAGCTGCATGCTGACCTGTTGGCCAAAGGTGAAATTCCAATTCAAATGGAAGTCACCCATGCGCACAATAAACCGTTCAAACCGGTTAATCGCGAACAAACTCATGCGGCGCTCAAGCTGCTTGAAACTGCGCGTTATAAAGTACTGGATCGTGAAGATAAACCGACCAGTAGCAAACCGGGTGCGCCTTTCATTACGTCTACCTTGCAGCAGGCGGCCAGTACCCGTTTGAGCTTTGGCGTGAAGAAAACCATGATGATGGCGCAGCGTCTGTATGAAGCGGGTCATATCACCTATATGCGTACCGATTCAACCAATTTGAGTCAGGACGCGCTGACCATGGTGCGTGGCTATATCGGCGAGAATTTCGGCGAAAAATACCTGCCGTCAGCGGCTAATCAGTACAGCAGCAAAGAAAACTCTCAAGAGGCTCATGAAGCTATCCGTCCATCGGATGTCAACGTGTTGGCCGAGCAGTTGAAAGACATGGAAGCGGATGCGCAGAAACTGTATCAGCTGATTTGGCGTCAATTTGTCGCCTGTCAGATGACGCCGGCGAAATATGATTCCACTACGCTCACGGTGCAGGCGGGTGATTATCAGTTGCGTGCCAAAGGGCGAACCCTACGCTTTGACGGTTGGACCAAAGTCATGCCGGCGCTGCGTAAAGGCGATGAAGATCGCACCTTACCGGTGATTGAGGTCGGCAGTGAACTGGATCTGCAAAAACTGATTCCTAGCCAGCACTTTACCAAACCGCCAGCGCGTTACAGCGAAGCTTCTTTGGTTAAAGAACTGGAAAAACGCGGTATTGGCCGTCCTTCTACCTACGCGTCTATCATTTCTACCATTCAGGATCGTGGATACGTTCGAGTGGAAAACCGCCGATTCTATGCGGAAAAAATGGGTGAAATCGTCACCGACCGTCTGGAAGAGAACTTCCGCGAGCTGATGAACTATGATTTCACCGCCCGTATGGAAAGTGGTCTGGATCAGGTCGCCAACGATCAGGCTGAGTGGAAAGCGGTACTCGACGAGTTTTTTGCCGAATTTAGCGAACAACTGGAAACCGCGGAAAAAGATCCTGAAGACGGCGGGATGCGCCCGAATCAGATGGTGATGACCAGCATTGATTGCCCGACCTGTGGCCGTCAAATGGGGATTCGAACCGCGAGCACCGGCGTATTCCTCGGTTGTTCTGGCTATGCCTTACCGCCGAAAGAACGTTGTAAAACCACCATTAACCTGGTGCCGGAAACGGAAATACTGAACGTTCTCGAAGGGGATGATGCGGAAACTAACGCCTTGCGCGCCCGTCGTCGCTGCCAGATTTGTGGCACCGCTATGGACAGCTATCTGATCGATACTCACCGTAAACTGCACGTGTGTGGTAATAACCCGGCTTGCGAAGGTTATGAGATCGAAGAAGGTGAATTCCGCATTAAGGGTTATGAAGGCCCAATCGTTGAGTGCGAGAAATGTGGCTCCGAAATGCACCTGAAATTAGGGCGTTTTGGCAAATACATGGGCTGTACTAACGACGAGTGCAAGAATACACGTAAAATTTTACGCAGCGGCGAAGTGGCTCCACCTAAAGAAGATCCGGTGCCGCTTCCTGAATTACCGTGCGAAAAATCCGATGCTTACTTTGTATTACGTGACGGTGCGGCGGGCGTATTCCTGGCGGCTAACACTTTCCCTAAATCTCGCGAAACCCGCGCGCCGTTAGTGGAAGAATTAGTACGCTTTAAGGACCGTTTACCGGAGAAACTGCGTTATCTGGCCGATGCGCCGGTAACGGATAAAGAAGGTAACAAAACCCTGGTTCGCTTCAGTCGTAAGACCAAACAGCAGTATGTTTCGTCAGAGAAGGAAGGGAAGGCCACGGGTTGGACGGCGTTCTATATCGACGGCAAGTGGGTTGAAGCCAAAAAATAAGGCAGTTTTTGTGGCGCTGTGATTGCAGCGCTATGCCTGTTAATAAAACCAGTCTTTGTGGCTGGTTTTTTTATGGGCTAAGTAGGAGTAGTGCTTTATAGTTTTAACAATCCGACTATTTTCGAAATATGATCGACTTATTTTTTTTGATAATGATGAGTATGGCAAGATTGTTGGCCATTGTTTTTTTATTGTTAAGTTCTATACAGCGCTAAGCAAAATGTTATAGTGGTTATATTAAAACTTTTCTTATCGTTAAAAGATATTATAAAGTCGCTTCCAGTACTGTTGGCATAATAGCGTTAATGGTTTTTTACTTAATAACTATTTGGCTTACCAGGGTGACACCGATATACCAAACTGTGAGATGATCACAGCGTTCAACCTAGGATGGTATAGATATGAAATTGCAGCAGCTACGTTACATCGTTGAGGTGGTAAACCACAATCTCAACGTCTCCTCGACCGCTGAAGGCTTGTACACTTCCCAGCCGGGAATCAGTAAGCAAGTCAGAATGTTGGAAGATGAACTGGGTATTCAGATTTTTGCCCGTAGCGGTAAACATTTGACGCAGGTTACGCCGGCTGGTCTGGAAATTATCCGTATTGCCCGCGAAGTATTATCGAAGGTTGATGCGATTAAAGCCGTTGCCGGTGAACATACTTACCCTGATAAAGGCTCACTGTATGTTGCGACCACTCACACTCAGGCTCGTTACGCTTTACCCAATGTGATTAAAGGTTTTATTGAACGCTATCCGCGGGTGTCACTGCATATGCATCAAGGCTCGCCGACCCAAATTGCCGAGGCAGTATCCAAAGGCAGCGCCGATTTTGCGATTGCCACCGAAGCTCTGCATCTGTATGACGATTTGATTATGCTGCCGTGCTACCACTGGAATCGCGCGGTGGTGGTCAAACCGGATCATCCGTTGGCAGGAAAAGCGCACGTCACTATTGAAGAATTGGCAGCTTACCCTATTGTGACCTATACCTTTGGTTTCACGGGGCGCTCCGAACTGGATACCGCTTTTAATCGCGCCGGACTGACGCCGCGAATCGTCTTCACCGCCACCGATGCCGATGTGATTAAAACCTATGTACGCCTTGGTTTAGGGGTTGGGGTTATCGCAAGCATGGCGGTTGATCCGATTCAAGATCCTGATTTGGTCACGGTAGACGCCCGCGATATCTTTACCTATAGCACCACCAAGATTGGTTTCCGCCGCAGTACTTTCCTGCGCAGCTACATGTATGATTTTATTCTACGTTTTGCACCGCACCTGACCCGTGATGTGGTGGATAATGCGGTTGCTTTACGTTCAAATGAAGATATTGAAGCCATGTTTAAAGATATTAAGCTGCCGGTCAAGTAAGGGCATCATCTTTATTCTTGAGCGCGTGAATCGCATAGTCGTTAATCGCGTAGCCACCGTAGAAACCGAATGCTCAGGCCTTCGGTTTTTCTTTTTTTAAGGTGAAAATAAAACATCCATTTTTACTAAAAATAGATATTATGAGTTTCAACCGGTCAAAGATTATTGATATAAATATTATCGGATATTTTAATAATTGTCGACAATCAATAATTAATGAAATGTTTAATCTGAAATGAGCGTTTTATAATAGACGTAGGCATTATATTACTTATTCTCACCTCTATAAATTAGAAAGTATCTTATTGGAGGTAACTATGAAAACAACGCTGCAAAGGCCTTCTGTTATAAAATATGCACCACAGTCATCTGCGATAAATAAAAAACAGACTAACGATGTGCATTGGCGAAAAAACATGATGAAGATTTATTCCGATACTATCACTGGGGTAAAAAACATCAGTGGTATAGAACAATGCGGTATTGCTGAAAGATTGGTGACGAAACTAAAAGAAAATGGAGTGATACCTCCAGAACAAGACGTTATGTTCAAAAAGAATTATTTCTATTTGCCACTGTATAATGAAGTTTCAGTGCGTCAGGTTATTGATAAAAATAGCTCAAGAATACTATCAGGCAAGGAACCTTACCCTATTGTTTTGGCCGACCCGAAACTGTTTTGCAATACGGCTTTGGCCGCGTTGGCTAAAAATAAAAGTAAAGATATGGACAGCGAGAGTAATGAAAAACGATTTCAGAAACTGGGCGGTTGCTTAACTAAAGAGTTGATTAAGATTAATTACAATAAAAACCCAGACAAATTTAGATCGTTGGGGCGTTATCTGGCATTGAAAAAAACTCAATACATTCGCCTGGACGAAGTGAATCCATCTTCTCTGGGGAAGCTCTATATCGCCGGATACGGTAAACCGGAGGGTGAAATCTCAAAATTGGGTAAATATACGTTAGAAAACTTTAATTTATCGACGGCCAATCTGGTGACTAAAGATCTCCTGCCATTATTAACCGCCGCCGGGCTACCTGTTGATATCAGAATGCTACAAATGGAAAGTGCCGAATCCGCAGACAGCGAAAAGCCTTTAGCTCAATATATGAGTAACGCGCTCTCTGATGCTGGCGTCCCGGCCAGAGTGTTTGGTTATAGAGGTACTTCTGTCCTAAATGAGTTACATCATATTCACTCAACCCGTGCGGTGAAAAATCCCATCGATAATAATTTTATAAAATATGACCTTTATCGCGCCAGCGATGTACGCCAAGAATTTTTACCGCAGAAAAAATCGAAAAAAATGTAGATAATCCTATTGTTTACTCTGACTATAGAGTGAGTAAATTTTTGTTTTCGCTGACTGTTAAATGATTATTCTGCTATTTTCAGACATTTTTTAAGGCGGCGATTGATAATGTGGTTGGTAAAAAACCCTATTATTATTTGTGTATCTAAAATGGCGATGGAGTCACCGAAGGGTAATCAAGAAAATTTGGTGGTTACTCGCGGTGTCAATATCACTGATTCTACTTAAAATTAGCCGGTTTTTCTTTCAACATCACATTCGTGGCAATCGGTTCTGCTGCTAACACGGTCAAGCCAATAAAAACCAAATACGATATAGACTGGCCGATTTTTAATGATGAGATGATAAAAATGCCTTCTCGATGAATAGCATCAGAATATGGCAAGGGAAAGAACGCTACGGGATATTTTCACCTCATCCAACCACCGTGTTTAATTAAGATTTATATCACTGTCGTTTAAAAAATAATTAAATTCAATTATTGAGATAAAAGAGTTCCACCCTGATTCGAAAACGTCAGTCGCGGGGTAATAGATCTCAGTCATAAACGTACGACTTGGAAAGCGTCTCGGGGCGGTACGGTAGAAACAGGCGTTTTCATTTTTATCAGTGCGATCGGTAATTGTCCTCCATATTTTCCTATTGTCATACTGAATTATCCTTACGCAAAGGATCTGATTTCCCGGTAAAAAACACCTTTAATCGATTTTACCTATCGCTATAGACAAATGCGTTGTTATCAGAATGTTAACCTATCTTTGTGTTATATTTAAATCAAACCCTATAACCGAGCGGGTTATTCTCCGCCGGACTGCACCAATATCCCAATAAAAACCCTCTGTACAGAACAACAAAGGAGCCGCTATGTCGTTGGATCTACGAAAAACGAGTATGACCACGCTGGTCGCGTTAGGTACGGAATATCACTATTACAGCTTGCCGAAAGTGGCTCCGCTGTTAGGTGATATTGACCGGCTACCTAAATCTATGAAAGTCCTGCTGGAAAATCTATTACGCCACATCGATGGCGATACGGTACATGAAGAGGATCTGGCGGCCGTCGCTGATTGGCTGAAGGATGGACATGCCGATCGCGAAATTGCCTATCGGCCCGCGCGCGTGCTGATGCAAGATTTCACTGGTGTACCGGCCGTGGTCGATTTGGCCGCGATGCGGGAAGCTGTTCACCGTTTGGGCGGCGATGTCAATCAGGTTAATCCGCTGTCACCGGTCGATCTGGTGATTGACCATTCGGTTACCGTTGATGAATTTGGCGATAAAGACGCCTTTGGGGAAAACGTCCGGCTGGAAATGGAACGCAACCACGAACGTTATATCTTCCTGCGTTGGGGGCAAAAAGCCTTTAATCGCTTCCGCGTGGTGCCGCCGGGCACCGGTATTTGTCACCAAGTGAATTTGGAATACCTGGGGCAAACGGTGTGGCAGGAACAGCAGGGCGATAAACGGGTTGCCTATCCGGATACCTTGGTCGGAACCGATTCTCACACCACGATGATTAACGGCCTGGGGATTCTAGGCTGGGGCGTCGGCGGGATTGAGGCGGAAGCGGCGATGTTGGGCCAACCGGTATCCATGCTGATTCCTGATGTGGTGGGGTTCAAGCTGACGGGGAAAATTCGCGAAGGCATCACCGCCACCGATTTAGTGCTTACCGTCACCCAAATGTTGCGAAAACACGGGGTGGTGGGGAAATTTGTTGAATTCTACGGCGACGGACTGGCCGATTTACCTTTGGCTGATCGAGCCACTATCGCCAATATGTCGCCGGAATACGGCGCAACCTGCGGTTTCTTCCCGGTCGATGAGGTCACGCTGAGTTATATGCGCTTGAGCGGGCGCAGCGATGCGCAAATTGCACTGGTAGAAGCCTATAGCAAGGCACAGGGGCTTTGGCGTCATCCGGGGGATGAGCCAGTGTTTACCAGTTCATTATCTTTGGATCTCGGTAGCGTGGAATCCAGTCTGGCCGGGCCGAAACGGCCGCAGGATCGCGTGGCGTTGCCGAAAGTCCCTCAGGCGTTTAACGCTTTTGGCGAGTTGGAAATTGAGGGTAAGAAAGATAAGGTTGAGCAGATTGAGTTTTCACTGAACGGGGAAAATCATCAGCTGGAAAATGGCGCTGTAGTGATTGCGGCCATTACTTCCTGTACCAATACCTCAAACCCGAGCGTACTGATGGCGGCGGGTTTGCTGGCTAAGCGCGCCGTAGAAAAAGGGTTGAAAACCAAACCTTGGGTAAAAACGTCTTTGGCCCCTGGTTCGAAAGTCGTGACCGAGTATCTTAATTCAGCGGGATTAACGCCTTATCTGGATAATCTGGGCTTTAATCTGGTGGGCTACGGTTGTACTACCTGTATTGGCAACTCCGGGCCATTACCGGATCCAATTGAAAAAGCTATCAAAATCGGTGATTTAACCGTCGGTGCCGTGCTGTCAGGTAACCGTAACTTCGAGGGACGCATTCATCCGCTAGTAAAAACCAACTGGCTGGCTTCACCGCCGTTGGTGGTGGCCTATGCGTTGGCAGGGAATATGAAGCTGGATCTCACGACCGAATCCTTAGGGGAAGGTCATGATGGTAAGCCTGTGTATCTGAAAGATATCTGGCCGAGTGGAAAGGAAATTGCCAAAGCGGTGGAAGAAGTTAAAACCGAAATGTTCCGCAAGGAATATGCGGAAGTCTTTAGCGGAGACAAGAACTGGCAGGCTATTGTGGTAGAAAGCACTCCGACCTACGATTGGCAGGCTGATTCTACCTATATTCGCCATCCTCCCTTCTTTAGTGATATGAAGGCGGAACCTGAACCGGTGCAGGATATCCAGAATGCGCGGATTCTAGCGATTTTGGCGGACTCTGTCACCACCGACCATATTTCTCCCGCAGGCAATATCAAACTAGATAGTCCGGCTGGCCGCTATTTGCGGGACCGCGGTGTGGAAATCAAGGAATTTAACTCCTACGGTTCGCGTCGAGGAAACCACGAAGTCATGATGCGCGGCACTTTTGCCAATATTCGTATCCGCAATGAAATGGTACCGGGAGTGGAAGGGGGAATGACGCGACATATTCCTTCAAACAATATCATGGCGATTTATGACGCGGCGATGCAATACCAGCAGGAAAAAGTGACGCTGGCGGTGATAGCCGGTAAAGAATACGGTTCTGGCTCCAGCCGCGATTGGGCTGCGAAAGGGCCGCGTTTGTTAGGTATTCGCGTGGTGATTGCCGAATCCTTCGAGCGTATTCATCGTTCTAATCTGATTGGGATGGGCATTTTACCGTTGGAATTTCCGCAGGGCGTAACCCGTAAGACTTTAGGGTTAAGTGGGGATGAAACCATCAGCGTGAGTGGAATGCAGAATCTGAAACCGGGGCAACAGGTGCCGGTGACGCTGACTTACGCCGATGGTCGACAGGAAATCGTCAATACTCGCTGTCGTATTGATACCGGTAATGAGCTGATCTACTTCCAGAACGATGGCATTTTACACTATGTCATTCGCAAGATGCTGTAATCCGCTAGGGTAGGTAGGTGACGTTGTAACGAAAAGGGTGGCAATTAGGCCACCCTTTGTAGGCGCACGTCTAAGGTGCAGCTCTATGTGCAGATGATTATATTGCGCGCAATACTTATGATTTGACTAATATTTATGTCGATAATAATTGAAGGATAAAATGTAGGGATAAAAACCTATCGGCGGTAAAACCTCGCCTGCATTATTTGCTGAGCAAATGCCCCATTTTAGCCGCTTTGGTCGCCATATAATGTTCGTTTTTAGGATTACGACCCACTAAAAGCGGCACGCGTTCAACGATGTTAATTCCGGCTTCAGTCAGAATTTCGACCTTCTTCGGGTTGTTAGTCAATAAGCGAATTTCTTTGATATCCAATAGTTTATAGATGTCAGCACACAGGGTGAAATCGCGTTCATCGGCGGCAAAACCCAGCTGATAGTTGGCTTCCACGGTATCTGCACCCAAATCCTGTAGCGCATAAGCGCGGATTTTATTTAACAAGCCAATATTGCGACCTTCCTGACGGTGATAAATCAGCACTCCACGGCCTTCTTCCGCGATTTGAGCCAGCGCGGCTTCCAACTGGAACCCGCAATCGCAGCGTAAACTGAACAGGGCATCGCCGGTCAGACATTCGGAATGAACCCGGGAAAGCACCGGTGTGTTACCTGAAATATCACCAAAAATCAATGCCAGATGGTCGTGACCGGTTGCCAGTTCTTCAAAACCGACCATCAAAAAATCGCCCCACGGAGTAGGCAATTTGGCTTCTGCTACACGTTTTAGCTGCATGTTAGTGTTCATATTAATACATCAGGCTCTTATACAATTATTGTAGCGCATCCTACTTTCAGATTCGCGGTTTAACCAGTGAAACGCTCGAATTATAACTTTCGCTACACTTGATTATTTATATTGCCATAAGTTCAAATTATTAGCTGTTCAACAAATGAGCGATGAAAGAGAGGGTAACAGATAACTTCGCTATCCAATCAATTTTACGTATATTATCAATGAAGTAAAAATGGCCTGCGGCTAAGATTAAGGCTGAGTAAAGAAAAGGATATTTGATGTTAAACATCGCAAAGCGAATCATGATTGGGACTGTTCTTTTATTACTTATGCCCATAGCGGTCTGGATCTCCGGTTGGCATTGGCAGCCCGGCGCATCCGGATTTTGGCTTAAAGGACTTTTTGCGCTAACGGAGACTGTCACCGCACCTTGGGGTATCGCGACCAGCGTTATCCTGAGCGGTTGGTTTTTGTGGTGTCTGCGTTTTCGCCTTAAACCGGCAGTGGGTCTGCTGATGATATTAACGTTGGTTATTGTTTTCGGGCAGGGCGTGAAATCTCTGATTAAAGAACAGGTGCAGGAACCGCGCCCGTTCGTGGTCTGGCTGGAAAATCAGAATCACTTAACCAGTGAAGAGTTCTACCAGTTGCCTCGTAAAGAACGCAGCGCGATGGTGAAAGAGCAGCTTCAGAATCAAACGCTGGTACCAAAATGGCTGGTCAAACACTGGCGCTTTGAAACCGGATTTGCTTTTCCCTCCGGACATACGGTTTTTGCGGCAACCTGGGCATTGTTGGGCGTTGGGTTGCTTTGGCCACGCCGTCATTACAAAACCGTCGGATTATTAATGGTATGGGCGACGGGCGTGATGGGTAGCCGTCTGGTGCTAGGCATGCATTGGCCGCAGGATCTGATTGTCGCGACCTTAATTAGTGGTTTGCTGGTGGCACTGGCCACGATGGGGGTTCAGCGTTGGATCGGCCCATTGACTATTCCGCCGCAAGAGCAAAAAGAAATTGAGCAGCGAGATCAACGGTTATAATCAGGGGTTATGGAAATCTGATTGACGGCGCTATTGGCTTTTGGTTACAGACGCCCCATATCTTTACTTTGGCTTATAATTGCGGGCGTTTCTCATTATTTTTTAAATGAAAGCGGTAAAAAGTCAAAATAGCGTTCAAGATCGTGCTTTATCGCGCTTCAGGGTTTATTTGCGCACAGGGTCAGTGTTAATTTATAACGTCATGTCGCCACTTTTTTGGCATAATTCGTCGGGTAATCCGGCCTATGGGAAAGAACGTGAAATATTTGCTGATTTTTTTGTTAGTACTGGTTATTTTCGTGATATCAGTCACGTTAGGGGCGAATAACGATCAGGTTGTTACCTTTAACTACTTATTGGCTCAGGGCGAATACCGCGTATCAACGTTATTAGCAACATTGTTTGCCATTGGGTTGATCTTGGGTTGGATTATTTGCGGCCTGTTTTATCTACGTGTCCGCATTTCTCTGGGACGAGCAGAGCGCAAAATCAAACGGCTTGAACTGCAACTGGAACAACCTGCTGAAGATCGTCACTCTGCGACTCAGCCTGCTGTCAGCAAGGAATAATTCTCTATGTTAGAACTGCTGTTTCTGCTGTTGCCCGTGGCTGCCGCCTATGGCTGGTACATGGGTCGCAGAAGCGCTCAGCAGGATAAACAACAGGATGCCAACCGCCTGTCTCGTGAATACGTGGCAGGGGTTAATTTCCTTTTATCCAATCAGCAGGACAAAGCGGTCGATCTCTTTCTCGATATGTTGAAAGAGGACAGCTCCACCGTTGAAGCGCATCTTACTTTAGGTAACCTTTTCCGTTCGCGTGGTGAAGTTGACCGCGCCATTCGTATCCATCAGGCTTTGATGGAAAGTGCATCACTGACCTTTGAACAACGCCTGCTGGCCATTCAGCAATTAGGCCGCGACTATATGGCCGCCGGGCTGTATGACCGCGCCGAAGACATGTTTACCCAACTGATTGAAGAAGCTGACTTTCGCGTTGGAGCCTTACAGCAACTTCTGGTTATCCATCAGGCCACCAGCGATTGGATCAAAGCCATTGAAGTCGCAGAAAAACTGGTGAAGTTGGGCAAAGATAAGCAGCGTAGCGAAATTGCGCATTTCTATTGCGAACTGTCGTTGCAAGCCATGGGAAGCGACGATCTGGATAAGGCGATGGGGTTGCTGAAAAAGGCTGCCAGCGCCGATAAAGACTGCGCCAGAGTGTCAATAATGCTTGGGCGCGTTCATATGGCGCGCGGCGATTTTGCCAAAGCCGCGGAAGCTTTACAGCAAGTGCTGGAACAGGATAAAGAAGTGGTCAGCGAGGCGCTACCGATGCTGCACGATTGCTACCAGCATTTACAGCAACCGCAGGCGTGGTCTGATTTCCTGAAGCGTTGCGTAGAAGACAATACCGGCGCCACCGCTGAGCTGATGCTGGCAGAAATTCTGGAACAGCAAGACGGGCGCGATGTGGCACAGGTATATATTAACCGCCAGCTACAACGCCATCCAACCATGCGGGTATTCTATCGTTTAATGGATTACCATTTGGCTGATGCGGAAGAAGGGCGAGCCAAAGAAAGTTTGCTACTGCTGCGGGATATGGTGGGCGAGCAGATCAGAACAAAACCGCGCTATCGCTGCCATAAATGCGGTTTTACCGCACATTCGCTCTATTGGCACTGTCCATCTTGCCGCGCCTGGGCGTCGGTCAAACCGATTCGTGGGCTGGATGGGCAATAATCGCTGAAGATTGTTTACCGGCGATGGGTGGTGGGCAGCAAACAGCAGGGTGAGAACTTTTCTCACCCTAATCATGTCATTTTCTATTTCTTCTTTTGCGCCGGTTTAACGCCATCTTTGAGCAACTGACGCAGTTTCTTCAACTCTTTCTGACTCAGCGGCTGTTCGGAAATCTCTTCAATTCCCTGGTTATCAATCTCGCTGTGATGCGTTTTCCCGTCCTTTCGGCCAGCTTTGGCATTTTTGGCTGCCGGATTAAAACTCTGCTCCAGTCGTTCACAGACTTCGGAGCTGAGCGAAAACTGTTTTTCCAGCGCAGCGGCTTTAATCTTTTCTTTTAATTCCAGAGGGATTTTAATGGTTAAGGTCGATACTTCGCTCATCATGTCACCTTTAAGCAGGGGAAAGTACCAAGCTATGTGAGGTTTAGCGCGCTGTCTAGTTGATAACATAAAATTCACAAAAAATTCATATGTCAAATGCAAAAAAGAGCGCATCGGCGCTCTTCTTGTCATAGCTACATGAAATTACTTATTTCGTAATGGGGTGCGAAACCGCTAATTATTGATAAATAACGGCGGTGCCGTGCAGCTTATTATTGCCGCTGGCAGAGGTGATCTGGAAAGATTTTGCCCCTGCGGCCTGTGCTTTTTGAGCCAGCGCGTTTTCCAGTTCGGTCAGAGTACCGGCGTTGCTGACAGAGATTACGCCAGTTTTATTCAAACTTGCTGACTGTTGGGTGTTCACGCTGGTTGAAGCCATGCTGGTGAAAGATGCTAGGGAAAGAACTAAGGCAGAGGCGATATATTTGATGTTTTTCATGTGAAACTCCAGTCCATTATGATTAAGTGGAAGGCGATGTCTTCCGATGGACTGAATGATATAGCATCTGAAATTAATGAAAATCTCAAACTCCTGATAATCTCATTCAATTTATTTGATTGATAATTTACCTTTCTTGAAACTGTTTTACTTTCTACCGGTTATTAACTACCGAACAAGACTGACCCAAATTGACCTTTCCGCAATGATTTATACATTTCGCACCTCTGGCACCTTGCCGCAGTCATGGCCGTGGTTATCCCTGTCATCCTTAGAGAGATAACAGGGACGGAAATCTGTAATTTCCCCTCGACGCCATGTAGAATGCCGGCGGTTAATATTTTTGAGTGGCTGTTATAGATAGCACGCCGTTAGTCGCGAAAGGCAGCCTTGATTATTTGCATATATTACAGAGGGTAGAAACATGACGTCGGATACTAAAACCAATAATAATGACTCAGGATCTTCCCCGATTGTGGTCGCATTGGACTATGCCGATAAAAACGCAGCTCTGGCGTTTGCCGATCGTGTTGACCCGCGCGATTGCCGGCTAAAAATCGGCAAAGAAATGTTTACCCTGTTTGGCCCAAAGTTGGTACGTGATCTGCATCAGCGTGGGTTCGAGGTTTTTCTCGATCTGAAGTTTCACGATATTCCAAATACTACCGCTAAAGCCTTGGCTGCCGCTGCGGAAATGGGCGTCTGGATGGTGAATGTCCACGCCAGCGGCGGCGCGCGTATGATGACGGCGGCAAAAGAAGCATTGTTGCCTTATGGCGCACAGGCTCCGCTGTTGATAGCCGTGACCGTGCTGACCAGTATGGAAAAAGAAGACTTACTCGGCATCGGTATTGACGCCGATCCGGCCGATCACGCCGAGCGTCTGGCTAAACTGACTAAAAACTGTGGCCTGGATGGCGTGGTCTGTTCTGCGCAGGAAGCGGTACGTTTAAAACAGAGCTGCGGCAGTGACTTTAAGTTGGTGACACCGGGTATTCGTCCCGTAGGCAGTGAGGCAGGGGATCAGCGCCGGATTATGACGCCACACCAGGCGCTGGCGGCCGGTGTAGATTATATGGTGATCGGGCGTCCGATTACGCAATCAGAAAATCCGGCGCAAACGCTGCGAGATATTCGGGCATCTTTGGTGAAGGGGGCTTAATGGTTAACGATAATAACCGATTGGTGTATTCAACGGAAACCGGGCGCATTGACGAACCCGTGGTCAAGGCTGAGCGTCCAAAGGGCGACGGCATAGTCCGTATCCAACGACAAACCAGCGGGCGTAAAGGTAAAGGCGTATGCCTGATTACCGGCGTTGATGGCAGTGATGAAATGCTAGAGAAACTGGCGGCGGAATTAAAGAAAAAATGCGGCTGCGGTGGTTCATTAAAAGATGGCGTTATCGAAATTCAGGGTGATAAGCGGGAGCTATTGAAGCAGTTATTGGAAGCTAAAGGAATGAAGGTCAAGCTGGCCGGAGGTTGATATCAGGATAATACCTGTTAGGGGTCGACTATTTTCTGACATCTCTCATTTATTCCGCCCATCAGTCTTTTATCATCTGAAATAATCGCTTGGTATGCAGCAGGACTGATAGCAACGTTATTTAAGCAACAACTTTCGCTGCGGTTTCAATCACCGCCGCAGCGAAAGATATTTCAGTGGATCAATCAATAAGGGGAATAAATAGCCTTATTATTTACCCACCTGATGCCCGATAACCCCACCAATAGCTGCACCACCTAACGTACCCAGTGTGCTGCCAGTCAGTACGGCACCGCCCACGGCGCCGGCACCGGCACCTATAGCGGTATTACGATCGCGCTTGGACATATTGGAGCAGGCGCTCAGGGATAACGCTAAAGTAATAGCCAGTGCGGCGGTAGCAAATCGTTTAGTCATAATCATCATAAATTCTCCTGACGTTGGCCTGGAATATTGTCCATTAACACCTGGGCTGCCGGACATTATCCCGCTGGAGTTACCTCAATAAGTATAGGCAGTACTCCAACTTTAGCTGGTGGGTCATTTTTTAAAGTAGCGGTATATAAAACGTTAATCTGACTTAAATGCCAGATTAATGATAATTTGACGGAAAATAACCCGTAGAAAATAGTATAAATCACTAATAAACATTTAATAGGTAAATAGTCTTAATTTGACACCTATCGACAGGTAAAAGCGAGGAAGTACGTAAAATCGCACGATTAATCAATAAGAACGATAGCTCATGCTCTCCAATCGATGGTGACTTCCTGATTGCCCATTATGTATGTAGGCCCAAGGTTATCCGCATTTGCTGAAACCTGAAGTCACCGTTTGTTACGAGCAATCCTGATTGGTTGGCCTTTCTGATTAATTATGGACGGGTTTCTCTAGCCACAGCAGGGTATCCACCATATTTTCCATTTTGGCTTCTACTTGTGCAATAGCATCGGCAATACCTTGATTATAATAATGAGCGCCGAGTTCCTGGGTAAAAAAATCCAATAAAAATTCGGCGTCAAAATCGCCTAATTTGAACTGATGTTCGCGCTCCAGATAGCGCTGGATTTTTTGCGCCATGAGACGGGTCTGTTCACGGTTAAATACGATTTCCGCCATCTTAATCTCCACTATTTACGCCGATGGGATGAGCCTGTCTGCGTATTAAATTGTTGCACAAATGGGCAAAAGTCGCGCTATGCGGCGAGAAATGGCGCGGCGTAGTAATGGCCTGACGTATGGCAATTAATCCAGAATAGCACAGGGATTTTGCCTCGATAAGGCTGTAAAACTGAATGATACCTGACAGAGGTCGTCATCTGGCGGAAGGTCTGGCCGTCGGGCTGCGCAATACCCGAATGGAATCATAAGAAACATCCATTTTGGCCCGCTGCCAGCTCGGCGGTTAAACAGCTATGATAGCGATCACCCTATAATACCCTCGATTAGTTTATGATTAGTCATATGATCTTGGCACTCACATTTATTGAATCAGGAGATCCCCATGGAGCTTTATCTCGATACGGCGGACGTGACTGCGGTAAAACGGTTGGCGCGTATCTTGCCTTTACAGGGTGTGACCACTAACCCGAGTATTCTGGCGAAAGAGGGAAAACCGATCTGGGAAGTGCTGCCTGCTCTGCGAGATGCTCTGGGAGGAACCGGCAAGCTGTTTGCTCAGGTGATTGCCCGTGATAGCGAGAGAATGGTGGCGGAGGCGATGTTATTGTCTCAACGCGTACCGGGGTTGGTAGTGAAAATTCCGGTGACCAGCGAGGGGCTGGCGGCAATTAAGAAGTTGAAAACTATGTCGATTCCAACCTTGGGTACTGCCGTGTACGGTGCAGGTCAGGGATTGCTGGCGGTGCTGGCGGGGGCAGAGTATGTAGCGCCTTATGTCAACCGGTTAGATGCGCAAGGTCAGGATGGCGTGGCCATGGTGCGTGAGTTGCAGCAACTACTGAATTTACACGCGCCGCAGGCCAAAGTGCTGGCGGCCAGTTTCCGCACGCCGAGGCAGGTTTTGGATTGCCTGCTGGCGGGCTGTCAGTCGGTTACTCTGCCGGTAGACGTCGCCGAACAGTTGATCTCAACGCCGGCGGTACAGGCTGCGGTCGAGCAGTTTGAACACGACTGGCAGGGCGCATTTGGGTCGCCGATGCTGAGTTAACTGTCCTGTGAATTAGACACTGCGCTGATTTTGGTTTTTCACCCAATAAAAACGCCTCATCGTTGCGGATGAGGCGTTACGTCGTCACTTGATTCTTTGCCTGTCTAGGCGGAATATCAGGCTGGAATCTCTGCTAACACGGGCATTTCCCTAACTTTCCCCCCTGACTAGGGAAACGCGCATCCAGACAATAACGGTGGAATTCCCGTTCGGTCATCGGCATTTTTTCCGGATGATGACGCCGCATATGCTGCAGATAATTACCGTAATCCTGCACGCCAACCATCAAACGAAAACTCTGAGCAGTTCGCTTGGCGATCAGCCTCATTTTTCCCCACAGACTTTTCGGCTGGGGCATCAACGGAGCTAAAGGAACACAGCGCAGGATATGCAGCCCAGATCGCGCAGCGGCAGATTTATGCTGGAAAATTAAACTTGAATTAACCACGAGCGACCTCCTCGCGTAATACAATTTCGCTCTCATGAGCGGTGGGTTGACTGGATTTCAGCGCCCGACGCACCACGAAGAATGCTGAAATCAGCATAGTTACCGCCACTAACATAAAGAAAGCGCAGAGGGCGGCGTTAATCTGGTTATTAAACACGATAGTTTCCATGTCTTTAAAGCTTTTGGCCGGAGCAATCAGTACCCCTTGTTCTACGCCGGTTGAGAATTTCTTTGCCTGCGCCAGGAAACCAATGCTCGGTTTTTCATGGAAAATCTTCTGCCAACCGGCGGTCATCGAGGTAATAAACAACCAGATAGTGGGAACAATCGTCACCCAGACATAGCGCTGTTTCTTCATTTTGAACAGCACCACGGTGCCCAGAATCAGCGCCATCGACGCCAGCATCTGGTTACCAATGCCGAACAGTGGCCAAAGAGTATTAATCCCGCCCAATGGGTCAACCACCCCTTGGTAGACGAAAAAGCCCCAGCAAGCGACGGCGACGGAGGTTCCCGCCAGATTACCGAACCAGGAACGGTTATTGGCCAGACTTGGTACCGCTACGCCGACCAAATCCTGCACCATAAAGCGACAGGCGCGGGTTCCTGCATCCACTGCGGTTAAAATAAACATAGCTTCAAACAGTATGGCAAAGTGATACCAGAACGCCATCATATTGCGGCTATTAAAGACTTCACTAATGATATGAGCCATACCCACGGCGAAGGTCGGCGCGCCACCGGCTCGCGACAGAATGGAGTTTTCGCCCACGTCTTTGGCAATCATGGTTAACACTTCCGGCGTCACCACAAATCCCCAACTATTGATCGCCGCCGAGGCGCTTTCCACGGTAGTCCCGATCAGCGCTGCCGGTGAGTTCATGGCGAAGTAAACGCCGGGATCGATCACCGAGGCGCAAATCAAAGCCATGATAGCGACGAAAGATTCCATCAGCATCGCGCCGTAGCCAATAAAGCGAATGTGGCTTTCCCGCTCTACCAATTTAGGCGTGGTGCCGCTGGAAACCAGGGCGTGGAAGCCAGAGATAGCTCCGCAGGCAATGGTGATAAACAGGAACGGGAACAGGCTGCCGGAGAACACCGGGCCACTGCCGTCAATAAACCGGGATACCGCAGGCATCTTCATTTCCGGCATAGCGAAGACAATTCCGATAGCCAAACCAATGATGACGCCGATTTTCAGGAAGGTAGACAGATAATCACGAGGAGCCAGTAACAGCCAGACCGGCAGCACTGAGGCAACAAAACCGTAGATCACCAATACCCAGGTCAGGGTAGTGCCGTGTAACGTGAAGAACGGTCCCCAATAAGGGTGAAGGGCAATATTTCCACCGTAAATAATGGCGGCCATCATCAGCACGAAACCGAGCAGGGAAACCTCAGCAATTTTCCCCGGACGCAGGTAGCGCATATACACGCCCATAAACAGCGCGATAGGAATGGTGGCGGCGATAGTGAATAACCCCCACGGGCTATCTGCCAGCGCTTTGACCACCACCAACGCTAGGGCGGACAGGATAATAATCATGACCCCCAATGCGCCAAGCATGGTAATCACCCCGGCGAATGCCCCCAGCTCTTGCTTCGCCATTTCACCCAACGAGCGACCATCTCGGCGGGTTGAAATAAACAGAATCAGGAAGTCTTGCACTGCCCCGGCCATCATGACGCCGACCAAGATCCAGATAGTGCCCGGCAAAAAGCCCATTTGTGCGGCCAGAATTGGCCCGACCAGCGGGCCTGCACCGGCGATGGCGGCAAAGTGGTGGCCGAACAGCACCCATTTGTTGGTCGGAACGTAGTCCAGACCGTCATTGCGCCGTTCGGCGGGCGTCAGGCGGCGATCATCCAACTCAAAGATATTCTTGGCGATAAACAGGCTGTAGAAACGGTAAGCGATGCTGTAGCAGGCTACCGCGGCGATAACTAACCAGATAGCATTTACGTGTTCGCCGCGGCTGAGTGCCAGCATGGCAAAGGCAAAAGCACCGATTAACGCCACAATCAGCCAGATAACGGCGGTCTTGACGTTTTTCATGAACAACAACTCCTTTGTTGGTAGGGGCAGAGTGTGAGGGTGTAGGTCTATTTGATTAACGACTCGTTAACATATGATCTTCAACGTGGAAGAAAAGCCCATAGAGCGAAATCTGTGATGAACGAATTATTTTAATGTCAATATTGTTTGCATTTGCTGACAAATTGCGAGCTGACAGGTTTTTTTGACTGGGGAAGTCAGTGGGGGAATAGGCAAAAAGAATAAAAAAAAAACCGCGGGATAGTTGGCTATCCACACGGTTTTTAACGAACAACACCTAGTTTCAGGCGGCTGGGCGGGCGATCACATTCCGGGTTTCCATACGGACTTCCGCGATGACAACCTCGATTTTATCGCTCTGACGGTAAACCACTTCACCGTTGATTTGTACGGTGCCGGTTTCCTGACTGCACACCATCTCATCACGCACCGCGTGAATAAATGGCGCAGGAATAAAGGCGACCGCGCCGTTATCCAGTAAACGAATGCGTAAACCACCGCGAGTCACATCGATAATTTCCGCTGGGAAACGGGTATCGGTACCCGCGCTTGGCTGTAAATAACGGGCGTACAGCCAGTCACCTACATCGCGCTCGGCCATACGGTTCAGGCGGCGGCGTTCGGCCAGTTGAACGGTAATCTCTTCCTGCGGTTTTTCGGCCTGTTGACCGGTAATCACCGCTTTCAGCAGCCGATGGTTAACCATATCGCCGTATTTACGAATTGGCGATGTCCAGGTGGCGTAAGCCTCTAAACCTAAGCCAAAGTGCGGGCCTGGCTCGATGCTGATTTCCGCAAAGGTCTGGAAACGACGAATACGGCTATCGAGGAACTGGGTTGGCAACGAATCAAGATGGCGACGCAGTTCGCAGAAGCCCGGTAACGTCAGTAGAGCTTGAGGATCGGCTTCCACTTCGTTGGTTTTCAGCACTGCCGCTGCCTGCTCGACTAGGGCCGGGTCAAAACCGGTGTGAACGTTATAGATTCCAAAGCCCAGACGCTCGCGCAGCACAATGGCAGCACAGACGTTGGCGGTAATCATGCATTCTTCCACAATGCGGTTGGCAATGCGGCGTTGCTCAACGATGATATCCAGCACTTCGCCTTTCTCACCCAACAGGAAGCGGTAGTCTGGACGATCTTTAAACACCAGCGCATTCTTCTGACGCCAGGCGTTACGCGCGTTACATACGCGTTGCAGCAGCTTGATTTGCTCAGCGATTTCGGCGTTCTGCGGCTGCCAGTCACCTTGATTTTCCAGCCAGTCAGACACTTCATCGTAAACCAGCTTGGCTTTAGACTCGACCCAGGCGACAGAAAATGAAATATCATCGCCCAGCGTACCGTCTTCGGCGATGGTAACCCGACAAACCAGTACCGGACGGCGCTCATTCGGACGCAAAGAACACAGGTTATCGGACAGATCTCGCGGCAGCATCGGGATGTTGAAGCCCGGTAGGTAGTTGGTGAAAGCACGTTTACGCGCAATCAGATCCAGCTCGCTGTTTTCGTCCACGTAGGAGGTCGGATCGGCAATGGCGATAGTCAGCAACAGATTGCCGTCGCCTTTGTCTGCCACATGCAGCGCATCGTCCATATCTTCGGTGCTGGCGCTGTCGATAGTAACGAAGTTCAGTGCAGTTAAGTCTTCACGCTCCAAACCGTCCTGCTTTAGTTCTGCGGCCACCATGGTTGGCGCTTCGCGCTCCAGATTATGACGGGAGAGGGTGACCCACCACGGAACGAAATGATCGTCGGCATGAGTGATAAAGGCGGTTAAATCAGCGTTGAAAGCGCGATCGCCTTTTAGCGGATGGCGGCGCATTTCGGCTACGGCCCAATCACCGTTTTGGAAATCGTGGGTTAACTCGCGTACCGGACGACAAGGGATAGCATCCCGCAGCAAAGGATGGTCTGGAATAATCGACAGGCGGTCATCTTTTCTCTGCACTTTACCGACAAAGCGAGAGAGAAAAGGCTCGACCAGAGACTCTGGCTCAGCAATTTCACGATCTTTTTCGGTATGAAGAGTGGCGACTATACGGTCGCCGTGCATGACCTTCTTCATATACGGCGGTGGGATAAAGTAACTTTTCTGCCCATCTACCTCAAGAAAGCCAAAGCCTTTCTCAGTCCCTTTTACCACGCCTTCAACGCGTGGGGTCTGAGTGTGAAGTTGCTGTTTAAGCTGCGCCAGCAGCGGGTTATCTTGAAACATATCGTCCAGTGAATGGTGTAGTGAGTCGAGTGATTCGCGGCTGACAGTTTTACGCGAATCAGCCGCGTCGGGCAAGCGTCATATCACTCTGATGCACAAATCCCTTAAATAATTCAGGGCATAATGAATGCCCTGCATAAGAGAAATATTTCTAACTCAGGCAATACGTTGCGAGCGTGGCTCTTGCCACGGACGTATCACCACCGGAATAGATTTGGACGTTGGCGTATGGGTTTGATCGCCAAAACTTGATAGCGGGACTAATGGATTGGTTTCCGGATAATAGGCCGCCAGATTGCCACGGGGAATGTCATAACTGACCAGTTTAAAACCGTTAACCTTACGGGTAATACCGTCATTCCACAGCGTTTCAATTTCTACCTGATTACCATCCGCCAAACCTAAATCCGCCAAATCCTGCGGGTTGATAAACAGGACTTCCCGCTGCCCATAAACGCCCCGATAGCGATCGTCCAATCCGTAAATGGTGGTGTTGTATTGATCGTGAGAACGAAGGGTTTGTAGCACGAAAGGCGCGTTGGTATTGCCAATCTGCGGGAACAGACTGTTTGGTAAAGGCGCGTCGCTGAACTCGGCTTTTCCGCTGGCAGTGGCGAATTTCAATTCGGCGGCGGTACTGCCGAGATAGAAACCGCCCGGCTGCTCGCAACGGGCGTTAAAATCGCTAAAACCCGGCACTGTGGCGGCGATATGGTCGCGAATCAAGTGATAATCGTCCGCTAACGCTAGCCAGTTCAGTTTATCGCAGCCCAGCACTGCATCGGCGATGGCACAGACAATGGCGGTCTCCGAACGTTGGCTATCGGACAGCGGTTTACCCACGCCTTCAGAAGCGTGCACCATGCTAAAGGAGTCCTCTACGGTGATGTATTGCGAGCCGGTGGCTTGCATATCTCGTTCGGTACGCCCCAACGTCGGCAGAATTAAGGCGTCGGCACCGGTCACCAAATGGCTGCGATTCAGCTTGGTGCTGATATGCACGGTTAAATCACAGCAGCGCAGCGCCTGAGCGGTCCGTTGGGTATCCGGTGCAGCGGCGGCCAGATTCCCACCCAGGGCTATCAAAACTTTCACTTCACCACGCAGCATGGCTTCCAGCGCTTCCACGGTATTGTGACCGGCTTCTCTCGGCGGAGTGAAATCAAAGTGTGCGGCCAGTCGATCCAACATAGCGGCGGACGGTTTTTCGTCGATACCCATGGTTCGGTTGCCCTGTACGTTGCTGTGACCACGTACCGGACACAGGCCCGCTCCCGGTTTACCGAGCTGACCGAACAGCAACTGCATGTTGGTCATTTCCCGCACCGTGGCCACGGAGTGCTTGTGCTGAGTAATGCCCATTGCCCAAGTGAAAATAACCCGTTCGGCATGCTGGTAAACCCGTGCAGCGTGGCGCAGCTGCTCTTCGCTCAAGCCTGATTGTTGGGTGATTTTCTGCCAGGAGGTGCGGTCGACGGCGGCAAAGTAGGCGGAAGAGCCTCGCGTATGCAGATCGATAAACGTCTGATCGAAAATGCCGTCTAACCCCATAGAGAGCTGCTCGCGATGCGTTTCCAGCAGGGCTTTCACCATACCGCGCACCGCCGCCATATCACCGCCTAAATTCGGCTGATAATAGGATGAGCTGATCGGAGAAGACTTCGGCGTAAGCAGCTCAATCGGGTTCTGCGGGTCGGCAAAACGCTCCAGACCGCGTTCCCGCAGCGTATTAAAACTGACAATGCGCGCGCCGCGATCCTTGGCGTGACGCAGGCTGTGCAACATTCGCGGATGATTGGTGCCGGGATTTTGGCCAAAGACAAAAATGGCGTCCGCCCGTTCAAAATCTTCCATACGAATGGTGCCTTTACCCACGCCGATACTTTGGCTTAGCCCGGTGCCGCTGGCTTCATGGCACATATTCGAACAATCAGGAAAATTATTCGTACCCAGCATTCGGCCAAACAGTTGGTATAAATAGGACGCTTCGTTACTGGCGCGACCGGAGGTATACAACTCTAACTGATTCGGATTATTCATCGCGCCGATGTGATGGGCAATCAACCCCAACGCTTCTTCCCAGCTTACCGGGCGATAGCGGTCGCTGCTGGCATCGTAGCGCATTGGGTGGGTAATACGGCCTTGGTATTCCAGAAAGTAATCGCTTTGCTGGCTAAGCGTTGTCACGGTATGCGTGGCGAAGAATTCTGGATCGACGGCTTTGCGCGTAGCCTCCCAACTGACGGCTTTGGCACCGTTCTCGCAAAAACTGAAGGTGCTGTGATTATCATCACCCCAGGCACAGCCGGGACAGTCAAAACCTTTGACCTGATTGACCCGCAGCAGATTACGGATATTGGCAAGCGCACGTTTGCTGTCCAGCACAAAACGGGTCGTAGCTTCCAGGGAACCCCAACCACCGGCTGCGGCAGTATAAGGTTTGATCGATGGTTTGAATTTCATGATTAATGGCCGCAGATGTTGTTTCGAATAAGTAAATTATTATTTAAATACTTGAGAATAATTTGTCACAAGTCTAGTGCGGCGGCGGGAGGGCGTCTAATCGAATGCCGCAATCGCGGCATAGAGGATATTTATCGCGGTAAAATAGCGTTGATTTGGGATGAGGCTAGGCTGTGAAGCGCGGCTTTGCGGGATAGCAGGGCGAACATCATCAGTTTTCCGGGTAAACCTTATCTTTAAATTCGCATAAATCTTCAATAATGCAGGAACCACAGCGAGGTTTACGGGCAATACAGGTGTATCTGCCGTGTAAAATCAACCAGTGGTGACAGTCCTGCTTGAACTCGGCGGGCACGACTTTCAGCAACTTTTCTTCAACCTGATCGACATTCTTACCAGGGGCAAAGTGGGTGCGGTTACAGACCCGGAAAATATGGGTATCGACGGCGATAGTCGGCCAACCAAAAGCGGTGTTCAGTACCACGTTGGCCGTTTTGCGTCCCACCCCCGGCAGTGCTTCCAGTGCCGCCCGATCCTCCGGTACTTCCCCCTGATGTTTTTCCAGCAGAATGCAGCAGGTTTTAATCACATTTTCCGCTTTGGTATTAAACAGCCCAATGGTTTTGATATAGGACTTCAAACCGTCCACGCCCAAATCCAGTATGGCCTGCGGCGTATTCGCCACCGGATACAGCTTGGCGGTAGCTTTATTGACGCTGACATCAGTTGCCTGTGCCGATAGCAGCACCGCAATGAGTAGCTCAAACGGGCTGGTAAACATCAATTCGGTGGTTGGGTGCGGATTGTTCTCGCGCAGGCGAGTCAAAATCTCGATGCGTTTCTGTTTATTCATCAGGCTTTCTCAACCATTCCTTTGGGCACCGCCTCAGCGGCGACTCGCCGGGCTTTACGGGCTTTCATTTTTTCATCAATCACATATTTTACTGCCAGTAATAATCCGAGGCCGATAAAAGCGCCGGGCGGCAGCATGGCCAGAAGAAACGGACTATCCAGATGCACGATTTGAACCCGCAGCACCTTAGCCCAGTTGCCCAGCAGCAGATCTGCGCCGTCGAATAGGGTGCCGTTGCCCAGAATTTCCCGCAGCGAACCGAGAACAAACAGAGCGCCGGTTGCGCCTAACCCCATTGCCAGCCCGTCCAGCGCCGAGAGCCCGATTGGATTTTTGGCAGCATAAGCTTCGGCGCGGCCAATCACGATACAGTTGGTCACGATAAGCGGAATAAAGATCCCTAAAGACTGATATAAACCAAAGGCATAAGCATTAATCAGCATTTGAACCGTGCTCACTACCGAGGCGATAATCATCACGTAAATAGGGATGCGAATCTCGTTTGGCACCCAACGGCGTAGGGCTGAAACGGCCGTATTGGTACAGACCAGCACCAACGTCGTCGCCAGCCCCAGCCCAAGGGCGTTAGTCGCGGTGGAGGAGACCGCCAGCAAAGGGCACAGCCCCAGCAATTGCACCAGCGCAGAGTTATTCTTCCACAACCCTTGCACCATCAAATTCTTAGCTTCACTCATTGTTCAACTCCGCAAGTTGGCAGGGTAGACAGCCTGGCTGGCAGGGTTTCCATAAACAGCGCGGTATTTTTAACGGCGCGAACTACCGCCCTTGGGGTGATGGTGGCACCGGTAAATTGATCGAAAGTACCGCCGTCTTTAATGACTGCCCAGCGCTTATCGTCTTTGCCTTCAACCTGTTGATTACTGAAACGGGTAATCCAGTCAGAAATGCGAATATCAATTTTATCTCCCAACCCAGGCGTTTCGTGATGTTCCATCACCCGGCTGCCGAGGACTTTACCTTGAAAATCTGCGCCAACCAACAGCTGAATAGCACCGGAATAGCCATCTGGCGCGGTACTCTCTATGGCGGCGGCAACGGGCTTGCCGTCTTTACGCGCCAGATACAGGCGATGTGGCGCGGTGTTGCCTAATGCCGGATCAGTGACAACGTAACACTCACCCTGCATATCGTTATCGTATAACTCTGCGGGAACCACTTGATCTAACAATGCCTTCTGCTGCAAGGCTGCCTGATGAGCAATGGTATTTTGTGTCAGGCTGTTCACTACGGCGGTCAGGCCGGTGGCCAGCGCGGCAAAGACGGCCAGCGTCACGCCGTGACGTTTCATGGTAGCTAGCATGGCACTCTCCTTACTTGTGGCCGTAAACGCGTGGCTGGGTGTAATGATCGATCAACGGCACGGTGATATTCGCCAGTAGCACGGCAAAGGCGACGCCGTCCGGATAGCCGCCGTAAACGCGAATTAACCAGACCAGCAACCCGATCAGTGCGCCAAAAATCAGGCGACCACGCGGTGTCGTGGAGGCGCTAACCGGATCGGTCGCAATAAAGAAGGCCCCCAGCATGGTCGCGCCAGAGAACAAATGCAGCAATGGTGAACCGAAGCTTTCCGGTGCCAGCAGCCAGCTTAATCCGGCGCAGACGCTCAAAGACAGCAGAAAACTGAACGGAATATGCCAGTGAATGACTTTTCGCCACAGTAAGAACAGGCCGCCGGCTAAAAAGCCAAGGTTAATCCACTGCCAGCCTAAACCGGCCAGAACGCCGCCAAATAGCGGTTGCTGTAGAATTTCTCTCGCCGGCAGGCTGCGCAGCGAGGTTTTGAAGCTGTCCAACGGCGTCGCCTGGCTGACGCCATCATAGCCTAGCTGTAAATCACGAATGCTCGCGCCTTGAGAGGTGTGGCCGGTAAAAATGGTCAACAGACTGTCGTAAAAACCAATGCTATTGGCTTGCAGGCTGATCGGGGGCATCCAGCTGGTCATTTGCACCGGGAAAGAGATCAGCAACACCACATAACCCACCATCGCCGGATTGAAAGGATTTTGCCCTAAACCGCCATACAATTGCTTGGCAATGACGATCGCAAAAAAGGTGCCCAACACGATCATCCACCACGGAGCCAGCGGCGGCAGGCTAATTCCCAGTAGCAAACCGGTAAGTAGCGCAGAATTGTCGGCCAGCCGCGTTTTAATCGGCTGTTTACGTAAAGCCAGCACTGCACTTTCGGTCAGCACTGCGGTTATCATGGCCAGCACCATCTGAATCAGGCTACCAAAACCGAAGAAATAGGTCTGAGCGGCGATGCCGGGAAGACAGGCCAGCATCACCAGCAACATAATGCTGCGGGTGCTGCGCTGATTATGAGTGAAAGGGGAACTGGCTATTTGTAACCCTTTGGTGAGGGTGTGTTGCACTGGCCTGAATTTCATGAAGTTACAACCATAGGTTCGTATAGGTAATCAAGGTTCTTAACGTTGTTGTGCGCCGCCGGGCGGGGTACTTGCCGGGGAAACACACTTGGCCATTAGGGATATATTGGGCTGGCGCATTCTACCCTAATCACGGCAAGGGTAATACGTCTTAATTATAAGGGTATTATCCCGATAAAGGAGAAATGATTAAACGATGCTAATCGGAAGGTGATTATTCGCAGTGTACATTTCTCTTGCATTTCTGCACTAATTAGTGACAACGCATTCGGTAAAAATGCACTTTTATTTATGTGGCTACCGGTTTGTTACTTAAAAGTAATGAAAGTCGCATCAAAAAAGCAAGGCTTGTATATTAATGTAAATTAACTAACACCATGTATTTATACGTATTATTTGTTGATTTTAGCCTTGGCTAAAAAACCATTGGTTTCAGGTCAGATTAATGTAGTATGCAGTGTAATTATATATTTGAAGATCTCAGTAATGATGAACGAAGACGTATTGTTTATTGAAGAACTTATTGAATGGATCGAAATTAATTTAGAGAAAAGACCGACGTTGGATGATGTTGCCAAAATCTCGGGTTATTCAAAATGGCACCTACAACGGAAGTTTAAAAGTATTGTCGGCCTGCAACTGGCGTCTTATATCCGTGGTCGGGTTTTGACTCGCGCGGCGGTGGCGCTGCGTATTTCTCGCCGTCCTATCATCGAAATTTCCGATGCGTTGGGCTTTGACTCGCAGCAAACTTTTACCCGTACGTTTAAGAAACGTTTTGGCACCACGCCCAACCATTTCCGTCTACAGGATAAATGGAACGTAGAGGGCATGATCCCGCGCTTTAGTTTCTATGAGAACTATACGCCGGAGATTAAACCTCTGACGCTGGAAGCCAAAGAGCTGGTCGGTATTACTCGCCGTCTGAACTTTGATGAACGTAATCTATGCAGCGGACAGCATGCGTCCTGCATGGCAATGAAGGATGAGATTCTGCTCGATTTCTTTAAGGAGATGAATTTCACCAGCCAGCGGATTTATGCGGTTTTCTCAGTCGATCCTGACGAGCGAGATCAAAGCAGCTTCTATTACTCAACGGCGGTAGATAAAGATCAGCGCCATGAGTTGCATGGTAATAGCGAAACCAACAGTTTCACTATCCCAGGGGGGGAATTTCTGTCTATTTCTCATCAGGGTAGTGCGAAGGAATGCGTGAAGTTTTCTTCTTATTTGTTCAATGAGGTTTTGCCGAAGATTCGAGAGGAAGTGAAGGGCAGCATTGAGATGGAAGTGATTGAAGTAGAGCACTGTCATTCGGAAGCGAAAATGCGTGATATCGACGTGGTATATCAGTATTTGATTTCCGTAGATTAATCCAGTTTTCACTCCCCGCATCTGATCGTTCGGCCATCCAAGTAACGGGATGGCCGATGACGCTGATTTTACGAAGATATTGCTGATTTTTCTGCGGCTTTTTTGGCTTTGACTCTGGCAATGGCTGCCGCCACCGCCGCTTTACGCGGATCGTCCGTCGGGTTATTCACGGCTTCGCTGACGACGGGAGTGGCGCTGTCATCTTGTTGATTTTGCGCGGCTTTTTTGGCTTTGACTCTGGCAATGGCTGCCGCCACCGCCGCTTTACGCGGATCGTCCGTCGGGTTATTCACGGCTTCGCTGGCGACGGGAGTGGTGATGGCATCTTGTTGATTTTGCGCAGCTTTTTTGGCTTTGACTCTGGCAATGGCTGCCGCCACCGCCGCTTTACGCGGATCGTCCGTCGGGTTATCCACGGCTTCGCTGGCGACGGGAGTGGCGCTGGCATCTTGTTGATTTTGCGCGGCTTTTTTGGCTTTGACTCTGGCAATGGCTGCCGCCACCGCCGCTTTACGCGGATCGTCCGTCGGGTTATTCACGGCTTCGCTGGCGACGGGAGTGGTGATGGCATCTTGTTGATTTTGCGCGGCTTTTTTGGCTTTGACTCTGGCAATGGCTGCCGCCACCGCCGCTTTACGCGGATCGTCCGTCGGGTTATTCACGGCTTCGCTGACGACGGGAGTGGCGCTGTCATCTTGTTGATTTTGAGCGGCTTTTTTGGCTTTGACTCTGGCAATGGCTGCCGCCACCGCCGCCTGACGATCGTCGGTTGATTCTGGTGTAGACGTTGTCGCTTCGCGTTTTTCTGCCTGACGTGCTCGAGCCTGTGCTTTTCTGGCTTCTCGAGCGGCGATGATGGCACTGTTATCTGGCATTTCACCTGGTTGTACGTTAATCGCTGTGTCGGAAGATTTCTGCGCCGCAATTCGCTCCATCGCAGCCTGTACTGCCTGTTGATCGCTATCGGTCAATTTGACCGCTGCTTGTTTATGTCGTTGTTCTCTAGCCTGTTTTTCCCGTTCCAGACGAGCCTGTTTGGCCTCAAAACGCGCCTTGGCTTCGGCCGCTCGCGCAGCCTCCTGATCCAGCGCTTTAATTTCGGCTTTTTCTTTTCTGTAATACTGCACTAACGGAATATTACTCGGGCAAACATAGGCACAGGCACCACACTCAATACAATCAAACAGATTATGATTGCGGGCTTTTTCATGCTCTTCGCCGCGGCTGAACCAGTAAAGCTGCTGTGGCAACAGCCCCGCCGGGCAGGCATCGACACACAGCCCGCAGCGAATACAGGCTTCTTCCTGCTCGCTGATACCGATCTCGGTTTCAGCGGGAGCCAGAATACAGTTACTGATTTTGACTATCGGCACATCCAGACTTGGCAGCGTAAAGCCCATCAGTGGGCCGCCCATAATCACCATTGGCTGCGCTTGCGGAGTAAAGCCAGCCAGCGCCAGCAGATGGAGCACCGGCGTACCGATCCTGGCCCAGAAATTGCCGGGACGAGAAAGGGCGTCGCCGGTCAGAGTCACGACACGCTCAATCAGCGGTTCGCCGTCGATAATAGCTCTTTTGATCGCGACGACGGTTCCAACGTTTTGCATCAATACACCGATGGCTGAGGAATGCTTACCGAAAGGCACTTCCTGACCGGTCAGAATTTTAGTGAGCTGTTTGGCTCCGCCGGAAGGATATTTGGTCGGTATGACGCGTAACAGAATCGACGAATGGCCGGCCAACGACTGCTTCAGGGCTTCAATGGCTTCCGGTTTATTGTCTTCGATGCCAATCAACACCCGCTCAGGTTGTAGCAAGTGAATTAAGATATTGATTCCGCTGACCACTTCGTCGGCATGATCCTGCATCAGTCGATCATCGGCGGTAATATAAGGTTCACATTCGGCGGCGTTAATGATTAAGGTTTTAACGCCGTTTAAACCACCCTGTAATTTGCTTGCCGTAGGGAATCCCGCGCCGCCCAGCCCGGCAATACCGGCCTGATGAATACGTTCCAACAAATCGTGGGGCTGAGCCTGCTGATAATCGGGTAGGGGATGGCGTTCACACCAGCGGTCTTCTCCATCCGGTGTAATATGTACACAAATCTCGGCTAAACCAGATGGATGCGCAGTCGTGTGTGGCGCAATTGCAGTGATCAAACCGGATGTCGGCGCATGAACCGGGACGGTGCGTCCGCGCCCAACGGTCAGCGGCTGACCTTTCAACACGTTATCGCCCGCTTTTACTCGTAGTTCGCCTTCCGGCCCTAAATGCTGCTGGAGCGGGATAATAAATTGATCGGGAAGCGGCGCAATACGCATGGGTACGCGGCTGGATTGCACTTTCATTTCCGGTGGATGAATGCCGCCATCAAAGTCCCAGATTTTATCTTTCTTACGCGGTGTAAATAGCTTAAACATGTTGCTCCACGTCGATCAATTTCACTGGAATAATCTGTGATGGGACGGTTTTCACCGGAATAGCGTTGAGATCCCACTTCCAGTTGGCGGTCGTGGTAGGAACCGGAATCATTTCAATACAATCGGTTGGGCAAGGATCAACGCATAAATCACAACCGGTACAGAGATCCGGCAATACTGTATGCATGGCGCGGGTTGCGCCCACAATGGCATCGACCGGGCAGGCCTGAATACACTTGGTGCAGCCAATACAGTTGCTTTCATCAATAAATGCCACTTTCCGCACCGGATTGGCCAGCGTTTCGTCGCCGTCCAACGGTTGCGGTTCTACGCCCAGTAAATCAGCCAGTTTAAGCATAACCTGCTCGCCGCCGGGGGCACATTTATTGATTTTTTCGCCGCTGTTGGAGACCGCTTCAGCATAAGGACGACAGCCGGGATAGCCACATTGGCCACACTGGCTTTGTGGCAGAAGCTCGTCGACCTGCTCAACGATGGGATCTTCGTCTACCTGAAACCGGCGCGCGGCAAAGCCTAGCACCACACCGGAAATTAGCGCTAGCATGCTGAGTGCGCCAATAGCAATCCATAACGACATCATTAGAATTTCACCAGCCCCGTAAAGCCCATAAAAGCTAATGACATCAGCCCGGCCGTAATCAATGCAATGGAGGAACCACGGAATGGCGCGGGAACATCGGCGACCGCCAGACGCTCGCGGATAGCCGCGAAGAGAACCATC
This sequence comes from Yersinia entomophaga, assembly GCF_001656035.1. Taxonomy (NCBI): domain Bacteria; kingdom Pseudomonadati; phylum Pseudomonadota; class Gammaproteobacteria; order Enterobacterales; family Yersiniaceae; genus Yersinia; species Yersinia entomophaga. Next base: position 1,142,779 of record NZ_CP010029.1, read on the forward strand.
ACCAAAGAGAAGCCCGCCGCGGCGCTAAAACCGTAAACGGCTGATTGAAGGAAATTATGTGACTGGTTCACGTTCAGCAGGGCCACGCCCAATACCGCGCAGTTGGTTGTAATCAATGGCAAAAATATCCCCAGCAGACGATATAGCGCCGGACTGGTTTTGCGTACCACTAACTCGGTGAATTGCACCACTACGGCAATAACCAGAATGAATGCCAGCGTTCGTAAATAAACTAGCCCCAAAGGCAGCAAAATAAAGCTGTTCACCATCCACGCGCATACCGACGCCAGCGTCAGTACAAAAGTGGTTGCCAGCCCCATGCCGATAGCGGTTTCCAGTTTTTTGGAAACGCCCATAAACGGACACAGGCCAAGAAATTTGACCAGCACAAAGTTATTTACCAGAACGGTGCTAACGAACAAAAGCAGGTATTCAGTCATTGCGGAACCTAAAAAAATAAAAGCCGCCTATTATCCGAAATTGGCGGCCTGACGACAACAGATGAAATGCAGGGTTATTGCATTTTTCCCTCGATTTTATGGGGAATTAGTGCGTTGCGGCCTTAAATCTCCGTAAAAGTCCCTTTTACCCGAACAGATTTTTGCATATAGGGTACAAAGCAAGCTGCTGCCAACAGAGGCCAGCCGAGGGCTCTCAGGGCAACTTCATCGGAAATTGGTGCGAAGGCGAAGGCTTTCAGTGCCAGAAGAACCGTCAGCAACAGCCACAAAATAAACAGTTTAGGGAAACGGCGGGAACGGCTGCAAAACAGCCATAGCATCCACAGCGTGAAGCCCCACATAAACAGCGTTGTCACCACAGAAAAGTACCATTGAAGGGTAAATGCCTGTGAGTTGGCCATAAGGTATTCCCGCGACTCTGGTGTGACCACCGCCATAGCATACAGTGCCAACATCAACGTAGCGCTGAGCAAGGTGACAATCAGATAGGCCATTGGTGCCAGTAACCAACCGCCGATTCGCTGATATTCTTCAGAGTGAGACATGACAAAACCTTATTCTTCATTACGCATTAATGGCCGGATAACCGGCCAACAGATCGTTAGCTTAACCCGTAGATATGCCCTTCGTCATCTATATCAATATGATGGTAGGCAGGCAAACTACCTAGCCCCGGCATGGTCATGATATTCCCAGCGTAAACCCGAACAAAACCGGCTCCGGCGGATACGGCGCAAGAAGTAATCGGTAGCGTGAAGTCACGGGGAACGTTCTTTTTCGCGGGGTCTGCACTGATTGATAACGGCGTTTTAGCAACGCACAGCGGCAAGTGACCAAAGCCCTGCTCGGTAATATCCGCCAGTTGCTGGCGCGCCAGCGGGCTGAGCAGTACCTCTTTGGCTCCATAACGTTCGGCTAAACGGTTCAGTTTGGCTTCCAATGACATGTCGTTCGAATAAGGCAATTTCGGTGTATTAGGGTTGTCGCAGGCTGCCAGTACGCAGCGTGCCAGTTGCTCAGTGCCTGCACCGCCGGTGGCAAAGGCATGGCTAAGTTCGCAGGCCTGCGCTCCGGCAGATAAGGCGAAATCTTGCAGGAAGGCAAGCTCCTCCTCGCTATCGGTCGGGAAATGGTTTATGGCGACGACCACAGGTAAACCGTAGCTGGCGGCATTATCAATATGCCATTTCAGGTTAGCGCAACCCTTGGCGAGCAGAGGAATATTGCTGTCAGCAATTTCTGCTGGCAAAGACTGGCCCGGTTTAATGTCAAAATCGCCGCTGTTAGCTTTGAGGCTGCGTAACGTAGCCACCAGAACCACGCAGGAAGGAGCGATGCCAGATTGGCGATATTTGATATTGAAGAATTTCTCCATCCCCATATCTGAGCCAAAACCGGCCTCGGTGACGACACAATCTGCCAGTTGCAGGCCTAAACGATCGGCGAGTACGGATGAGTTACCGTGCGCGATATTGGCGAAGGGGCCCGCGTGAATCAACACCGGCGTTTGCTCGCTGGTTTGCATTAACGTTGGGTGAATACTGTCTTTCATCAACGCAGTCATGGCACCCGCTACGCCTAAATCATCGGCGGTAATAGGTTGACCGCTGGTGGAATAAGCCAGAATAATTCGGCCGATACGACGGCGCATATCCTGCAATCCCTCCGCCAGCGCGAGAATAGCCATAAGCTCCGAAGCGGCTGTTATTTCTACGCGGTCGGCTCGTTCCACGCCGTGGCTGCCACCTCCCACCCCTACGGTAATCTGGCGCAGAGCACGATCGTTATGATCCAGTACCCTTGGCCATAGAATGCGATGTGGATCGATACTCAGCCGTTCCATGCCGGTCTGCGGGCCGAAATCCTCACCGAGACGTTGTTCGTGGTAAAGGCGAGCGTCCAGTGCGGCGGCGGCCAGATTATGGGCTGAACTGATGGCGTGGATATCGCCGGTCAGATGAAGGTTGAGCTTTTCCATCGGTAAAACTTGCGACGCGCCACCGCCGGCGGCACCGCCCTTAACGCCAAACACCGGGCCAAGACTCGGTTGACGAATACAGGCGACACACCGCACGCCGAGTCGGTTGATGCCTTGGCTGAGCCCGATGGTTGTGACGGTTTTACCTTCGCCTAATGGGGTAGGTGTAATGCTGGAAACCAGGACCAATTTGCCCTGCGGCTTGTCGGCATCAATACAATCGATATCAATTTTAGCCATGTGCTTCCCATAGGGAATCAAAGCTTCATCGGCTACCCCAAGGCTGCGGGCGACGGCCTCAATAGGCAGCAAAGCAGGGGCAACGGGCTTGTTTTCAATCGTCGATAATTTTTGTGTCATGGCGATAGGTGTTCCTGTTATTTGGCGGCAGAGCAACTGGCTGAACATAACCCGTGAATTATGTCATAGACCGGAGAGGAAGCTTGGCAGCAAATCAACAAAATGCGAATCAACGCGAAAAATAAAAAGAAACTGATGTAAATAAACCGGGGATATTGCAGAGGACTTGTTTTGAACATATTTTAACCATCAGTGCCGAGGGCGATTTGTTGATAATAATCCTCAAATAAAAATATTAAAAAATAATGTATTAATAGCTGTTAACTTTCATTATTAATGCTTAATAAAGTTTTAATACTATTAAAGAAATGAAGTAGATAGAGATAGAGAACAAGAAAAAATAACCAAAATCTGTCCATATCGATTGTGATTCCCCTGCCTTTACCCTGAAGCGGATCGAGTTTATGGCATTAAATTTATATGATGTGTTTTTATTTTAATTCATTAAAAACAATATGATAAAGAAATGGGTTTATGATAAACCCTTAAAGTTGTATATTAAATGCATGTTTAAGGATATGATGATGCCTCGAACGATAGCCGATGGAACATTGATCACCGTTAGATTCAAACGATGAGCGAAGGAACGGCAATACATTCTAAATGATTTAGAACGAGGTAATGATGACGCAAATATCAATGTCAGATATGAAAGATAAAGGGCGTTTAATCACAGACTGGCGGCCGGAAGATGCTATTTTCTGGAAACTACGTGGTCAATTTGTAGCAAGACGGAATCTCTGGATTTCTATTTTCTGTCTGCTATTAGCTTATTGTGTCTGGATGTTATTTAGCGCATTGGCAGTTAATTTAAATCACGTCGGATTTTCATTTTCGGCAGACCAACTGTTTATGCTGGCCGCATTACCTTCGGTATCTGGCACGTTATTGCGGGTAGCTTATTCCTTTATGGTGCCAATTTTTGGTGGTAGACGCTGGACCGCGGTGAGCACGGGGTTTTTGATTATCCCCTGCGTGTGGCTAGGTTTTGCGGTGCAGAACCCCAAGACCACCTTTGAAACCTTCGTCATTATCGCTCTACTATGCGGGTTTGCCGGAGCCAATTTTGCTTCCAGCATGGGAAATATCAGCTTCTTTTACCCGAAAGATAAACAAGGGCAGGCGCTTGGTTATAACGGCGGTTTGGGCAATATTGGCGTAAGCCTGATGCAATTGGTGGTACCCATTGCTATTTCGGTTTCGTTGTTTAGCGCCTTTGGCAGCGCAGGGAAACTGATGCCCGATGGGGAAACGCTGTGGCTGGAGAATGCGGCGTGGATCTGGGTCATTCCCCTTGGCATCGCCACGCTACTGGCCTGGTTTGGCATGAACGATCTGGCGATGAACAAAACTTCCGTCGGCAAACAGTTCGGCATTTTGAAGAACCGCCATTTATGGGTTCTGGGATTATTGTATCTGGCGTCTTATGGCTCATTCATCGGTTTTGCCGCTGCTTTTGCCATGCTATCCACCATTGAATTCCCTGAGGTCGAGATACTCTATTACGCCTTCTTTGGCCCGTTTCTCGGTGCATTAGCGCGCTCCGTGGGCGGAATCATGGCGGATCGTTTTAGTGGCGTATTGGTCACCGCGCTCAATTTTGTTGTGATGGCGCTACTGATCCTGTTGTTGATTATGACATTACCGGATGCTAATAGTCCTGGCTCGTTTGTTGCTTTTTTCAGCGTCTTTATGCTGCTGTTTATCACTGCAGGGCTGGGCAGCGGTTCAACCTATCAAATGATCGCGGTGGTCTTTCGTAAAAGTACTGCCGACAAAATAAAAGCGCAGGGCGGCAGTCAGGAAGAAGCGGAGCGTCACGGCGTGGCTGATACCGCCACCGCTCTGGGCTTTATTTCCGTGATTGGTGCATCGGGTGGCTTCTTTATTCCGAAAGTCATGGGCTCGTCATTGGCAATGACCGGCTCGGTCTTTACAGCAATGTTGTTTATTTTTGTGCTTTATATTTTATCCATCACGATGACTTGGCTGGTTTATGGCAGAAGAAAAGGGTGTTAACGTCCGCCATAACGCCAGAGAAAAGTTGTTCAGTGTTTACAAAGAGGGTTATATGCAGGAACTCATTTGCTACAAAAAAATGCCGGTTTGGAACAGTCGCACGTTGCCTGCGATGTTCCAGGAAAAACACAATACCAAAGACGGTACCTGGGCCAAGCTGACGATATTGCAAGGCGAGCTGACTTTTTCATTGCTCACGGAAGACGGGGAAGACATTGAGTCCTTCATTTTTAGCAAGGTTAACCAGCCGAAAATGATCGAGCCGCAGGTATGGCACCGGATTGCGTCTTTCTCTGATGATATAGAATGCCAGCTAGAGTTTCTCTGCACGCCAGAAGATTTCTATCATAAAAAATACGCTTTGACGCCGACTCATTCGGAGGTTATCAACGCTGCCCGTCTGATAACACCTTGTAAAGCGATGGATTTGGGCTGTGGTTCCGGCCGTAATTCACTGTATCTCAATCTGCTCGGTTTTGATGTGGATGCCTGCGATCACAACGCTCAGTCGGTGGAATTTATTGATGAAATTATTGAAAAGGAAGGGCTGCAAAACATCCATACGCAGGTACGTGATATTAACGATCTGGTGATCGACGGTCAGTACGGTTTAATTTTATCTACCGTGGTGTTTATGTTTCTCGACCGTCAGAAGATACCGGCGATTATCGACAATATGCAACAATCGACTCAGCCTGGCGGTTATAACCTGATCGTGGCCGCGATGTCTACGGATGATTACCCGTGCAATATGCCTTTTTCCTTCACCTTTAAACACAATGAGTTGAAAGAATATTATCGGGATTGGACTATCGTGAAATACAACGAGGACCTTGGGGCTTTGCATAAGAAAGATGCAGAAGGCAACAGAATCAAACTGCGCTTTGCCACTTTATTAGCCAAGAAAGGTTAGCAAAAAATGTTTGCGAAGAAAGATTAGCTAAACATGTTTACGAAAAAGTGAGTTAAGAATAATAGTTAGCCAAACATAGTTAGCCAAGGCAAACGAGTGTGCGAATCAATATCCGGTCGAGCGAATCAAGGGGGATAGGCTAAAAACGCAATGTCATTATGGATAAATAGCATGATGAATAAACGCAATGACGCTCTCAAAGTCGCTGTGCCGTATATTGAGCGTTTGCGATAGCTATAGCCTTAAAGGAATAAGGCGCAATAAAAACGCTCTGGCCACTACGGAGCAGAGCGTTTTTTCATCGTCATGATGTTATTTGCGATTACGGTTTTAAAGCGATTAACCTCAGCGAGGTGGGCAACCGATATTTAGCGTTGATCGCCGTTGCTTTCAATCACTTTTTGATACCAGAAGAAGCTTTTTTTACGTTGACGCGCGAGCTGCTTTTGGTGATCAACGTAGACAAAGCCATACTGCTTCTGGAATCCATTAAGCCAGCTGAGCAAATCGATAAATGACCAAGGGTAGTATCCGCGTACATCCGCCCCTTGCTTGATTGCATCTTCAATAGCACCGATATGCTGGTTGAGATAATCAATACGATCGTCGTCCACCACTTCGCCATCGATAATAGGATCTTTAGCGCCTAAGCCATTTTCGGTGATGTAGATCGGAATATCACCATAACGGGCTTTGATATTCATGATGCCTTCGGTCAGACCTTGAGGGTAGATTTCCCAATCCCAGTCGGTGTAAACGCCGTTTGGATTACGGACAAACTTGAACAGTCCTTTGAAACCGAATTCATTACCCTGCTGGTGGCCTGCGCCTTTTTGCCCGGTTGTATTAATCTTTAGCTGAGTATCCTGATTATTGGCGGCGATAGTCTCGCGCTTATAGTAATTCAAGCCAATAAAGTCGCAGATATTGCTGCGTAACAGTGCGTCATCCCCTGGTGCAAACCTCGGAACTCCCCAGATAGCCTGAGCTTGCTCCAGCAACTCGGCAGGATATTCGCCTTTCAGCACAGGATCGTATAGCCAGTGGGTGAAAATGCCTTCAGCCAGATTGAAAGCCGCCATATCTTCCGCAGAGTGGCTCAGCGGTGTATGGGTTTGCAGCACGTTCACAAAACCAATCTTCCCGTCGATACCGCAGGAACGGAAAGCCGCTACTGCTTTAGCGTGAGCCACAAATACGTGGTGACAGGCTTGAATGGCGCGCGCAGGTTCCTGAACGCCCGGTGGGTGCGCGCCAGTAATATATCCGAAACCAATGAAACACACAGTTTCATTGAATGTTGACCAGAGTTTGACCCGATCACCGTATGACTCATAGCAAAGGCGAGCATATTCTTCGAAAGCATCGGCAGTACTGCGAGCTTCCCAGCCGCCTTCATCCTGTAATGCTTGAGGTAAATCCCAGTGATACAGGGTAATCATTGGCTCAATGTTGTGTTCCAACAAAGCATCGATCAAATCGCTATAGAATTTTACGCCGGCTGGATTGACTTCCCCACGGCCCGTAGGTAACAGGCGAGGCCAGGAAATAGAGAAACGGTAACTTTTCATTCCCATTTCGGCCATCAACGCGACGTCTTCACGGAAGCGATGGTAGTGATCTACGGCCACATCGCCGTTCGTTCCCTGATAGGTCGTACCCGGTAAATGGGAGAAGGTATCCCAGATGGAAAGGCCCTTGCCGTCGGCGTCGTAAGCCCCTTCAACCTGATAGGCGGCGCTGGCGGCGCCCCAGAGGAAATCTTTTGGAAAAGCAGACATAAAACATTCGCTCCACGTAAATTGAAAATGGGATCGTCCAATTTGTTAAGTTTAGTGTAAGCGGAATAGATTTATTCCTGCAACCGGTTTCTGAAACCGGTTGCAGGAAAATGAATGTCACTTTGCGCAACATCAATTTTAATCGGTATGAAGAGAATTTCAGAAGAAAACAGAAAAATTCAGCATGTGTGGGAGCGATTTATCACCTTGTCAGATGGGTAACAACCGACTTTAAACATACCAGACAATCCAGTATGAGAACCTGATGCTAGTAAGCGTTTTTGCGGGAAGAACGCATAAGATTCTGAATAAATGAGGGGGAGGTTAACGCGGGTTGAGTGGGATGAATCACTGATTATTGACATCTAGATAGCTGATTGAGAAGGGCTTCGCGTCAATGATTTCCCGGTAGAGAGGAGCAATGTTATATCACCGCCGCAATATTGAACCTCATGATCTTTATCTATCGCATCGTCTATCGCGAGGACGGTATCACCTGGAGAATAGCGATCACATCGTGCGGATTTAGCCTGATTGTCCGGGTGGAAAGGGAATTAGCTCTTGTTCAGAGTGACATCATGGTGTCAAATCGATCCAGATTTAAAATAGAAAAAGCTAATGGCGAGAGGATAAACGATGGCTGAAAATATTAGAGTTGGGTTGCTGGGCTACGGTTATGCCAGTAAAACCTTTCACGCGCCGCTGATTTCGGGGACTCCCGGCGTAGAATTTGCGGCCGTCTCCAGCAGCGATGCCAGTAAAGTGCACGCCGACTGGCCGTCGGTTACCGTGGTGAACGATGCTCAACATTTATTTGACGATCCGAGCATCGATGTCATTGTTATTCCTACTCCCAATGATACCCACTTTCCATTGGCGCAACGGGCGCTGGCCGCAGGCAAGCATGTGGTCGTGGATAAGCCGTTTACCGTGACGCTGTCACAAGCTAACGAGCTAAAACGCCTGGCAGATGAGGCCGGTTTGCTATTGTCGGTTTTTCACAATCGTCGTTGGGACAGTGATTTTCTGACGCTGAAAACCTTGCTGAAGGAAGGTGCGTTAGGAGATGTCGTGTATTTCGAATCTCATTTCGATCGGTTCCGTCCGGAAATTCGTCAGCGCTGGCGGGAACAACCCGGAGCCGGCAGCGGTATCTGGTATGACTTAGGGCCACATTTGCTGGATCAGGCGTTGCAGCTGTTTGGACTGCCGGAAACCCTTAATGTCGATCTTGGTTTGCTGCGTCCCGGCGCACAGTCGGTGGACTATTTCCACGCGGTATTAAGCTATCCTGGCCAACGTGTTGTGTTACATGGCACGGTGCTGGCGGCGGCAGAAACGGCGCGTTATATCGTTCACGGCACTAAAGGCAGCTATATTAAATACGGTCTGGATCCGCAGGAAGATCGCCTGAAAGCCGGTGAACGCCTACCTCAAACCGATTGGGGCTATGACATGCGTGACGGAGTCGTGACATTGTCACAAAATGGCGTATTGGTGGAACAGCCTTTGCTGACGCAGCCGGGTAATTATCCAGCTTATTATGCTGGCATTCGCGATGCCATTTTGGGTGTAGGCGAGAATCCCGTCCCTGCAACCGAGGCGATTACCGTAATGGAATTGATCGAACTGGGGCTGGAATCAAATAAACATAAGCAAGCGTTGCCGGTTAATCCCCGTTAGCACTAACCATTAATACAGGCTATGAGTAATAGCTTTCCTGCACTTTTGATAATTACGTCTATCGTTTAGGTCTATTATTGATGGTTTCCTCTGATTGATATTTTTTATTAATCGGAGGCATTTTGATTGAAGGAATACAGTGGCATGTCTTGGTTGCAACGCTTACGTATTGATACGTTTTTACTGGTATTAATTGGGGTGGTGATCATCGCCTCTTTTTTCCCCTGTGAAGGGGAAACCAAAGTGTGGTTTGAACGATTGACCACCGCGGCCATTGCGCTGCTGTTTTTTATGCACGGAGCTAAATTATCCCGCGCGGCAATAGTGGCCGGCATGGGGCACTGGAAGCTGCATCTGGTGGTATTCCTCAGCACTTTTGCGCTATTTCCGCTGTTAGGGCTGGGAATGAACGTGTTGGTGCCGGGAATTCTAACGCCAACGCTGTATTTGGGATTCCTGTATCCTGTGCGCCTTGCCTGCCACGGTACAATCGGCGATTGCTTATACCTCGGTTGCAGGTGGAAACGTGGCGGCGGCGATTTGTAGCGCCTCGGCGTCCAGTATTCTCGGCGTTTTCTTGTCACCGTTGCTGGTGGGCGCGCTGATGCAAACTCAGGGCGGCAGTACAGATACCTTGCACGCCATTGGTTCTATCATCATGCAATTGATGGTGCCGTTTATCGTCGGCCATTTGTCCCGCCCACTGATCGCCAAATGGGTCGAGCGCCATAAAAAACTGGTCAATATAACTGACCGGTCATCGATTCTGCTGGTGGTTTATGTGGCTTTCAGCGAAGCGGTGGTGGAAGGTATCTGGCATCAAATCGACGGCTGGTCGCTGCTGGCGATTCTGGTGTGTTCGCTGGTGCTGCTGGCTATCGTTATTGTAGCGAATACGCTGGCTGCGCGTTGGCTAGGCTTTAATACCGCCGATGAAATTACCATTGTGTTCTGCGGCTCGAAGAAAAGTCTGGCCAACGGGATTCCCATGGCCAATGTACTGTTCCCGGCTTCCGTGGTCGGCGTAATGGTATTGCCGTTGATGATATTCCATCAGGTGCAATTGATGGTGTGCGCGGTGCTGGCACAGCGTTACGCTCGTCGAGTGGCGCGTGAGCGGGATGCGAGCGAAAAACGGGAGCAGGGCGAAGCCTGAGTTCACTCATTTATCCACTGATTTAAATCATAAAAAAGGGTCAGATCATTTCCGGCCCTTTTTTTTATTTTATCGTTTTCACCTGATGCGGGTTTACCGAGCTACACAGGCAAAGCCGTTAACCACGAATTTTATCGCGCAGCGCCTGCTTTTCCGCTTCACTGATAAAGGCCATCGTCAGGCCGTTTTCCTGAGCCTGACGAATTTCATCACGAGTCAGGCCCGCTGCAGGAGCTGCTACGTGGTACTCATTGGTAATTTCAATCCCCTGAACCGCCGGATCGTCGGTATTGATGGAAGCCAACACGCCGTGACGCAGGAAGGTCGCTAACGGATGTTTGGCTAAGGAAACCACGGTACTGGTCTGAATATTGGAGGTCAGGCAGGACTCGATACCGATATTGTTTTCTGCCAGATAATCCAGCAGGCGGGAGTCATCGATAGCTTTGACGCCGTGACCGATACGTTCCGCGCCCAGTTCGTGAATTGCCTGCCAAATGCTTTCCGGACCAGCGGCTTCACCGGCATGAACGGTAATGCGCAAACCCGCATCCCGCGCACGGTTGAAATGGTTGAGGAACAGCCCGCCGGGGAAGCCCCGTTCATCACCGGCCAAATCCAGCGCGGTAATGCCGTCACGGTGAGCCAGCAGGGCATCCAGTTCTTGCAGGCAGGCCTGCTCGCCAAAAGTCCGGCTCAGAATACCGATCAGACGAATATCAATGTCGCGATCGCGGCAGCCAGCCTGAATCCCATCAATGACCGCTTCAACCACACCGGCAACGGGCAGTTGGTGTTTCATCGCCATGTAATAAGGGGAAAAACGCAGCTCGGCATAGTGCAGACCGGCGTTAACCGCGTCCTCTACGTTTTCATACGCTACGCGGCGGCAGGCATCTAAATCGCCCAGTACCGCCACGCCCCAATCCAGTTTTTGCAGGAAGCTTATCAGGTCCGGTTCGGTTTTGGTGATTTGCACATGAGGGCGCAGCGCTTCTAACTCATTGGCCGGTAACGTCATATTGAACTGACGCCCCAGATCCAGAATGGTTTGGGCGCGAATATTGCCATCGAGATGGCGGTGAATGTCTGTCAGAGGAAGGCGGGAATCGATCATGGATGCACTCACTTATATTTATGAATGATATTTATTCTGGGTAAAGTGCAGAACAGTATAAAAACAAATGGATGAAAACATCCAGTGAGTTGCAGAAAAAAGAGATTCAGATCACACTTAATAAGCCGTTTTTTAATAAATTCGTTGATTGACGGCCCAAATAAGGCATATGACAGTGAAAAACACACCCTGCGTTAAGCAGGGTGTGAGGATGGGGGAAGGTTTACGATATATCAGCAGAAACTAGCGAAGCCTAATGATTACCGATGACAGCGTTCAAACCATTTATCAGTTTATCCATTCCGATTTCCACCTTACTGCGGGCGCAACCGACGTTAAGCCGTAGGAAGCCGCGGCCTTCTTCGCCGTAGGTAAAGCCCGGCATTATCGCCACTTTTTCCTGCTCAATCAGTACTTCCTGCAATTGGCGGTCGTCGATATGCAACGGGCGTAAATCAATCCACGCCAGATAGGTAGCCTGCGGCGGTTGCCAGTTAAGCTGCGGAAAGGCCTGATTTAACCGTTCCGCGACGTATTGCAGGTTGGCCTGTAAATAGGCGCGCAGCTCATCCAGCCAGGGCGCGCCCTGACGGTAAGCGGCAATATGTGCCACCAGCGCCAGCACCGCCGGGGAAGACAAACCGTCGCGACTTTTCAGCATGTTGCTGTAGGTTTCGCGGGTTTCACTGTCGCTGATAAAGCCGTAAGCGCCGGTTAACGCGGGAATATTGAAGGTTTTTGAACCCGATGTCAGCAGCGCCCAAGGAGATTGAGCCACCTGACTCCACGGCGTATGGGGCTGTTCTCCCCAGGTCATATCCATATGAATTTCGTCGCTAATGACCTTAACCTGGTGGCGTTCACACAGTTCGGCCATGTGCGCCAGTTCTTGCAGGCTCCACACTTTACCGGTTGGATTATGCGGGCTACACAGCAGCAGGATTTTGGTTTGTGGGCGCGCCAGCAGTGCTTCCAGATGAGCCATATCACAGTGCCAGTGATTATCCACTTTATGCAGTGGGCAAGATAATAACTGACGCTGATTGCCCAAAATCACCTTATAAAACGCATCATAGGCGGGCGTGTGAGTCACAACGTATTCACCCGGCGCAGACCAGCAGCGAATCAATTGCGCAACCATATAAATGACCGACGGGCCGTACACCGCCGTGGCGGTGTCGATACCGCATTGAAAACGTGCCTGATACCAATGGCGAATTGCCCCAAGAAAATCTTCGTGCTGCCAGCGGCTATAACCCAGAACGCCGTGCTCCAGACGTTGGGTCAGGGCTTGCAGAATCACCGGCGCGGTAGGGAAATCCATATCGGAAATGGTAAAGGGCAGCAGGTCGGCGCTGCCAAAACGGTCGGCAATATAATCCCACTGGGTACACCAGGTACCGTGGCGATCTACCGGCGTGGAGAAATCAAACATCAGGCTCTCACTTTTTATCGATGAGGGAAAAAACAAACGGGGCACCGGAGCACCCCGCAGAGTTGTATTATCGAGACTTATTATGCTGAGGCTATGAGTGAGTCTAATTCATCTTTCACCGATTGCACCTGAGGGCCGATAACTACCTGTAAATTATGGTCGTTCAATTGGATGACGCCCAGCGCCCGATTGGCTTTCAACACCTCTTTGTCCACCTTGCTCATATCTTTGACGGACATACGCAGACGAGTAATACAGTTATCCAGCGAAACGATATTCTCCGCGCCGCCCAGCGCCTGCAAAATAGCCTCGCTGTTATAACCGGATTTACCGACCACACCCGGCGTCGGTGCTTTTTCTACGCTGGCGCTGTCACTCTCGCGACCTGGCGTTTTGATATTGAAATGCTGAATGGCAAAACGGAAAATCAGGTAATAAGCCACGAACCACAGGCTGGCTACCACAGGCACCCAATACCATTTGGTGGCGGTACCGTGCAGAATGCCGAAGACTACGAAATCAATCAGGTTTCCGTCGGTATTACCAATAGTGACCCCCAGCAGTGCCATTACGGTAAAGCCTAGACCGGTTAACAGCGCGTGGATCAAATACAGGAACGGAGCCACAAACAGGAATAGGAATTCCAGCGGTTCGGTCGTGCCACCGATCACGCAGGCGACTACGCCGGAAATCAGCAATCCTTTAATTTTATGGCGATTCTCTGGCTTGGCGCAGTGATACATCGCCAGCGCAGCGCCCGGTAAACCTCCGAGGAAGGCGGGCATTTTACCTTGAGACAGGAAGCGAGTCGCACTTTCTGAGAAGCCGCTAGTGGTTGGGCAGGAAAGCTGCGCCTGGAAGATAGTCAGCGCGCCACTGACACTGTGACCACAGACATCCATCGTGCCGCCGGCTTCAGTGAAGCGAATCAGCGCCACCAGTATATGGTGCAGGCCGAAAGGCAGTAACAGGCGTTCGCCGCTGCCGAAGATCATCGGGCCAAAAATCCCCGCGCCGTTAATCAAGCGGCCCAAACCGTTAATGCCCGCGGCAAACCACGGCCAAATGAGGGGAATCAATAAACCGACCAGCCCCAGTACCACGGTGGTAACAATAGGAACAAAACGGGTGCCGCCGAAGAAGGCCAACGCATCCGGCAGGCGAATGGTATTAAAACGCTCGTGCAGCAGGTAAACGATGATCCCCACGATCACCGCGCCCAAAATACCGGTATCAATCGACTGAATGCCTAAAATATTTTGGATATTGTGGGTTTTCAGCACCAAGGGGTCGGTAGTCGGCAATACGCCGCTGGTGGTGAGATAGAAGTTGGTCGCCAGATTCAGCACCGCAAAACCGACGAAACCGGCAAAGGCAGCAACACCTTTGTTTTCCCGCGCCATACCTAAGGGAATGGCAATGGCAAACATCACTGGCAGGAAGCTAAAGGCAAAGGAGCCAACTTTGCTCATCCAAGTGAATAACAGCTGGAAAGCCGGGTGGCCTAACACCGGCAAAAGGGTAATAACGTCTTTGCTGCTTAACGAACTCCCAATGCCCAGCATAATGCCGCAGAAGGACAGCAAGGCGACCGGCAACATGAAGGTTTTCCCCAGACTCTGGAAAAACTCCCATAGCGTAATTTTTTGTTTTTTTACCGCCGACATAGGTGGCTCCTGGTGTGTGAAAAAGGATCTGTTCTGTGGATCTTTAGCGTCCTGAGGTTAAATTAAGATAAAACGTTTAACCTAAATAATATGCGCGGCAAATCACAGTTATTGTGGCCTTTAACGCCGGTAAATGAAATTCTGTGAGATACGCCCGAAAATGCCATTTTGTCGATAGAAACTCACTTTAGCTCAAGCTAATGATAAGCCGAGGGTGAAGTTTCCAGCCATAACAGGCACGCTGATGTTTAGGCTCAGGCAGGTCTTCCCGGCTTTTGGGGCGCAGGCCTGGACGGGTGCCGCCAGTAGGTGGATGAGAGGTTAAAATCGCTATGTAGCGCACAGATACTGATTAAAACGATTAATCGTTTTACCCAGATTATTGAATTGGGTGTAACATTTGCCCCGAAGCATAGATTTGTCTGCCAAAGGACGTGAGACAAAAATGATACCGAATAGCCGCGATGAATCATAAAAAGATCACCATTACCGATGTTGCCAAACACGCCGGAGTTTCTGTTGCCACGGTCTCGCTGGCCGTCAGCGGCAAAGGTCGTATTTCACCGACAACCGCCGAGCGGGTGAATCAGGCCATCGAACAGTTAGGTTATGTGCGTAATCGGCAGGCGGCTCAGCTGCGCGGGGGGCATTCCGGGGTGATTGGGTTGATTGTGCGCGATATCGGCGATCCTTTTTATGCGGCGATGACGGCAGGACTCAGCGAAGCTATTGAAGCCGAGGGGAAAGTGCTGTTTCTCACTCAAAGCGGCAAAGAAGGGAAAGGTCTACAGCGCTGCTTTGATTCCCTGATAGAACAGGGGGTTGACGGGCTGGTTCTTGGCGGCGGCGCGAATCAGGAAAGTGGCCTGAAAGAGAAGGCCGAGCAACAGGGCATCCCGTTGATTTGTGCCGCGCGTGCCAACGTATTGGACGGCGTCGACGTGGTTCGCCCGGATAATATGCAGGCGGCCAAAATGGCGACGGAACTGCTGATAGGCAGAGGACATCGTAAAATTGCTTATTTGGGCGGTCACGGTCATTCATTGACGCGGGCAGAACGATTGGGCGGATTTTGTGCCACGCTGGTGCAGTACGGTCTGCCGTTTCGTTCGGATTGGGTGATTGAATGTGATAGTCAGCAGCAAGCCGCGGCTGATGCGGCGGAAAGTTTGCTTAGCCATCATCCCAACGTTAGCGCGATTATTTGTCATCAGGCTTCCGTGGCGCTCGGTGCTTATTTTGGCATTCTGCGCACCGGCAGAGGAATTGGCAGCGCTGGGGTGGATACTTATCTCGATCAGCAGGTGGCATTGATCGGTTTTGGCGACGTACCCGAAGCAGAATTAACAGAGCCGCCGCTCACTTTTATTACCAGCTCGGCGCGAGAAATTGGCTATAGCGCCGGCCAGCGGTTATTGCAGCGTATTGCCGGTGTCGATTTGCAATTGCAAAACGTTATTCTCCCGCCGGTGCTTATTCGTCGTGGCTCGGTGTAGCCGGCACGATTGGCGCTATTGGCACGTAACAATCCATTTATCCTTCTGTTCCAGATTCGCTATAAACATCGCAATAATCCTATTCAATAGTCGACGATAATCGTCCGATCAAACAGAGACACCGATCCCTGTCTCAATTCTGACTGCCTACTGATGATTTAGATATTTGGTTCATTTTTGAAAGTAAAATTTAGCATTAACAGCTCTAATGAATCTGCGTGTATTATTCTTTAAATCTATAGTTCCAATCCGTTTTACAAAAAAGTGCCGGATGCATTTTTCGATTTTTATTAAATCAAGGAGGGGATATGCCAATTATTAGTTCTCCAACGTTGCGCCGCTATTTAAATTTAAATTTGGCGACTAAAGAATTAAAAACGCTGGAAAAAACGAACCTGCTGAAGGTTTCAAATGTAGTAATGACATGTTTGACCAGTACGTCGAGCAGCACAAAAAATATAAATAAAATCAACAGAATAAATAGCATCATAGCAAAGATAAACGATGTCAGATATCTCGCCGTCGTAGATAAACGCCGTAATGAAGTCAGTGAAGAGTTATCCGATTTGATGCGGATGAAAGTGACGCTAAACAGATTAAAATTCATAGAACAGGAAAAGGCTGCCGCGGCAGTGGAAGCCAGTAAAATAGCCGCCAAAGTGAGTGAGGCCAATCATCGTCGGTTAATAGAACAAAGTCAGAAAGAACACATCATCACCGGTTTGCTTTATTCCAGCACCACACCGCCAAATATGAACATCGACCCAGCTCCGGTTACGGCTGAATTGCAAAAACTGCCGCTGAATATATTAAAGACTGCGGACTCTTTGGGGCAGTTTATAACATTGACCAACGATAATATAACCAATCACCCACGAATGAACGCGCTGAAAGGTCAAACGCCGCGTGGTTGGACCAATGGCAAAACCTGGGATTCAGTCCCCGGAGTTGGGGCTTTGGGTAAAGGGGCAGAAAATGAGTTTCATGCCGATGAAACCGTGGTGGCATTAACGCAACTCGCCAATGGCAGCTGGAAATTAGCGACGGAGCATGGTTCTGCCAATCTGGTTTTGCATGAATACGCGCATGCCATTGATCGCAGCTTTGGTGAAAAGGCAAATATGGGAGATAAAGGTCTTGGTGAGGTTGGCGATAGTTTGAGCTGCCGTCAAAGTTTCCGCGATATATGGCAGACGGAGCTGGGGTCAACCTCCCAAACCGATAGCAATTATTATTATTGGCAAGGCGGTAGCGACGGCGGCGCGGAAGAAGCATTTGCTGAGGCCTTTAGCGATCTTTACGGAGGAACTTCCCAGCGTCCGTGGCCTAATATAAAAGCTTATATTGCCGCAAAAATGGCATCGGTTAATCCGGAGAATTAATCCTGTCGGATAGAGAGTTATCTTCGCCGTACTGATATTGCTGTCATTTTACCTCGGGCGCAGCTAAACCCACGCTTACACATCTACATCTATCGATAATCAGGAACGTGGCCATAAAAAATGCCAGCCCTGTAGCAGGGGCTGGCATTAATCATTATGTTTCGATCTTGGCCCAATCAGCGTTTACCTGAGGATAAGCGACTTCTTGTTCCGAATCGATATTACTCTGCGGCAGGGGCTTCAGCAGCAGGGGCTTCTTCTTCCTGCGGCATACCGCCAAACATACCGAACAGACCGGCAAATTCCTGCAGCGTCATTTTCTGACCGTTCAGATCGATTTTGTTATCGGCGAAGCTGAAGCTGCTGCTGATAACGTCATCTTTGGTCGTGGTCAGTTTGAACATCTGGCCCATCGCGGCAACGCCCTGAACCTGCTGAACGGCCATTTTAGCGGCTTCTTCAGCGCTGTAACCCTGCAAACGTGCAGCCTGAGTCGTGAACTCGGTCGCCATTGGCATTGGGATGGTCAGATTAGCGTCGATTTTCTTGATAGCACGAGTCAGGATTTCTTCCTGGCTGGTGATTGGCGTTGTCACTTTGCTTGGATCGGCCAGCACGACGTCCAGTTTCAGGGCGCTTTCGCCTTTGCCGTTTTTCCAGCTCAGCGGAGAGATGCTGAAGCTAGGATCGCCTTTCAGCAGGCTTGGCAGCTTGGTCAGAACCAGCTCGGTCATCTGCAACTGGTAAGTTTCAGGATCGATGTTACCGGTTTGCAGACCCTGCATAGCGATTTGGTTGTAGGAGGTAGCGAAGTTCTTCACTGCTTCGCCGTCCAGACCGGCAAAGGTAAAGTTCAGCTTACCGGAACCAAAGTCATTACCCTGAATTTTCAGGGAATCCAGCGTGTAGCTCAGCTTACCGTTCAGGTTTTTGTCCGACTCGCCCATCTGCGAAGTTAGCGTAAAGCCATCAAGAACCAGCGCTTCTTTGCCTTCCACGCTCAACAGAACCTGTTTGATCGACAGATTCTGGTCGCCGATGCTGAGATCAAACTTACCGGTTTTGCTGTCGTTCTTCAGGCTAAGGCCTTTAACAGTAAAGGTTTCTACCTGATCCATTTCGTTTTTCTTGAACAGCACGATGCTATCGCTTTCGCCGTTCAGTTTAACGTCACGCATATCTTTAGAGAAAGCAGCGTCAAGGCTGGCACCGGAGAAGTTCAGGTTCAGGCCGTCTTTCTCGTAGGTGATAGGGATCAGTTTGATCGCAGAATCGGTGCTACCGTTATAACCAATGCGTGAATCAGCGGTAAACGGTGATTTGCCTTTGGTGATATCAAACAAAGCTTTAACCGCAGCCGTGTTTTCCAGTTCGGAGTGAACCGACGCCATGCTAGGGATCAGGTTGAATTTCTTCAATTGAGCCATTGGGAAAGGACCGTGATCGATAGTTTCGATAAAGGCGATCTCTTCACCTGGCTTCATCACTGCATTTTCGCCGGTGATAGTCCCGTCTGGTTGCAGGATATAACGGACTTTACTGCTGAAGGTTCCGCGGTGGTAATCGGTATAAGCCAGTTTCAGACCGGCCTGTGGCGCCAGTCGTTTAATTTGTGAATTGGCGTTATCGACGATTTCACTCATCCGCTGTTCCATCAATTTGCCGGTGTACCAAGAGGCACCTGTCCATGCAGCGCCGAGAACGACAATAACGCTGACAGCCACTAACGATTTTTTCATGGTTCTGTTCATCCTTTTCTAATTCAGCAAATTCAATACGTTGAACGCGGTTGTAGGCACAATAACGCCCATAAGCGCGTTATTGTGAATGCAATAGCTACTGATTGGCAACAAATAAGAAAGATTTGTAACACCAATTAGTTAAATAATGTTGTAAACCCGCGCAATATGACCAGAACCGCGGAGGTTAATAGGGGATTCATTGGCGGAAACAAAGCAGGATTCCCCAGGTTGTAGCACAATCTGCTGTGAGTCTTTTTGCACAATACTCTGTCCGTCGATACAAAAGATAATCGCCGCGCTGTTCTGCTCGATGTTTTCCGACTCGTCCGTCAGGCGATGAATGGCAAAGGCAAAATCATCCACAGGGATCGGGAAGATCAGCGCGTTACCCTGTTCCTTCGGCGCGGTCAGTAACTCCGACTCCGGCTTGGGAACAAATTTCACGTTAGCAACTAACTCGGGAATATCGATGAATTTCGGCGTTAACCCGGCGCGTAGTACGTTATCCGAGTTAGCCATCACTTCCAGACCCACGCCGTCCAGATAGGCGTGCGGCGTTTCTGCATACAGGAACATGGCTTCACCCGGCTGTAGAGTAATAACGTTCAGCAGAAGGGGGGAGAACAAGCCGCTATCCTCAGGGTAGATTTGCGCAATGTGACGAATAGTATCCCACGGTTCGCCTCGCTGATTATTCAACGCGGATTTCAATACGCCCAGCGCTAACGCTTTTTGCTCGCCTTCCATACTTAACAGGCTGGCAAACAGCAGCGCCAGATGTTCGGCATCCGGCTGAAGCAGGAAGGCGCCGATATCCGGATGCGCCGCAGACACTGGCTGCAATAGCCCAACTAACTGCTCTGGCGTGCGGAAACCATTCATAGCGTGGAAGGGCGTCAGTGCATAAACCAGCTCCGGTTTATGGTTGGCATCTTTGTAATTACGCTCGGCGGCGTCTAAAGGAATACCGGCGGCATTTTCACGGGCATAACCGATTTCCGCCGCCTGTTTACTAGGATGAACCTGAATAGACAGTGGCTGAGCCGCACAGAGTACTTTGAACAGGAAAGGTAGCTCGCCAAAACGTTTAGCGACTGCATCCCCTAAATGGCCCGACGGGTCGCTGTCGATAAGCTGGCGCAGTGATTGTGGCTGCCCCTGAGCATCGACTATTTTTGAACTGCTTTTAGGATGCGCGCCCATCCACAATTCCGCCATCGGGATATGTTGCGGATTAGGAATGCCATAAAGACGGGTCAGGGCGTCGGTACTGCCCCAAGCGTAGTTTTGTACTGCATTGATCATCTTTTGCATGATTGAGGTCTGCTGTCTCAGCGGCTGAAAGGAATTCAGGCCAGATTAAAAATATAAGCTAGTAAACAATGAGGTTAGATGGGTTGCAAGGATTGCACACCGGGAATTATGCTTTTTGCCGTAAATTTGCGCGACGATCCCATTGGGAAGGATAGCAAGGATGGGAAGTCATCTGTGTTCTTGGCGCTGATATTTTGGTCGTTTTAGCGGCTAAAAACTGCGGTATAAAAAGAAGGTTTCCCAACAATCGATAACTTGGATAGATACTTTGGCAATGAAACTTGTTAAAGAAAATATAGATTCATGAACCCCAGCGTATTACCGCCAAACTGCTGGTGGGCAATAGGCAATAGGCGGTGAGCGGAAAATCGGCCGTTTACAAAAAATCAACATAAAAGTTATCTCCCAAACCTACAATAAAGGCGTCCCGGTCGCATAATCAGAATGATTGTTATGGCATGATAATCATTATCATCAGCAACTATTATTGCTGATGTTCGATACCTACTTATTCCGCTATCTGTGCTAAGGAGAGAGTCATGGCAGCCACTCGCATTGAAAAAGACTCAATGGGGCCAATAGAAGTACCCGCCGACCACCTGTGGGGGGCACAAACGCAGCGTTCACTGGAGCATTTCCGTATCTCCCAGGAGAAAATGCCGACCGCGCTTATCCATGCGTTGGCGCTGACCAAACGCGCTGCCGCTAAAGTGAATATGGATTTAGGACTGCTGGCTGAAGAGCGGGGCGTCGCCATTATTCAGGCCGCCGATGAAGTTCTGGCGGATAAGCACCCTGATGAATTCCCTCTCTCCATTTGGCAAACCGGTTCTGGCACTCAGACCAATATGAATATGAATGAAGTGTTGGCTAATCGTGCTAGCGAAATTTTGGGTGGAGCCAGGGGGAATGCGCGACTGGTTCATCCTAATGATGATGTGAATAAAAGCCAAAGTTCCAATGATGTCTTCCCGACGGCGATGCATGTCGCGGCGGTACTTTCGCTGCGTGAACATCTGTTACCGGAGCTGAAAGTATTACAAAAAACGCTAGCGGATAAGGCCGAAGCTTATAAAAGCATCGTAAAGATTGGTCGCACCCATCTACAAGACGCCACGCCTCTCACATTGGGGCAGGAAATTTCCGGTTGGGCGGCGATGCTAAACTACAGTCTGCATCATATCGAAGCCTCGATTCCCCATATCTGTGAACTGGCGCTAGGGGGAACGGCGGTAGGGACTGGCTTGAACACCCATCCGGAATATGCAGTGCGTGTGGCTCAGGAGCTGGCAAATCTGACCCAACAACCTTTTGTCACCGCGCCGAATAAGTTCGAAGCGCTGGCGACCTGTGACGCACTGGTTCATGGACACGGTGCGCTGAAAGGTCTGGCGGCCTCTCTGATGAAAATTGCCAATGATGTGCGTTGGCTTTCTTCCGGACCTCGTTGTGGTATTGGCGAAATTGCTATTCCGGAAAACGAACCCGGCAGCTCTATCATGCCGGGTAAGGTGAATCCGACCCAATGTGAAGCCATGACTATGCTGTGTGCTCAGGTGATGGGGAATGATGTTGCAGTGAATATTGGTGGCGCGTCCGGTAACTTTGAGCTGAATGTGTTCCGACCAATGGTTATTCATAACTATCTACAGTCAATTCGTTTGCTGGCTGACGGTATGCGTGGCTTTAATGAGCATTGTGCCGTCGGTATCGAACCGAATCGGGATCGTATTACTCAACTTCTGAATGAATCACTCATGTTGGTTACGGCGCTGAATACCCATATCGGCTACGACAAAGCGGCCGAGATTGCCAAGAAGGCGCATAAAGAGGGGCTGACCCTTAAAGCGGCGGCGTTGAAACTGGGGTATCTGACGGATCAACAATTCGATGAATGGGTAAGGCCAGAAGAGATGGTAGGAAGTATGAAGGATTAGCTCTTCCTTAAGCTAAGGATATAAGAAGTAATGATAAAAGCGTTGGCGGTGGGAAAGCTGACGCTTTTCAGTTTTAGATGACCGCGGTTGGTTTAAGGCAGGGTTCCGGTCAAATTCCAAATAGTCCCGCTATCCATACTTTGGTTCAATACGGAAACGGAGGCATTCACTGCGCCTTTTTGATTGATAGGATCGGTGATCGTTTGAACTGAATGCGCGATCATGGCAGCAGCCACCGTGCCGGTTCCTATTTGAACTTGAATATTGGCATCTCCTGCCGCCGTCCTTCCTTGCATGTCGAGACGGGCACTGCCCACAGTATGTAAAGTCCCAGGGCCACGGCCAAGGTCGGCATAATCAAGCATAAGGATAACTGCCTGACAATCTTTTCGTTGTGCGGAGGTAGGGTTAACAATTCCGCGAATAGGATTTTGAGTATTTGTCTTAGTTAATGGCATAGTATACCTTCCAATTCTATTAGGATTATGGCATTGCGCTGTGAAACGCTGTGAAAATATAAATAATATCGAGCTCTATTAACCCGGAATTATAAATATGCCTGATTCTGGTTATAAAAATAAAAAAAACACGAAAGATTTAGCTGCTTAAATAAATTAAGAGTGAACATTGTGTTAATTTGTTTCTTATGTGATTATTCAATCGGCTATATTGTTTCTTGCGAATATTTAAAATATCGTGTGACAGACTGGATTGGTTAGCCTGCTACTATTTTATCTTTAAGAATCAAACTAAAATCATTTTTATCACACAATTAATTATCTATATTCTGTGTGATGAGTATTAATCATAGCAATAAACAATAAGACTGCCAGAGAGTAAGCGATATTTTTTTCATCGCATCATTGCGCGTAACTAAATGATTTAAGTTACGGCTGTTTTTGGATAATGGGAAAATAACCCATTGTTTTTTATAAGCGGAAAATCCGCTGAGTCATTCGATATCTGTATAAAGATGCAGTCGTGGAATTAACAACCGCAACGGTTTAGCCTGCGGTTTATGTTTGTGTTTAATCTGTGTGGCATCGTAATTGGGTAGCTCTCCAATTTTAGGCATACCGGCACCTAACTCTTTTTGGCATAAAGCAATTAACGGCATAGGACAGGGATGCTGCACCTGCTTTTGCTGTTCCTGATACCAGACACGGGCAATGGGCTGAACCTTGACAGGGCGTTTAATTTTCAATTTTGCAGTTTCGGGTAATCTTTGCACGTCGGCAATTTCTTGACTTACCCATTCGGCCCATTCTTCTTTGGTAAAGGGCGGCACGGCGCGACCGGCATTCAGGCTCTTATTTAGCTGCGCCAGCAAATCTTCTTTGGTTATATTTTTAATTATATTCTTATTTGCCCAGCCGAATCGCACTGAACTTGGATTAATCAATGGGGTGAGGGTGCGGTAAGTATTTAGCGTAATCAGGCCGTGCAGGTGAGTGTGAACGAATTCAAAGCGTTGCTCGCTGGGCAGGCCGGACTCAACGGTAATAATCTGCTCTAACTGGTGTTTCAATTGATTAATATGTTCAATCAGGGTGATGCAGTCCCGATATTCTGTCTTATTCAATGCGAAACACAGTACGCCGGGGAGGCGAACGGCCGCTTTGCTGCTGACATTTTGCTTATTATGATGAATAAACAGGCGACGGAAGTGCTGTAAACCCAATTCGCGGGCTTCTTCTCCGACTACTGGCGTGACGTTAATCTGTTCAATCTCTTCATGCTCCAAGCCTTTTTCGATATCGGGCAGGGTGAAGACTTGGGCGGCCAATAATGGAAACTCTGCCAGCTGCTGGTGGAGCGACGCCAATGATAATTCCAGTTGGTTAAAACTGGTATTCATTCTCAAAATCAAATCGTACTTATCCATAGAGTTATCTCGTTAAAAACACGCTTTAGTTACAACATACATTAAGCTTCTTGCAAACAACAGTGCGCATTCAAGCAAAAGTGCAAAAACATTAAGGACAGAGCTAAATTCTTCATGCAGAACGAAGGGGGGCCGTGGGCAGAATTATGATTTTACTAAACGGTTATATTAATTTTTTCATAAGGTTAGCTTTATGCTGGCCGATTAGTGTAGCAGAATACGTGGGGGACTATCGGGCGAATATGTCTGACTTTTCGATATGAACGGCTTATCGGTATTTCTGGATGCTCGCTATTTTTTGATCGAACTGATGTTGATTATTTATTCCCTAGAAAATAATCCCTTAGATGTGAATCTGGGTAAGCAGGCTCTGGTTAACGCCCAGAGCCACGAAGATAAATATTCAACAGTTAAATACGCGCAGCTTCAGGTAACACACGTAAACGTTGGCCGACGGCCAACGCAATAAGCAACAGCAGCGCGATAAACCCGGTAACGCCGTACCAGCCCAAATTCAGCCAGAATATGCCTCCCAAGGTGCCCGCGACGCTGGAACCGGCGTAATAGCAGAATAAATACAAAGAAGAAGCCTGCGCTTTGGCGCGTCTGGCGCGGCGGCCAATCCAACTGCTGGCAACCGAGTGTGCTGCAAAGAAACCGGCGGTAAATATCATCATCCCAATCAATATGGCGATAACCGATGAAAATGCAGTAATCAGCACGCCACCCAGCATCAGGCCAATTGACCAGAGCAATACTGGCCCACGTCCCAAACGCGTGGTCAGGGCGCCGGCTTTAGGGGAACTGTAGGAACCAGTGAGATAAACAACGGACAGCAGGCCTACCAGCGCCTGACTCATCCCATAGGGTTCCCCCAATAGGCGATAGCCGATGTAGTTAAACAAGGTGACGAAACTGCCCATGATCAGGAAACCCTCGGCAAACAGCAGCGGCAGACCGGAATCGCGCCAGTGCAGTTTGAAGTTAATCGCCAGCGTTCTGGGGCGTAGCGAAGTGGCACGAAAGTGTCGGGAAGGTGGCAAAATACGCCAGAACATGAAAGCGGCGGCCAACGCAAACAGCCCAATCACCGCCAGCGCTACCCGCCAGGAAAAGAAATCGCTTAATACGCCGGCAATCAGGCGTCCGCTCATTCCCCCAATCGAGTTACCGCTGATATACAACCCCATCGACAGCGCGACAAAACTGGGATGAATCTCTTCGCTTAAGTAGGTCATGGCAACCGCCGCCACGCCGCTGAGGGATAAACCAATTAATGCGCGCATTAATAATATGCCGTGCCAGCTGGTCATCAAGGCACATACCAGGGTGCAGATCGCTGCCAGCATCAATGACACCACCATGACCGGTTTGCGGCCAATCGCGTCGGAAAGCGGGCCGGTAAACATCAATCCTACCGCCAGCATTCCGGTGGCAGTGGATAAAGACAAGCTGCTACTGGCGGGGGAGATACCAAAATCTTGCGACAGCAAAGGCAAAATAGGTTGCACACAATACAGTAAGGCGAATGTCGCCAGTCCGGCGGAGAAAAAAGCCAGCGTGACGCGAATAAACTGCGGTGTGCCGCGTTGGATATAAGGACGTTTATTAATCGGTAAAGTCGAGGTGTGGCGGGCAGAGGCAGTATTATCATTAGCTACCGGTGTCGGCGCTACAGAATTCGCAGAGCGCAAAGAGGTGTTCACTTTCATTCCTTATCCAAAAAACCACACTAAAACAGGCTGTTTGCCCCATAGAAAGGGGGAACACAGTGATCATAGGAATAGCGCAGTTTTTTGTCTAATATATTAATAATTGGGAATAAGACGTTTAACCTATTAATGGATTTTCATGCCAATCGAACTCAGACACTTACGCTATTTTATTGCGGTCGCTGAAGAACTGCACTTCGGACGGGCGGCGGAGCGACTTCGGATTTCGCAACCGCCGTTAAGCCAGCAGATTCAGATTTTGGAAGAGCAAATAGGCGCCCGGTTGTTAGCTCGGAATAACCGTAACGTCAGCCTGACGCAGGCCGGAGAGCTATTTCTCAAAGAGGCTTACCAAATTTTGGCGCAGGTCAATAGCGCGGCGGAAAAAGCGGGGCGGCTGCACCGAGGTGAGTTGGGTGAGCTGACCATCGGTTTTACATCGTCCGCCCCCTTTATCAGCGTGGTATCAAAAAATCTGAGAATATTTAGGCAGTTGCATCCATGCGTGCATATAAAAATGCAGGAAGTCAATACCAAACAGCAGATTGAACCGTTGCTTGATGGGCGTCTGGATCTGGGCGTGATGCGCAATACGCGTTTGCCCGATGCGCTGCAGCATCGTTTACTGCTACGGGAACCTTTGGTCGCGGTAGTCCACGAGGAACACCCGTTGGCCGCAGTGCCATTGGGAACGCTGAAATTCCATATGCTAGCGCAGGAACCTTTCGTTTTTTTTGCTCGTGAGGTAGGAACGGCGCTATACGACGAAATCTTGAATTTGTTGGCGCGAAGCGGCATCACGCCTTACATCACGCAAGAGGTGGGGGAAGCCATGACCATCGTTGGCCTGGTGTCTTCCGGCCTGGGAGTTTCGATCCTGCCAGCCTCCTTTACGCGGGTGAAAGTGGACGGAGTGAAATACCTGCCGCTGGATGAACCTGAGGCAACAACCGAGGTGTGGTTGGTCAATCATCGGCATCGTCCCGTTACTGCTCCCGCCGACGCGTTGATTCGTTTAATGATACCGGAAACGGTGGCGCAATCTGTTTGAATAAACGCCTTAAAGGGTGATATATACTGGGAATGTGTGCAGTAAATCACATAACTAATCAAATAGTTGACGCCTTATACCAAAAGCCCCAACATAGCCGTTAATATTTATTTAGAAGCGCGAAAATACTCGGTAAGTGGCAAAGAAGGAGCCGGTTTTGTGATTATGGATGGACAGCCTGGGCATATTGATCAAATCAAGCAGACCAATGCCGGGGCGGTATATCGCCTGATCGACCATTTTGGCCCAATCTCCCGCATCGAACTCTCGAAACGCGCGCAGCTGGCGCCCGCCAGTATTACCAAAATTGTGCGGGAACTGGTTGAAGCTCACCTGGTAAAAGAAACCGAATTTCAGGATGTCGGCAGCCGTGGGCGTCCGGCTATCGGGCTAGTGTTGGATACCGAGGCGTGGCACTATTTGTCTGGCCGCATCAACCACGGCAGCATCACTCTTGCGCTGCGGGATCTCAGCAGTAAACTGGTGGTTGAGGATTTACTCCCACTGCCAGATTCCCACCCCGAACCCTTGCTAAACCGCATTCTTAACGAAGTAGACCAATTCTTTATCCGCCACCAGGAGAAGCTGGAACGTCTGACCGCTATCGCGATTACCATGCCCGGCATGATCGATGCACCTGCCGGTATCGTGCATAAAATGCCGTTTTATGATGTGGATGAGATGCGCCTCGGCCCCGAACTGGAACAACGCACCGGTCTGCCGGTATTCCTTCAGCATGATATTTGTGCCTGGACTATGGCTGAAGCCTTATACGGTGCCGCCAAGGGCAGCCAGAATGTTATTCAAGTGGTGATTGACCATAACGTCGGCGCAGGAGTGATCACCGGCGGCAGGGTGCTCCACGCTGGTAATCGCAGCGTAGTCGAAATCGGCCATACTCAGGTTGATCCTTATGGTAAGCGCTGTTATTGCGGTAATCATGGTTGTCTGGAAACCGTTGCCAGCATTGAAAATATGCTGGAAATCGCCCAACAGCGGCTCAATGTCTCTATGAGTTCGTTGCTACACAGTTCTCCACTTACGGTGGAATCGCTATGTCACGCCGCAATGGCAGGCGATCAGTTAGCCAAAGATATTATTCTGGGCGTGGGTCATAGCGTGGGTCGGATTCTGGCCATTATGGTCAATTTATTTAATCCGGAGAAAATATTAGTCGGCTCGCCGCTTAATCTGGCGTCTTCTATTTTACATCCAGCAATTGAATCCTGTATTCGCCAGCAGGCATTGCCGGCTTACAGCGAAAATATTCAGGTAGAGTCCACCCGATTTTATAATCGGGGAACGATGCCCGGAGCAGCATTGGTTAAAGAGGCGTTATATAACGGCTCATTATTAGTGAAATTGCTACAGGGTTAATCCACTGCTGCTAATAACTTAGAGTTAATTATTAATAGGTATTAAATACTCTTTTCTCCGCTAATGACTCTCGCGCCATCCGCTCGTTAGCTAAAAAAACATTCCAGTCCGGCAAAACATTGCGCTAACGCAAGCTGTTTATCTTCATCATCGCCTAGACTTTTCAGCTCATCGACAATTTCGCCAAGGTTCGGCGGGACTATTTTGAGTTAAAACGGCAAAATTGCGGAGTAATTCCTTTATGTTAACGCGCGTATTTGTTACTGGAACGGATACCGCCGTGGGTAAGACGGTGGTGTCTCGGGCTTTACTGCAAACTTTCAGTCAGCACGGTAAAAATGCTGCGGGATATAAGCCGGTTGCCACCGAAAGCAAAGAAACACCGGACGGGCTGCGTAACGCAGATGCCTTGGTGTTGCAGGCTTCATCATCCATTGCGCTAGATTATTCGGCTGTGAATCCTTTCCCGCTACATGAGGAAGTGATCCATGCCAGCACTGACACCCTGATCGACTATGATCGGATGAGCGCCGGGTTAGCCGCGTTAGAGCAACAGGCTGATAGCGTAGTTGTGGAAGGCTGTGGCGGCTGGAGCGTGTTGATGAACGATCAACGCTTTTATTCCGAATGGGTGGTTAAAGAAAAATTACCGGTTATTTTGGTGGTAGGAATTAAATTAGGCTGTATCAATCATGCCATATTAACTGCTCAGGCAATAATCAACGATGGGTTACCTTTATTAGGCTGGGTCGCTAATAGGATTAACCCGGGTTTAGCGCACTATGCAGAAACTATTGATGTATTACGCCACCAGATACCTGCGCCACAATTAGGTGAATTGCCTTATTTACCTCGGCCGGAACAGCGCGATCTGGTTAAATATCTGGATTTATCTCCGCTGATTAAAGAGTGAATAAGTTATAATTTTTGCCTCATATCTCTTTTATTTTATATCCGATTTTGGCGGTTATATTTCCCGCTAAATCGGCGGCTTATCCCGAATGGTAAACCGATAATGGTCTTATCCAACGGGCAATTGCCGTTGCGATCACGCAAGATAATAATAAGCCCGGCAAGAGCGTGTATTCGCCCGTCATTTCACACACCATCAGAGCCGCCATAATCGGCGCATGAGTGGTGGCTGCCAGCAGTGTGGCCATGCCGGTCAGCGCCATAAGCAGGGCGACATGTTCACCTAAAGATGGCCATAAGGCGAAAATCTGCCCGATCAACATCCCCAAGGCTGCCCCGACAAATAACGTCGGGGTAAACACCCCTCCAGGCGCACCAGAACCGCTACTGGCTAATACCGCAATTAATTTACAGATCAGAACTCCGCCAATCAGCAATATTCCCGGTGGTACGGCCAGCATCGATTGCACCACGCTATAACCATTTCCCCATACTTCAGGGAATATTAGCGACAGCAAACCAACGATAATTCCTCCCAGCCCCAACTGAAGCGGAAGGGATAAATTCAGGGAACGAAAAACATGACCGCTGGCGGTCATGGCTTTCAAAAATAGTGGCCCGCTAAATCCAGCAATCACACCCAATGTGGCCATCAGCAGATATTGCATCGGTAACGGAGAAGGAAGCGCCTGCACCTGATATAACGGTGCCTGTTCGCCTAAGAGTATATTAGTTGTTAACAGCGCCGTCACTGCGGCAATAATCACGGGGCCTAGCGAAGCCAGCATTAAAGTGCCAAACAGAATTTCGGCAATAAACAGGCTACCCGCTAGCGGAGCGTGATAAGCACTGGCCATACCGGCGGCCGCGCCGCAGGCGACCCAAAGCTTCCACTCGTTAGCTTTGGCATAGCGTTGGGCAAAAACCGATGCAAACAGCGCCGCCAGCAGCACCATGGCACCTTCGCGACCGATGGCGCTACCGCTGGATACCACCAAGAGAGAAGCGAAAGACTTAACCAAACTGGCAGAGATATCGAGCCGACCATCGCCAATCTCGATCGCCTCCATATAATCGGTAGGGGCTGTGGGCCGTTGATGGCGATAGCGCTGGAATAACCACAACACACCACCTGCCGCCACTCCACCCAGCGCCGGTGTTAACGCCCGCCGCCAGCCAGAAATCGAGGAGGCAGCGGCCACCAAACTGCCATCGGTACGGGCAAATAGCAGCCACTCTAACCCCAACATGCCGCGGTGGAACAGCCAGACAATCACCGCCGAAGTCATCCCCAGCATGATTGCAATCAGCAACCGCCGTAACATGGCGCGATAAAAATGATGATGGAGTGGCTTTTTCATGCGTCGCGAGTTAACTGATTGAATTCAGACCACCATTGTTACTTGGCCGGATGTGAATGGCTAGTGAATATTTAGCTTGGATCAAAACGGAGAAAAATGCAGGCAGTTTTCGTTAAAGAAGAACAATGGAAGTAAAAAGGAAAGATTTAACAAGCTAGAAGCTCCCGCCAGAGGCTGGCCGCAAGGCGGGAGCAAAGGCGATTAAGCGTTATTTTTCAGATGTCAGCGTGAAATAGCTAGTCATCAAATTACGATAATCAGGAATGTGGTTGGAGAACAGCGCGCCCAGACCTTCTACGTCATTGCGCCAGTCGCGGTGCAATTCGCAGGCTGCGCCAAACCATGTCATCAGCTGAGCACCGGCGGCAGACATACGATCCCATGCGGCATCGCGAGTTAACGGATTGAAGGTGCCGGAAGCATCGGTAATCACGAACACATCAAAGCCTTCTTCTAACGCGGACAGCGCTGGGAAAGCCACGCAAACCTCGGTTACCACACCGGCGATAATCAGCTGTTTTTTACCGGTGGCTTTAATCGCTTTAACGAAATCTTCGTTGTCCCAGGCGTTAATTTGTCCTGGGCGAGCAATATAAGGCGCGTCCGGGAACAGGGCTTTTAGCTCAGGAACCAGCGGGCCATTAGGACCGGTTTCAAAACTGGTCGTCAGAATGGTCGGTAAGTTAAAATACTTAGCCATATCGGCCAATGCCAACACGTTATTTTTAAACTTATCCGGATCGATGTCCCGCACCAGAGACAACAAACCCGCCTGATGATCTACCAGCAGCACGGCTGCATTGTCTTTATCGAGACGTACATATGGTTTGTTCATTTCTCACTCCATTGTTTACTACCTGAATGGCCGTTGGTTGATATAAACCAACCCAACAGCGTGTAATCAGCGGCTAATTCCGCTGAGCAACTGTGTAATAAAGTATAGATAAAGTTCCAATAAGTGATAAGTAGCTCAAATTAAGCCACAGTGTTCCATAAACGGAACAATGAGCTTAGCGCGAAGGAAGAGGGAACCTTATTGGCGAACGGAGGAATAGTGCGCTTCAGACCGGATCACAACGAGGAATTTTGGAATGGAGAAAACGTAAATTGAGAAACCGTAAAAATAGAAAAGGGCGCAACCCGTGCGCCCTGATGAATATAGCTTAACGAAACTATTCGCCGCTGGTAATCCGGGTATAAACAATCTTTTGCGTATCGTTTTCGCAGTGCCCAACAACTTGGCCGCCGGCTTTTTCAACCTGATCGTTAGGTACGATTTCCAGCGTAAAACCCGACTCCGGTACACCGTTATTGATAATCTTTTGCGCAATATCCGCTTTCACGCTTTCGCAAGATGCCTGTGCGGCCAAAGGCGCAACCGCCAGTAACAATGTGCCGATAATAAGCGTTTTTTTCATCAGTAAATCCTTATTTGGGATGAATTGCTAGTGTCGCTAATAGTAGTTCAGACAGCCTGAACTTCAAGTAAAAAGCACCGTTCTTAGCTATTAAGGATTAATCTTATGGCCGCTTTGACGATCTAAACAACGCTGGGTATTCGGTTCCCAATAGGCATTGAAATTAGAGCTGCTCAAGCATTTATCTTTAGCATCTTCAGCAACGTCGTATTTGTCGAAATCTTTCTCTTTACGCGTATTAACCTTATTACGTAGGCGGCGGGTTTCATCCCACTGTTCTTTGCTTTGACGGGCGGCTTCTTTCGCCAAAGGGTCATTGGCATTATTGCCGCCAACGGTAACGCAGGTGCTTCCTTGCGAACAATGACTTAATTGCGCCTGCGCCATAGAGGACCAGGATAAAGGCAGCATCAATACCGCAGCAGGCAACAGAACGCGCAATGCGATACGCAGGCGATTGTTTTTCATCATTAAATCCTTCTTTATCGATGAGTTAAGCGACTCATTTTGTTTAAGCATACAAACCTATAGATAAACTATATCATTGCTCTGTGACGATGTACCCACTACCGCAAACTCATTTAACCTTTAGAGAGAAAACTCGTCGTTATGTTGAAGACTTCATTACTTTTTTTTGCCACCGCACTCGCGGAGATTATAGGCTGTTTCCTGCCTTACCTCTGGTTGAGGAAAGGGGCACCGGCCTGGCTGCTATTACCGGCTGCGGCGAGTTTAGGCCTGTTCGTCTGGTTATTAACGCTACATCCGGCAGCAAGTGGGCGAGTGTATGCCGCCTACGGCGGGGTTTACGTGGCTACAGCCTTAATCTGGCTGCGAGTGGTGGAGGGTATAAAGCTATCAATGTTTGACTGGTTAGGTGCAGGTATTGCGTTGATTGGTATGCTGATTATCGTGGCTGGTTGGCGGGTCAATTAGCGGAAATCAGTGAAAGTAATGAGTAAAAATAGAGCACAGTGACTTCACTGCGCTCGATCTGACACCGCGTATTATGATTCTCGATGAATGTTCAACCCAGCGAATGATTGGCTAACCGGCATCATTTCTAACGTATTAATATTGACGTGAGCGGGCAGAGTCGCTACCCAATAGACCGCTTCGGCAATATCACCTGGCATCAATGGGTTAGCTCCATCATAGGTTTTATTCACCTTTTCATCATCCCCTTTGAAGCGAACGGAGGAAAACTCGGTTCCTCCGACCAATCCGGGTTCAATATCGGTCACGCGAATACGCGTTCCGTGTAAATCCGCACGCAGCCCTAGGCTGAATTGCTTCACAAAGGCTTTAGTAGCGCCATATACGTTGCCACCGGCATATGGCCAGTTTGCCGCGGTCGAGCCAATATTAATCACGTGGCCAATATTACGGCTGACCATTTCTGGTAGCAACGCGCGAGTCATATTCACCAAACCCTTGGTATTGGTATCGATCATGGTTTCCCAATCATCGGCATTGGCTTTGTGCGCGGGCTCCAAACCTAATGCCAAACCGGCGTTATTCACCAGCACATCGATATTTCGCAGTGATGCAGGTAATTCGTCAATAGCCTGTTGAATGGCGGCGCGATTGCGTACGTCCAACCGCAAAATATGCAGGGCCTCACCTAATTCGTTCTTCAGTTGCTCCAGTTTTTCTAAACGTCGCCCGCTGGCAATAACCTGATGGCCGTGGCTAACAAATTTACGGGCAATGGCTTCGCCAAAACCGGAGGTTGCACCTGTGACAAAAACGATCATATTCCGTTCCTTACCAATAAAGTGGGGCGATAACTGATTTTATATCATTAGCATACTCGGATAATTTTTATCACGATATAATTACCATTACTTGGAAAGAATCCGAACTGAATAGGGTGGTCATGGTTAAATCGTGACCGAATACACCGATGTGCGTCATTTTCTTCGGTTACTTTACCGGAGGCAACTTCATCACGGTGAAGCAAAAAGGAAACTAACAGACAGGGAGAGAAAATACCGGGGAGCTATATTCCTCTTTGATTCGCTACAGCCTCTATCCCGAGCAGATTAAGACATTATAGCGTTACAAGAGAGTCTCACTAAAAATTACCGATTGTGCTTATCTCAGGTAAACATTAATCGTGACGCATTCATATGGTCACTGATAATGGAACGATAAAATTCTGGTGCCAATATGAATGGCACCAGAAAAGTTCGAGCATAAGCTATTATTTAAAGTTATGGTTAATTTAACTTTATAATTCTGAGTTTCGCTTTGTAGTGCTGTGAGTAATAAATTTATATAGGGATATTATTTTTTTTGGTTGTTATCGCAGCTTGTGTAAAAATGAAACACCTCACATTATAATTCAGATGGGAAATACTTTTTAACTAAGGCGGAAAGGACTGCGAGCGTTTCTTCATCCATTTTACCGTCATAGCACTCTGGGCGAAAATGTAGTTGGAAAGCTCGAATTAAAATCTCATAACCTATGTTAGTATCAGCACTACTGGTATCATAACCATAAATATTAAATAATTTTAGAATTTCATCTTTATCCGGCATGGAGTGATTATACTGGCATAAATATTCATTTTTTGTTTCATCATCATACCAGGCTCCGACGCCACACATATACAGTTCAAACCACGGGAAGGCAGCCCCGGGATCACTTTTACGCCCCAAGGAAATATCTGAATGAGCCAATACATGGGTGGGGGATATATCCGGATAACGTTGTAAGATGTTAAGCGCTAAATCTTTTACGGCTTCAATTTGCTCATCATTATAGGGTGGGAAAGTAAAATTACCATTATTATCAGATGCCTGGTTAACAATCTCAATGCCAATCGAACTGTCATTCAGATTGGTTCGCTGGTGCCAGCGACTTTCCCCTGCATGCCAGGCCCGATCATTTTCATCTACCAAATTAAATATACGCAGCTCGTCAAATCCGGCGGCTATATAGCTCGGATCCATAGGATCTGGAATTAAATAATGCGAACTGACTAACGGGCCAGTTAATGCGGTGATCGAACCGGTGAAATCAACGACGGTATAGTGGAGAATCAAATATCTAACGCGTTTATCGAATCCTTTCACAGCACGGAATGAATTATAATCTATATTTATTAATTGAGTGTTTTCCATTTAAGTACTCCTTGTTATTTGTGAATGATTAAAATTATTTTATTCATCTTGCCGTCCATTAACACCGATTGAGATTTACATTAATTTAATTTAATCGAACGGGCAAGTTTGATTTTAAATTATGGTGCGAACAACGACCGTTTTATATCACTAAGTCAATGTCGTATTGAATAGAATCAATAGCATATAGAGATGACAAAAAGTCATTCAGCTCATCTGATTGGTGTGAAACTTAAAAATCATTAAACATGACATCTGAAAGTTGTGTGTTACTTATTTAATAGATTTATGAATGGGCCGGGGAAACTAAAAAAATACTGGCGCAGCATTTATCAGATACAGGATGGTTCAGGATTTTATTTCTACTAAATTGATATCTTCGCATCTTAAACTCGCTAAAATGACAGAGACTCATATTAATGACATTATGGATGGGATGCTTAGTTATAATATTCAAGTAAGAAATTATTATTTTAACCGCCTGTTGAAGAACCAATAAAGAGCCAATGTAGCCGCTACGACCTGGAAAAAGTTATGCTGGTAAATATGTCTGTGGCCATGCTGACGACCTTAGGTTACCCCGGCGCTAATTGGCTGGATAACGTATCTCTCTGATCTGTATGTGGCATTTTTTGTGGTTGTGGCCGTATTCCTGATTATTACTTTAGGTGCCTATACATTACAGTATTAGATTTTAACTGAGTGGCAATTGTGCCTTTTATCCTGATTATCTTATACCGCAAGGAGTTTCAATGAGCGTCAAACTTATCGCAGTTGATATGGATGGCACCTTTCTAAACAGCAAAGGTCAGTATAATAAATCTCGTTTCAGAAAACTGTATCAACAGTTATTGCAGCGCGGTATTAAATTTGTTGTAGCCAGTGGCAACCAATACTATCAGTTGAAAAGTTTTTTCGATGATATTGACGACCAAATAGCTTATGTGGCTGAGAATGGCGGATATATCGTTGATAAAAAACAGGAAGTTTACTGTGGAAAGCTACCTTCTGCGCAGGTGGCTCAAGTGCTGGAATGCATCAGTACCTTATCGGGAATCAATTTTCTGGTATGCGGTAAAAAGAGCGCTTATATGCTGGAGACTGGCGCTCCCGATTTCTTTAATGGAATGCGTACCTATTATCACCATCTCAACACAGTCTCTGATTATGCGCAGATCGATGACGTTATCTTTAAGTTTGCCCTTAGTTATGAACAAGATGACGTAAGCGGGCTGATGGATGAAATAACACAAAAAATAGGTGACATTGTCACAACTGTTTCTAGCGGACATGGTTCTGTAGACCTGATAATTCCCGGGAATCATAAGGCTAATGGTATCAAGCGAATCCAAGGCATCTACGGTATTGCAGATAATGAAGTCATGGCATTGGGTGATGGCGGTAACGATCTGGAGATGTTAAGACACGCAGGTTACAGTTTCGCTATGGAAAACGGCTCGCTGGCGGCAAAACAAGCGGCGAAATACCGTGCTCCGGCAAATAATGAGGACGGTGTATTAAAAGTGATCGATGATTGCTTGAATAATCGACCACCATTTGATTTATACCACAAATAAATGATGCAACTACGTGAAATCAGCAGGGTCATAGCCGATGATTTTTCTCAGATTTCACGTAGCGCGATCGGAAATAGGCAGTGGTTTGCTGCTATAGCCAACAATTAA
The DNA here is from genome assembly GCF_001656035.1 of Yersinia entomophaga. Taxonomy (NCBI): domain Bacteria; kingdom Pseudomonadati; phylum Pseudomonadota; class Gammaproteobacteria; order Enterobacterales; family Yersiniaceae; genus Yersinia; species Yersinia entomophaga. The sequence goes on from NZ_CP010029.1 coordinate 1,179,750, forward strand.
TCGATGAACATCCCGTGAGCATCTCGATTAAAATTAATCTTAACGCAGTGTCATTGGTCAATGGGTAGTCAGGTCGTTCACATTAAAATTGGTTCAGAAGAACTGGAGTACTCGAAGGAGCAAGTTGAGTGAGCGAAGCATTCAATGAGTTATCGGTTAGCGGGAATACATGTCGGTCAGTAAAAGATATAGGTAACAAAAGAATGAAGCTGTGAATGAGGAATGTTTGCGAGCTTGACTAAGGATGAGTGCATTATTCAGAATCAGGTTTTAGTTGGGATAAATAAAACCCAAAATGAGCCTGGAATGAAGAGCAACAGGAATAAACAGCCAATGGATAAGGATTAAGGCCAAAATCGGGAAACTCACACACCTTTACCTCGGTTCGCATAATGTATATTATGTTAAATAGAATATGATGGTTGTTAATGAGTTCATGCACCATATCTCGGTGTGTTTATTAAGCCCTTCCCTTTAACAGAGATGCCTCGCTAACTTTGCCATAACAGCGCTTGACCTCCGTCCTTCCGCCTTATTGATTAAATACCCGCCACGGATAATACTGCTAAAGTAAGATTCTAAAATCTCGTGGAACTGGACATGAAAATTATTATCATAGTGCTTGTGTTGTGTATGAGCGCCTGTACATCTTCTAAGCATATAGGTATTAGCGGCGGTTCGGGTGGGATTTCGGGCGTTAGCATGGGCACTGTTATTCGGTAATTTACCGCGTATGTGGTTGATTATAGTGATGACGAATACCGCCTTTCGCGGCATGAACGGTTGTTTCCCTCGTAATATCCTCGATGCAATCTATGGTATAGAGAATAAATGTGAATACAGTCAGGAAATGTGGGACGGTTATCAATAGATACCTTTTTTGTTAATTTTATTACCCGCTATGACTTAAAAACTCTCGGTTTGCAGTACCAATCCTAACGCAGAATATACAGGCCGTTGCAGACTGACATGATGATCAGTCTGCATACAGCTGAGCGAAGCAAAACCGAGAGTGAAAATCAAACCCGCGCTTGGTTAATTAACCACGTAATAAGATAAAGTGGCTTTATCGAGGTGAATATCACATCGATTCTTATCCTCATGAGGCGTTTCCGCTACGGTAGAAACCAGCCATTGCCCTTTCGCCGTAATAGGTAGCGTTAATTTCCCATTGCTGTCCGTCTGGCCTTTTAAATCCACATCTTCAAAGGCGTAAGTGTGCGCCAAGGCGGGATGAGACAATGTATTATTTTTTTCATGGGCGTGATCGTGATGATGGTGTTCATGACCCTGTCCCTCGGCGTCGCTGCGTTCCTCCCCATCATTAAAAATAACGCCAAAGGTGTGATTCGCCAAAGGTTTACCGTTATACAGCAGTTGTAATTCCAAATCGTCGCCAATCGACAGTTCATTCGGATTCTGTAATGGGACAAACTCTAATCTTAATCCCATCGGTTGGGTAATAAACGGATTGGCATCGGGATTTTTCACAAAGCTGATGGTTTTACCGGACATAGTGTTATCGGTGCAAAAACTACCTGGCCATTGGGTTTTATCTTCTTCCTGACGCCATTCGTCTTTCTCCCCTACGCGCTTCACTGACCAAATAGTTGGCTTATAGGTAGACAGAGCGATATAAGAGCCAGGCTTCAAGTTCTCCTGCTGGAATTTGACGTTTTTACCGTCGATGTTAAAACTGTATTCCTTACTGCCGTTGGTCAATTTTAGCGGGGCAAAGAAATGCAGTCTTTGAGCCGGAATCGCTTCCCCATGTGGAAATCCGTGACCATAGGCCATTTCTACCGTTGCCGTAGTGGTGTTCGCCGGAGGCATATTGGTCCATAAATCATGGGCGCTGACCGTTGAATGTAACAACGAAGCGCACAGGCCAAGAGAAAAACACAGGGTATGAGTTCGATTCATTTAACTACTCCATATTTAATATCCAACAATATCTGGACGTTAAGGTCAGCTATCCCTTCCCGGCCACAGAATTTGAGTGTGATAATGTAACAAACTTCATTTCCTACGGCGAATGTTTTGTTATGTTATAACATAATTATCATCGCGGTAATTAACGATATCTCACAAAGTAGCGATAGTGAACATGGCCGCATAAATGCTCTGTAATGTTCTGCATGAAGCCATAACCCCCCTTTCCCGTTGAAGAATGATGAATTAGTGCTTTCATCACCTTTTCTATCGTATGATTGAAATCATATGCATTTCTAACAACTTGATTCCCCCAAATACGACAGCCGTCGCTCACGAGCTCATTTCCGCTTTTCAGCCACGAGCTATAGATAAAATCCGGTTTATAGCTATTTTTTTATAACTGTTTTTTATAACTATTTTGTTTATCACCCCTAGGCTTGCAATGACTAGGTTTATAGACATGAGGCGGGAATAATTAAGCCTCCTGAAAACTGCCGGAGAGAATCATTCAGTGAGAAATTACGATGAAAAAAAGTAAGACGCTGTTCTGGCGGCACGCTAGCGCCCTGTTTGGTTGGGCGTTAATCTATTATGTTGCGGGTGTGGTTTCGCAACAGTTTGATTCCCCGGCGTTTCAAATATCTCTGGTGTGGTTTCCCTCCGGGGTGGCTGTCGCTGCCTTTTTGGCGGTCCGCTGGGGCTCGTGGCCGCTGCTGTTCTTTATTTTTTCGATGGTGAGCGTTCTACTTGAACAACACTGGCGCGAAGATGTGCTCAGTGCGTTGTTCTATTCCGTCCTGTCGTTACCTGCCAGCGTGGTTATTGCCTGGATAGTGCGGCGTTTTGCTCGCCCCAATGACGATTTGCACGCTATTTTACTGTGGATAAGCGCGACTCTTATTATCAGCGCGCTGGATGCATTGATAACCGGTGGCGGAATTGCGTTGGCGGCAGGTTTACCGCTATTCAGCCTGTTCTGGGTCAGCCTGATTGCCGACGTGACCGGCATTCTGTTTGTGACCATCATTATTATGGGTTTCCTGAATATCAGAGTGCGTTCCGCTCGACTCACGCTAAGGGCAAAGCTGGCGGGAGCCGTTGTTTGGTTACTCCTTTGTGCTAGCACCTGGCTAATCTTTTCCGGAAAACTACAGGATTTCGCGGCCAGCGGCGCCGCGCTGTATTTTGCGCTGTCCTGCATTCCTATCGCTATCGCTATCGTGCTATCGATTATAGCCGGTAATCGGGGCGGTTCGCTGGCATTGCTGACATTGGGTGCCATTGTGATTTTTTATACCTATCAACACCAAGGTCCATTCTTCTTACAAGGGCTTCATAGCGGCGAACCCTTGCTGCTCACTCAGTGTTATCTGACCGCCACGGCTTTATTGATGGTATTCCTGCGTGGATTATCTCACTCAATACACAGTTTCAACCCAGAAACCGGTCGTATTGAAGGAGACGGGGTGATGTACCAGCTAAACCTGGAATCGGGCGAAATCCTGTGGGATAGCGACATTGGTGCCCTATTCGGTGAGCGAGGATCGACCGCTTTCCTGCATATTGATGCTGTATTGCCGCGCATCCATCCGCAGGACAGAGAAAAACTGAAACAACATTGGCGGGCGGCAGAAGGTCGGGAGCCGCAAGGTGCTTTGGCGTTGCGCATCCGGACAGCCAACGGAGAATGGCTTTCTATCGTGGATGGCGGCTGTGTGCTGCTGACCGGTACTGAAGGTAATCGTGTGATGGGTAACTGGCAAATTAGCCAGTACAACTAGATTAGCCCGTACAAACAAGGGAAATAGAGGTATGAACCGTTATTTACCGCAGAGATGCCTACTATGATTCAAATCGCCCTGCTGTTATTTGGCGTTGATTTTGTCCGCTCCAAAGCCCGATTTCTTGGTTTTCTTGGCGCAGTCTGGGGATTAATTGGCATCGGGATTTTTATCGATGGTATCGATGGTACGCTGTATTTTCCCATAAAGACCTTTGGCGTGCTGCTATTACTGGAAAGTCTGGTGACGCTCAGCGTGGCCGCCAGCGGCGTAGGCGCACAAAAAGCAGTGCTGTATTTTAAAGGCGGGTTGTTTTGTTTCGTGGCGCTGCTGATCCTGTCGAATAAAACCTACAGTAATCTGCTGCTGGCGATTATCTTCGGCTTTGCCTATTTCATTATTGGTGCGTTAGTGATTGCTTCCGCCTGGGTGGTTCGTTATCCCCGCTGGAAACAGGCAATGGCCGGCGGAGGCTGTCAGATTCTATTCGCCATGTTTATGTTTAGCCCTTATCCCACGCACTATCAGGCTACTGTGTCATTCTTTCTGGGTGTCCTAATGTTTATCAGCGGGGTGAATACCCTACTGCTGGCAAGGCGCGCCAACCAGTTGAGTGAAGGCACTTCGGTATTCGCGCTGTTGGCTCCTTCGGATATTCTGTCCGGATTGACCAAAAAGTCTGCGGCAAAACCGAGGGCACTTCCACCTGAGCATGTGGATTTCACTGGACCACTGACCGTGCATATCTGGACGCCAGAAGGTGCCGCGAGTGCCAGAACCATTCCGCGCCCAGTGATCAATCGCTATATTGCGGCGGTGGATACACAAGGGGTGATTTCCACCGGCCATGCGGCGCTGGAATTATCGCCGAAAGTGTACATCAGTCTGTATCCCGCAGCGGATATCGATCGTTCTCCATCCGAGTTCTTGCGGTTGCTTAAGGCTACGCGCGATAACGACGTTGACGGGAGTTTTCAGCCGGATTACGCCACCGAAGCGGCCAATTGGTGTGAATCAGACAGAAAAATATTATTCCATGAATACAACGGTCCGGCGCTTTTGCGCTATTGGGACGTTTATCAGCGCCAGAAAACCTATAACCTGACATCACGTAATTGCTCCAGCAGCGTAGCATACGCGTTAGAAGCGTCATTAGATGGCGTACTGGCCGAACAGGGGAAACACTGGCGGCCAGCGTTACGAACCTTGTTTATGCCTGAACTGTGGATCGCAGCTCAGGTTCGACGACGAGCAATAACCATGGCCTGGACGCCGGGTTTAGTGATGGATTATGCCCGTGCGCTGCGAGCGATTGTGCATCCGGTGCCACAATCCTGGTATCAGCGAATGCCGTGGAAATGGCGCGTAAGCGATGATAATAAGGCGGGAACAGAAACTGATAAGATTTTTTAGACCCAATCTTGTTGATTAAAAGTGACGGCGTCACTCATTCGGTGACGCTGTCGTCGCATTCTGAAAGCGTAGGTAGCGAAAGTTTAACGGAACGGAGGCTCGTTAAAGGTGCGCAATTTACGCGAGTGTAATTGGTCGCCCTCTTCGCGTAACAAATCAATGGCGCGAATACCTATCTGCAAGTGTTCGGAAATCGCCCCCTCATAAAAATGGTTCGCCTGACCGGGCAATTTGATTTCTCCATGCAAAGGTTTATCCGAAACGCACAGCAAAGTACCGTAAGGAACGCGGAAACGATAACCCTGAGCGGCAATGGTCGCACTTTCCATATCCACGGCGACGGCGCGGCTCAGGCTAAACCTCAGCGCTGAAGCAGAGAATCTCAGCTCCCAGTTACGATCGTCCGAAGTGACCACCGTACCGGTACGCAACCGCTGTTTAACCTCTTTCCCCGGCATTCCGCTAACCGCTTTGGTCGCGTCATACAGCGCCCGCTGCACTTCGGCAATGCTGGGAATGGGAATATCCGGCGGTAATACGGCGTCCAGAACGTGGTCATCCCGCAAATAAGCGTGTGCCAGCACGTAATCCCCAATCGCCTGACTTTCCCGCAGTCCGCCGCAGTGTCCAATCATCAGCCAGGCATGAGGCCGCATAACCGCCAAATGGTCACAGATCGTTTTGGCATTGGATGGACCGACGCCAATATTCACCAGCGTGATTCCCTGCCCGTTTTTAGCGATCAAATGGTAGGCCGGCATTTGATGTTTTTTCCACGCCAAATCCGAAGTGGTTTTTTGCGGATCGGCGTTTTCCGCCGTGATAAAAGTGCCTCCGGCGCAGGATAATGCCTCATAAGGGCTACTCGGATCGAGAATCTGTTCGCAGGCCCAACTGACAAACTCATCCACGTAGCGACTGTAATTGGTAAATAGAATATAAGGCTGAATATGTTCGGCTGGCGTACCGGTGTAGTGTTTCAAACGCGCCAGTGAAAAATCGGTGCGCAGCGCGTCAAAGTGAGACAGCGGGAAGTTCTCCGTCGCGGTATCCAATCCATCGGTAATACCGTCGCCAATCTTGGCTAGATCGGTGGTGGGAAAGTGCTGCGCCAATCCGGCGGTCATGGTGCGGTCTAATACCAGATCTGAACCGTCGATCACAAAGGGATAGGGCATATCTATTTGTGACGGCGTCACTTCAAAACGTGCGCCGTACTCACCTTCCAACAGAGTCAACTGTTCGGTGAGATAGCGACGGAACAACGCTGGGCGCGTCACCGTGGTGCTGTAGCAGCCGGTTCGGGAAAAACGTCCATAAGCGCGGGTACGAATATTGTCGCGGAACTGGCCTTCCCAACTGACGCTTAGCTGAGGATAGGCAAATAAACCTTTGGCACGTTCTGCCGCATCGGGCAGTTTTCCTTCGTGCACAAAGTCGCTGATAGCTTCTCGCAACGCAACTAATGCCGCACTGTACAGCGCCTCGAGTTTATCCAACGCCTCCGATGCAGTGAGATGAACACTATCTTGCGTTTTTTTCAAAATATCTCCTTAAAGCAAAGGGTAAGGCGTTTGATTTAGCTTACTAATATAGTCGTCTTTAGGAAATGATTGATATAGTGATTTAGTTTTATCAGAAGAACAAACAGAGCCACCTTCCTGAATCCTTTCTTGTGAAATAAACAGTATGGCTCTCTGCACAAAATGGAGCATTCCAAGCTGACTACTGCCGAAATCATCTATAGTGTTCTGTCTGCTATATGGATGACAGATTTTCTGAAAATGGCCTCAGTGCTGAAGGAACCATGGTAAATAATATAAACGGCCCCGATCATACTAACAAACACCCTATGGCGGGTTTTCCGCAAGTTTGTTACATCAAAAATACGGTAACTAATCCCAATATTATTATCGGAGATTATACCTATTACGATGATCCTGATAATTCCGAGGATTTTGAGCGCAATGTTCTGTACCACTTCCCATTTATTGGAGATAAATTGATTATTGGGAAATTTTGCGCCATTGCCAGAGGTGTTAAGTTCATTATGAATGGTGCAAATCACAAGATATCAGGCGTCTCGACTTATCCTTTCCAAATATTTGGAAACGGCTGGGAAAAAGTAGCCCCTTCTCCTGAAGATCTCCCGTTTAAAGGCAATACTGTGGTGGGCAATGATGTGTGGATAGGATTTGAAGCGCTAATTATGCCGGGAGTGAATATCGGTAATGGCGCGATAATCGCGTCCCGTTCTGTCGTAACCTCAGACGTACCGGCCTATTCGATCGTTGGCGGTAATCCAGCAAAAGTCATTCAATATCGTTTTGCTCCAGACCTGATTGTTAAACTTGAGCAACTAGCATGGTGGGACTGGCCAGTAGAAAAAATCACTCAGAATTTATCGTTAATAGTGTCGGATGACGTGAATGCGTTGGTTTCAATCATGGATATCTAGCTAATGTTGGCAGAGCTGACCTGCGGCGGTTTCCCCGTGGTCAGCGAGTAAGCCATATGAAATAGCTATAACGGAGACTATCTGCGCCAAACGGTAATTCCGACTTTCCGACTTTATCTCCCTCCCTCCTTTTATTCATGCCGAATTAATCAGCGTCGAACAGTTTATTTATTTTCTCTCGATTCTTACCTTATTTGTAAGAAATCAGATAGTGCCAATCACTGCCATTTGAATAATAAGTTCACGCCCATATCTGATATTCAATACCATTATTTATTAAGTAGTTACCTGTGTTATGTCATTTGATTTGGCCAGTAAAGATGTGGAATCTAGGACTTCCCACAAGGGAGAAAAAAGGTAGCGCCAAATGGCTTCAAGGTTATAGGCGCTATAAATAACAACATTACACCCTTTAAATTAAGAGAGAAATATATGACGACTAACAATTCACAACTGAGACATGGCCGAATTACTACTCCTAAAACTCGCGGATTAGTGGCAACCGATTTAGGATTAATCGGCGAATGGGAAAATAATGAAATGGAAGGCGGGAAAAATTTCCCTGACTTAAACGCGGGTCCGGTTCCTGCGCCGTTCCAGGCGGATAATCCAAGTAATATTCCTCCTAAGGATGGGTTGATTCTCAGCGGCGGCCACGCAGGCAACCGTGAATCGGTCAACTTTACCGATCAGGAAATGCAGCAAAAGCTGCGAGCGCTGGGCAAAGCCGATGACAGTTTCAGTTGGCCTAAAATTGCGGTAAAACCTGGCGAGCTGTTTGACGTCAAATGGGCCTACACCGCCCCTCACACCACTCGCGGTTATCGCTGGTTTATTACTAAGGACGGTTGGAATCCGCAGGCGCGCATCACTCGCGATCAGCTGGAAGTGGCTCCGTTCAGCGAAGATTTCTACCCGTTCGTGCCTTATTACTCACATCAGGCTAAATTGGTAGCAAAAACCAACCATCAGGTTCTTTTACCTACAGGTAAAAAAGGCCATCACGTTATTGTACTGCTTTGGATCGTGGCGAACTCTGGTAATGCTTTCTATCAGGCATTTGACGTTGATTTCGGTGCATAAACCCCATGGGTGATGCTTGACTATAATTGTTATCGCGACGCCGGTCTGCTTAGGAGTACCGGCGTTTTTGCCTTGTTTCCCGCTTTTCTTCTTTAATGTCCCTCTTTTGTACACTATCCCTGGTTCGCCCCTATCTTTTCGCGTCAATTTATTCCGTATAGCGATTGTTTTTGATAAACAAGGGGTGGTTTTGCCACCTATTCAAGCGTTTGATTGGTGTTAATGAGAATTAAAGTATCCGCTGTTGCAGATAACACATTATTTTCTGCGTTAGACATCTCTCATAAAGGGTCCCTTTTGCGTGGCAAAATCATTTTTACGCAGTGGAAATTTAGATGACATGCTTGCCTTGGGCGAAAATGGGCAACCGGTTTATGCTTCGGCACTCCAGCTTCGGGAAGCGTTACGCTTAAGAAAACAGCAACATATTGCTGACTGTCTGGCGATTCCTCAGCCAAATGAAGACGGCGACCGCATGGATTGGTATTCCCCTATATCAGGCAAGGTTACCTCCTGGATTGCGGCCAGCCATAGCCAGCGCACTTCGGCCATAAAGCAACTGGAAATGTGCCAGGCCACGGTGGCGGCGATTAGCCAACGCGCTCAGCAGGCGGAAAAAACCGGTCATAAGCTATTCGGCGCGCTGTTGGCAAAAGCCTTCCAATTTCCCGATCAGAATCACGTTTATTTGGTAGATGACAAACCAGTCATTACCTTCTGGGGTTTCGTCAATCTGGATAAAAAATCCCGATCCGACGCTCTGGATTGCCTGCGTGCCACGGTGCATGAGCCAGCCGTTGAGATGATGCCAGCGGCTGCGCCGGTTAGCCCGAAAACAGCGTCTGCCGCGACCATACCGCCGACGATCCCCGAGCCGGTGATTGCCCCGCCGCCACCGCCAGTAGCAGAAAACCAGCCGGTGCCGCCAAACCGCTGGCGTCGCCTGCGTTTATGGCTATTGTTACCGGCCGCCGCCGTGATTGCGGTTTTAGCGCTGCAACTGTCAGCGACCAAGCCTGCCCCCGTAGCTAAGCCTGCAGTCAGCCCAACCGTGACCAAACCGGCCACTAAACCGGTAGAACATCCTGCTTCAAAACATCCAGCTTCGGCAGCTAAACCCGCGCCTATCGTGGCCGCCGCCCAACCAGCGGCAGACAAACCTGCGGCAGAAGTCGAAAAACCCGCGCCGACAAAGACCTCAGAAGCGCGGCTGCCAAACCCATTGCCGGTGACTCATGCGACAGTGATCGCTCCAGTCGTACCTGAGCCACCTGTGGCTGCCGCAGTAGAAACCGTTGCCGTGCCGATTCCGAAAGATGCGTTGGTATTGCCAGCGGACGCGGTAAAAATCGGCTCCACCAAGTTTCTGAATGGCCGCTGGCGTGTATTTGTGGATATCAAAGATCCACTGACGGGCAAACCACCGGTACTGAAATACCAGATAAATGATGGCAAAGGCACCGCCCGCATCACCTATGGTGACAACATCAGTTGCCGGGTCAATGTTAATGCCGGTCTGATGCAATCTGGCAATCTGGTGATCAATAGTCGTACCAAGGCCCGCTGTAGCGATGGTTCCCGTTACCAGGTTCCCGAACTGGTGTGCAAACAAGGCCTGACCGGCCCCGCTGAATGTACCGGCCGCTATGACGCTGAAACCCTTCTTCCAATGACGATGAAACGTGAGAGTAAATAAACACTATGCTGGCAACGATCACGGATTATAAACAACGAATTACGCTGATTCAGAACAGCGGGATTCAATTTTTGGACTTTGCCTTAACGCCCGTCGTGGATGCCGATTTGCCCCATGCCTTTGTGCGTAAAAGCGCCAATGGCCCATTATTGCGTTTGATGTTTAATCAAGAACGTGGCAAATACCTGTTACCGGTGGCGGGTTCAGCGCCTGAAGTGGTGAAACCTGAATTCAGTTTCCCGCTGGATCAGTCACTTAAGTTGCTGGAGAACATCTGGCTGCCTTTACCTTTCTTACGCTTTAATCCGCCGCGTAACTTTATCGGTGGCCCGGATAACTGGGCGCGGATGCAGATTTTAGCGTTGGAAACCCCGGATCAGGACGGCAATACTCACCGTGTCTGTTTGGCGTTTGATACCAAGGTTTATCCTGAAGGTCACGATAACGAATTCCTGGCGCCCACCGAGCATGATATTGATACCGGCACGCATTTTGCGCTGGCATATCAAAATGATGAATTAGGTGAATTTCTCGATCTGACCTGGGTAGACGGCTGGCTGCGGGAAACTTTTATTCAACAGGTTAGCCAGCAGGAACAACGTACCGAGCGCGAAATTAAGGCCTCGCTGCGGGAATTTGAATATCAGGCGCACTATCTCAACCTGCTGGATATGTTAGGTAAGCAATTAGGCATACCGGACATCAAAATGACCACCGCCACGCTGCAAGAGCCCGCGGTGAACGTGGATCTGATTCTGGACGTAGGGAATTCCCACACGTGCGGCGTTCTGGTGGAAGATCACGGCGACGGAATCAACGGGTTGCAGCAGTCTTACGAGCTACAACTGCGGGATCTCGGCCAGCCACATTTTTTGTATAATGAACTGTTTGAAAGCCGCGTCGAATTTTCTCAAGCGGCCTTCGGCAAGCAGAATTTCTCGGTGGAAAGTGGCCGGGACGACGCCTTTGTCTGGCCGTCGATCGCGCGCGTAGGCCGCGAAGCCAGCCGAATGGCGCTGCTGCGTCAGGGTACCGAAGGTGCAACCGGTATTTCCAGCCCGCGCCGCTACTTATGGGATGAAGAGAGTTTCACTCCTGGCTGGCGTTTTAGCCGTACCGCCACCAAATCTCACGGAGAAGCGCCGGCGATCGCCCTACCGTTGACCAATCTGATCAATGACGAAGGCCAGCCACTCTACGCTTTGCCGTTGGAAGAACGTCTACCGGTATTTTCCCCTCATTACAGTCGCAGCGCCTTGATGACTTTCATGTTGTCGGAACTGTTGGCGCAAGCGTTAATGCAAATTAACAGCCCAGCGCAGCGGCAGAAAATGAACCATGCCACCGCACCGCGCCAATTGCGTAATATTATTCTGACGCTGCCGTCGGCCATGCCGAAACCGGAGCGCGAAATATTCCGTCGCCGGATGCATGAAGCCATTGGGCTCATCTGGAAAGCGCTGGGCTGGCATCCGATGGACGATGATTTCACCCGCGCTGAAGATAAAGCCAAAAGCCGCGTACCTGTGCCAGACGTTCACATGGAATGGGATGAAGCCACCTGCGGACAGATGGTTTATCTGTATAACGAAACTCAGGTGAATTTCGGTGGCCGCACCGAAGCCTTCTTCGCCAGTATGGCGCGTCCGGATAAACAGCTCGCCGCAGATGAAACAGCAGGGAAAAGTCTGCGTATTGCGTCGATCGATATCGGCGGCGGCACCACCGATCTGGCGATTACTCAATACGTTTTAGATGATGGCGTTGGCAGCAACGTAAAAATCACCCCGCGCCTGCTGTTCCGAGAAGGATTTAAAGTCGCCGGCGACGATATTTTGCTGGATGTGATTCAGCTTTATGTCTTGCCAGCGGTGCAGGCCGCGCTGAAAAAATCCGGTGTGCCTGCTCCTGACCTGCTGATGACTAAATTATTCGGCAATGATGGCCGCGCCGATGGGCAATCGACACTGCGTCAGCAAGTGACTTTGCAGCTATTTATGCCGCTGGGGCGCGCCATTTTACAGGCATATGAAGGTTTCGATCCGTTAGACAGCAGCGCCGAGATCGACGCTAGCTTTAGCGAATTGCTGATTCAGGCTCCCACCGCGCGCGTGCTGGACTATCTGAATACCGAAGTGCAGCGTGAGCTGCGCGCCGATGCTGAGCCTTTTGATATTCTTCAGGTTGCGCTGATCGTTAAACTCAGCAAACTGCACGCCGAGTTTCTTTCCAACCGAATGAACCTGACCCAAAGCCTGCGTTCGCTGTGTGAAGTGGTGTCGCTATACGATTGCGACGTTTTGCTGCTGACCGGCCGTCCTTCCCGCTTCCCCGGTATCGCCGCGCTATTCCGCCATTTACAGCCGTTGCCAACGAACCGGATTTTGTCGCTGGATGGTTATCACACCAGTGAATGGTATCCGTTTAACAAACTGGGTCGCATTGATAATCCGAAATCCACTGCCGCCGTCGGTGCCATGCTGTGCCTATTGGCGCTGGATCTGCGTCTGCCGGGCTTCTATTTTAAAGCCGGTGATTTTCAGCCTTATTCCACCGTGCGTTATCTTGGTATGTTGGACAGCAATAACACCCTAAGTACGGATAATCTGTATTACAGCGATATCGATTTGGATTCACCGTCCTACCAGTTACCGGCGAAAGGCAGTTTCCCCGTGCGCGGCGCGCTGTGTCTGGGGTTCCGTCAGTTGGATAACGAACGCTGGCCCGCTTCGCCACTCTATACTCTGTCGATTACTGATACAGAATTAGCGCGAAAAGTGGCTGGCGACGGAGATCTGCGGGTAAGACTCGCGCTGGTGAAAGGTGTGCAGGATAACAGTCCGGAACGATTCGAAATTGCCGAAGCGTTACTCGGAGACGGCAGCCGCGTGCCGCTGCAACATTTACGACTGAAATTGAATACTCTGGCCGGTAATGGCACCGGCGAGACGCATTACTGGATCGACAGTGGGAGCGTATTTAAAAAATGAAATCTTTAACACCCGAACAGCTGTCGGCCACGCTCACCCATCAGTTACAGGCGGTTGTGCAAGGCATTGATCACAGTTTTGGCTGGATTGAAAGCTGTCGCCAGCAGGCTCCACGTCTGGATACCGAAGCTGAGCGGCTAAAAATCAAACTGCGCCGCCATAGGAGTGAGGCTCAGCGTTTGTCAGTTATTTCTTCTGAAGCAATGACCATCGGGTTTTTTGGTCAGTCTCAGCAGGGGAAATCCGCGTTGATTACCGCGCTGACCACTAACGGCGACAATAAGCTGGAAACCCGCTTAGGGGATAAAACCTATGATTATCTGATGCATATCAATCCGGATAATCAGGCTACCGCATTGGCAACCCGTTTCACCCGCCAGAATGTGCCAGAAGATCGCGCTTATCCGGTACGGCTCTCTTTGCTCAATGAAACCGATTTAGCCAAGATGACGGCCAACATCTTCCTGCATGATTTTTTACAGGAAAAGGCACTTTACCAGCCTGATGCCCACTCTATCACCGAACATCTCAACTTATTGGCGATGCATCGCCAAAGTCAGGCCGTGAGCGGTATCACGGAAGATGATGTGGTGACGCTGTGGGATTATTTGCTGCGTCAGGATAAAAACAGCCAGTCCCTACTGAATACGCATTTCTGGCCCACGGCTATCGAACTGGCGCCCTGCCTGAGCGTAGACGATCGCGCGCGTTTGTTCTCGCTGTTATGGGGCGAAATCCCAGCGTTAACGGCAGCTTATCGTCACTTTGCGCATACTTTACAGCATCTTAACGGCGCCACTGTGGTATTGGCACCTTTGAGCGTATTAGTTGATGACCTACAGTTACCGGCGAACGGCCTGATGAATATGACCACGCTGGCCAACCTGAATGCGCCGTCGGATATTTCGGTTCAGGTTAGGCCGCTCTGTCAGGGGGAAAAACAACGGGAAGTGACATTGTCACTATCTGAGCTCACGCTACTGAGCGCCGAGCTATGCATCCCGCTACACTCCGCCCCGCGCGATCCGGCTTTTGCCACCGTTGATATGCTAGATCTGCCCAACTGGGGAGCCCAGCTTGATACGCCTATGTTAAGCGAATCCGAAAATTTGCCGCGTTACCCGTTGGCACAGAATTTTTTGCGCGCCAAATGTGAATATTTGCTGGATCGCTATACCGACCATCAGGCTATTAACCTGCTGATGTTATGCAGTGCCGCGGGTCAACGTTCTGAGGTGAAAAAAGTCGCCAAGGCATTGGATTACTGGGTAAAAAAAAACTCAGGGAGAAAATGCGCAGGTGCGTGCACGTCGTCATCCGGGGCTAATTTGGGCGCTCACTCCTTTCGATCAACGCGTCACTCATGGCCAGCATTATGACGAAGCGGTACAGCGTCAGGTTGGCAATCCCGGTGATAGCTGGGGCTCGGTGCAAGCGCTGGATGAACGCGGTACCGAACGAATGGCGACCTATTTAATCGGAGAAATCGCCCGAAATATTAAAGGCGAGCGCCTGACGGAGCAACTGCATGAATTGCAACGGGAGTTGCAGGATAATCTGCTCGGCCACTGGTATCACTCCGAAGGTGTCAGCGATCCGCAGAAAAGACAGCGCATTGCCGAAACTTTGATTAAAACCCTGCAAACTCGTACCGGCGTTCACGGTGAACTGCTGGAGCGTTTATTACCTGCCAGAGAGGAACTGCTGCGGTTATTCCTGCAACAATCTCACAGGGTTACCAAACAACCGCGAGCCGATCAAAAGATAGCCCAAACCAGTAGCGAACCCTTCAGTGTGGGGATTGAAATCGATTTATTTAGCGAATTACAGGAAGATGTCGACACAAACCTCGACGTTACCCCATCATTCACGACAAATAACGACTTCAGCTATGCCAAAGAGGTATACCGCTATTGGATCAACCATCTGCGTAGTTTGCCAGAAAATGGCCCATTAGTGGCTCTGCTGGGCGTGTCGAAGCCGACGATTGAAATGCTGATGGAAGAACTGATTACCGCCAGTATTCGTCTGGATATGGAAGGTGCCCTACAGCGCAAACTGGCCGATCAGGAACTGCCAGGTACACCGCGGGAACAGTTGGCAGATCAACAAGTTTCGCGTGCGTTAACCGTGCTGGGTGATTTTGTCGCCTGGTTGGGATTCCTGCAAATTGAACCGGCGCAGCGTCCAGACAGCCGGATTAATCGCGGGCATAAGATTTTTGCTCAGCCAGAAAAACCGGTAGCAAACTGGGGCACATCCCAACGTTTGACTCGTTTGGCTCTAACGCCAACCAATACCACCGCGTTTTATATTTATGACTGGCTGGTTGGCCTCAATGAACTGATTATGCAAAACCTCGGTTACTCGGCCGGAAAAGAATTGAGCGTGGCGCAGCGCGATCGGTTGGGTGCGATATTGCAGTTGATTAAACCTATGGCACTGTAGCCAGAAAAAGGTGCCTGCGGGTTATTAACCGTCCGGTTATTTTTGTCTGCGCTTTCCCCCTTCCGCTTGCGGCCTTGAATATCAGTGGCCGCAGGCGGAATATCTGTCATCAACCGCCAACGGCTACCTTTTTTTCCCCAGGCTTTTTATCTCGCTGAATGCTGTTTTTTAATCAGCTTAAAGCCAGACAAACTTTCCAGCATATTTTCAATCTCCGGCCATTCCCCGTAGCCCGCCGCCGTATGAAAATGGCCACCGCCTGATTTTATCACCCTCTCACTGCCCCACTGACTGGCAAACTGCTGCGCGCGATCCAGCGAGAGATATTCGTCATTATCACTGCAAATCAGCGTGCTGGGGAACGGCAACGGTTTTGACGGAATGGGGCGCTGCACCTGAATAGCCGCCGGTGCCGTAATGGCATCCACATCGGCCGGAGCGACCAATAATGCGCCAATCACTTTGCCGGAATGGTAACGCTCTGCCCACTGAGTCACGGTAATGGCACCGCAACTGTGGCCTACCAGAAAAATATTACCGGGAATACCGTCGATAGCGCGAGCCAGCCTCTCCCGCCACGTGTCACGATCCGGATTATCCCACTCTTTCTGTTCAACTCGCACTGCATTGATATATTTGCGTTCGATAAATGACTGCCAGTGTTCGGGGCCGGAATTGGTATAACCGGGAACCAGCATAAAGGTACATTGAATCATGGGATATCCTGCAATCAGAAATAAAACAGATATTGAGTCTCGATTATAATGGAACAGTTTTTAGCAACGGCGAGTTCAGCATCGCTACCGGGGAAATTACCGGTGCGTCCAGCGGCACATTTTTGCCGTAGCGCTCTTTGATTTTTTGCTGCACGGCCGGTGCGGTCAGATTAAACTCTCTCACCTTTTGCAATTGACCAATTTCTAGCCCGGTGGCTCGTTGATACATTTTCCACACCAGTTCGGAACAATACATCCGTTCATTAGACCAATCAAAAGTCAGATCGTAAGGCTTGTTTTGGAAGGCTTTTCCTTGCTCATGCAGCTGCCTGACCTGCGCTGCGGTCAATGGCGTCTTTAACCGTTTCACCAGATACTGCCCGCGGGCACCGCGTTTGATCCAGCGATCCAGCGGTGTGTATCGCACCGTGGCAACCGCTTCATAAACATAGGGTTTTCCCTGCTTAAACAACACTATTCCCATATGGCTATAGCGGGAACCGGTAGCAAACTGAATGGCCTGACTTTGGGATGAAGTAGACGAATGGAAGATAATGTCGCCTTCCTGCGGCTGATAGGCAAAAGCCAGCGCGCTGAAAAAACAGCCCAATAGGACAAACGCCAACTTTATCATCGAGATATATCCCTATCAATGTCGCTATTAATCACAGCTGACATCCTAACATCCTTCCGTGGCAGATATATCCATGAATTTTTGGTAATAAAAAGGGAACTGACGTTATTTACAACAGGTCAGTTCCCTCACACAGCCATCATTTATAGACTAGGCAGCGTTAATTATGCCGCCGCCGCTGCTTCACTCACCAACTGCTGTAGCTGCGACCATAATGCTTCTACATGGCGGCGCTCAGTGCCCAAAGTGCCAATGGAAATTCTGACCATCCAACGCCCGCCTAAAGTTGCCGTAGTCACATAAGCATTGCCCGACTGATTCAAGGTTTCCGCCCAAGAACGGGTGTAGGCATCCAGCGCTTCTCCTTGTAAACCCTTCGGTTCATGCCGCACGCACAGCGTTTGCAAATTCAGCGGAGCCACAAGCTTCCAATCCTCATGTTCCGCCATTTGCTCTGCTAACCAGCGGGCATTATCGATATCGCGACGCAACCGCGCCTGTAGCCCTTCAACGCCCTGCTCACGGATTAAAAACCACAGTTTGAGCGCCCGGAAACGGCGTCCCAGCGGAATCCCCCAGTCACGATAATTACGTACTTGACCGTCAGCCGTCGACTGTAAGAAGCTCGGGTTGGTGCTCATAATACGAATCAAATGCTCCGAATCACGTACACAATAAACCGAACAATCAAAGGCAGCTCCGAGCCATTTATGCGGATTCAGCACCACCGAATCGGCTTTTTCGATCCCAAGCCATAAGTGACGGAATTCCGGCAAAATCATCGCGGAACCCGCCATTGCCGAATCGACATGCATCCACAGCCCGTACTTCTGGCTTATATCACCGATAGCATCCAGCGGATCCATCGCCGTGGCCGCCGTGGTTCCGGTGGTAGCAATCACGATACAAGGACGGTTTCCAGCGGCCAGATCCTGCTGTATCGCTTTATCCAGTGCGTGGGGAGACAGGGCGTTGTGCTCATCCGTGGCGACTAACCTGATGTTATTTAAGCCAAATCCCGCCAGCATCGCCGCTTTGTTCACGCCGCTATGGGCTTCCTGCGAGGTATACACAATAAGCGGCGCGGCGCTATTTTGCATGCCGTCCTGCATCAATGCGTAGTCGGAAGTCCGTTCCCGTGCGCTGATTAATGCCACCAATGTCGCAGTCGATGCGGAATCCTGAATGACGCCACTCCATGCATCACTCAGACCAATCATTTTTAGCAGCCAGTTGGTCGTGACTTCCTCAATTTCCGTCAATGCCGGGCTGGATTGCCAAGATAGGCCAATTACGCCTAGCCCGGTACTCAGGCAATCACCTAATACCGATGACAGCTCAACGTTGGAGGGGAAATAACCGAAAAAGTGAGGATGCTGCCAATGCAATAAACCGGGCATCACTAGCGATTCCACATCCGCCATAATGTGTTCAAAGGATTCGCCTTTCTCCGGCGCGGTCATTGGCAGATTGGCTTTAATCTCACCCGGCAGCGTATTCGGATGCACCGGCCGCTGCTCAATATTCTGGCGATAATCAGCAATTAAATCGATCATGGCGTGACCATGCCGACGAAATTCATCAGGAGTCATAATTTATTATCCTAAAAGGAAAAAGTTAATGCCGCTTAGCACCAGAAATAGAATGGTTCATTGGTGTTATAGCCGATAAATGACTGCATGCTGATGCGTTTGCCCGAATCAAACCCGCAAATTGCATGTGGTCGACGCGTATTAATAATCACCAGTTCATTCTTTTGCGGCTGAATTCGCAGCGGGAATTGCAGACGTTCCTCTGGTAATTGATCGCCCTCAAACAGTTCGACCTCATCAAATGAAAACGCCTCCGTGTCCCATACCATTAATTCTCCCCCGGACGGTGGAGTTTCAATATAAATATTGGCGCTAAACTGATGTTCTAATTCGGCTATGGAGAATGGTAGGCAATCCACGTGGGGAACCGTTTCGGATAGATGAGCCGTCTCCGGGAACATGGCGCGGATAATCCCGGCAAACATCGGTTTTCCCTCAAAAGATGCGGTAACCGCTCCGTCTGGCCAATGTTGTTGGAAATGGTCAATCAATGCCTGCACCGGTGGTTTTGCTGGCGCGCAAATATTATCGATCAGTTCACGCATCTTGGCTGCATCGGCATAATATTTCTCTTTGGCACCGTCGCCATCAGGCTTGCCGTAGGTCATATTGAACGGCGTCCCCCAGCGATGCACGCCGTAGAAATTCTGCACAACCTGACCATCTTCATAAGTTTCATGGGTGTACTGGTGCAGTTTTGCCGTTTTATCGATGTAATCATTCAGCGATGAGGCAGTTTCTTCCGTACAGTAGTTAGGGATTCTTATGGCAAGAATTTCGCCACTGATTAACTTTTCCAGACTGCGTTGGTCAAGTTGTTCTAAGGTCACAATTTTGGATTGGCTAGCCGTTGTGGTCTGGTTGGTGATGTCTTGTAGGTTAGACATGATGATGATACTACTCCGTTAGTTTATATTCACTCATCAAAACCCTTTAAATACAAAGGATTACATTATCATCACTGCATTTTTGAGAGGATGCGCCAACCTGAGGCAATGGCTTCATTCAGCGTTCCCTCGCTAATAACCAAAGATGATAATAGTTATCTTTACCAATAAATAATCGCCTGTATATAACAAAATTAATTTATTTTATGAATATTTTGATTTTTTTCGTATAAAGCTATTTGTCTATAGTCCTGACCTGATAAAAAACCAACAAATACTGATTATTTATCCACCTAAAGGCCCACTTGAGGGAAAAATCGGGGAGATTGAAACAGATGTTGAATGAAGTGGTTAAAAATAAAATCTATTAATTTCAATGATAAATAGATTTTTTATATGCGTATAGCCCAATGATTTGATGACGAGATAGAGTGAACCTTGCCAAAATTGGCAACGCTCTACCCTATTGACTCTGCGGTTGTTTACAGATTAAAGACTTTAGGCGAGGAGTAAATGCTGCAACTCAGTTAAAGAACTGACCTGATAGCGCGGTTGAATTCCTTCTGGACGCGCATGCCCCTGAGTATTTAACCAGCAAGTATCAATACCTGCGTTAATTCCGCCCTGAATATCTGAATGCGGATTATCGCCTACCATCAAGATTTGCTCTTTGGGCGGATTTGCCATCAGATTGAACGCATACTCGAAAATTCCTACGTCCGGCTTGGCTACCCCTACTTCTTCGGAAATAACCAGCGGCGAGAACACGTTCTTCAAACCGGTGCGTTCCAAACGAACATTCTGTAAGTCAGTAAAGCCGTTGGTAATAATCCCCAATTGAGCTTTACCATGCAGCGCATTAATTAATTCCTGCGCGCCGGGAAGCAGAGCGCAAATATCCGCCATCGCGACCAGAAACTCACTGTTTAGCGTATGGGGCGATACGCCCAACCTGTTCGCCCACATTTCAAAACGAGTGCTTTGCAACTGTGCGGCATTAATTTTCCCGTTTTGATAATCCACCCACAATGGCTGATTAACCAATTGATAATGCTCATAATCCTGTAGCGTAAATTCAGTTTTGAAGCGGGAAAACATCAGTTTTAACCCTTGGTAAGCATCAAAATGAAATAGCGTTTCGTCCGCATCAAAAAGTATCCACTTGTACTTCATTCTTTCTACGACTCCTGCGGTTAATACGCCACTTGGGTTCCTGATTTTATCTTAGCCGGCTATTCTCCGGTAGTTTGTCTGTATGAGCAACCTTACAACGCCATACATCGTGCAAAATATCAGATCAATAAAAGCCTGATTCGGCTTTCTGACCGGATATTTACTCGGCTACGCCGCTAAAGAGCGCAGTATGGTACGGTTGATTTTTACTGGGCGATTGCCTTCGGTTAATGGCAAATTGAAAACCGAGTGCGTTTTTTCATTCAGCGTAGACAAGGCTTCATCCAATGGGAGTGCCATATCTTCCGCAATATCGATAAGTTCATCTCTGGACCACAGCAGCCGACCAATTAATAAACGTAATAGCGCCGAATGATCGGCATCTAATCCAAAAATTTCCACCGGTTTTACCCAGGTGGCCATGGGCTGAATAGGCTTAGATTTTTGTTCTACAGTAGCGGGAAACATCGTTGATAGCACTTTATACAGTTCGCGACTTTCCTGCTGCAATTGCGCCACTCTGGCATTATCGTTAATCATTTTAGCCGTGGTCTGAGTCACGCTAACCGGCGGTGATTGATGCAGGTCGGTATAGACCAATTTACTGTCCAGTGATAACCGCACATAAACCCGCTCCAGAAATTTCACTTCCTGCGGGGTAACTTTGCCATCGGCCTGAACCAGGTGGGCCAAAAACGCGGCAATAGCCCGTCGGGTTGTGACACTGAGCGGCTCCATTTTTTTACGTAACGCGCCCAAGGTGCTGGTTTTCTTTATTCCCGGCTGTAAATACGCTTTTAAGCGCATACGTTGACCGGGGCTGATATGCCCCCAGGCATCGACATGTTGGCTGAGCATCATTAATTCTGGCTCAGAAATCCCGCCGTCTACCATTACCGCCGCGCAGGCCAGATCGAGCGTTACCACCGTTACCCGATAAGCCGGGAGCGTTTCTGATTCCGTTGCTAGCACCGTGATAGGAAACAGTGCAATCGTATCCTGTGCCGACGGAGTAATATTATCGGATAAAATATCAGGTTCGACCCCAAGCTGTATTTTCTCCATAGCTCGGACTAACGCCATGACTTTATTACGCGTCACCTCTCCGGGGCTATTTAAGCGGGTAAATAGTTCGTTGTAGGTCATGAGCAGTAACCCGTATCCCACCCGCTCTTTGATATTGTCCAATTCTTGCTTTAACGCTTCTGGCCACAGCGTCATTGGCAGTAGCAAAATAGCTTCCAGATCGTTAATTTTATCGGGATTGAGCGCAATAAACTGGCTGTAACCGGCTAACTCGGTGTAACAATCCTCCAGAATCAGCCTTAGTTTCTCTCTGCTATCTTTAGCCACGACCACATCAGGCAAATCATGAATACGCCGGGTAAACTGTTGATCCATCAGCCCTGCGGAAGCCGAACGGTAGCAAATCTGTAGTTTGGTTTTATTCATAGGCAGTATGAAACCTTGCGGGAAATACTGTCTATATCGCTGTTGGAACAGCTGCGAGAAAACGCCAAAATTGCGCGTAGCGGCAATATTATGCGGCAAGTTAGGATCAGATAATGCCCAGGCTACGGCCCAATCCGCCGGTAATGGATGCTGGTCAACGGCTAACTGCCCTAAACCGATTCGTAAACCTAATGGTAAATCTGTCCCGTAGCTGCCAATCGGCGGCGAAGAAAGATAAGTTTTTTCCGTGGGATCGAGAGGTGTGAGATAAACCAATAAGTTACGTGCACAACGTTCGAATTCACGATGCTCGCCATAAATTCCGAGTAAACGGATAATTTCCGCTTTTAACGCCGGTTGCTCATTTTTGGCTGCAACGTCTACGTTTGCGTCAATCAATAAGCGATGTTCTAATCCATAGAAGAACAGGAAAACGTAGCCAATATAAGCTTCAGGAGCCTGACGCCCTTCTGCCAGCCATTGCAAATAAGCGCGGCGAGCCTCTGGCGATATCATGGAGTAGTTAGGACGTTCATCAGTCAGCGGCAAAGACATATCAACATGATCGGCGGCCACTTTCAGCGTTGGGTTAATAAACGCAGGCTCTGCGCCACTGCGATTACTTTTCAATTTATTCCCGATGTAGATCATGCCATCCGGTAAATTAATTCCGGCCACCACGGCCAGTTCCCCAGGAGGCAGCCAAGAGGCTCGCGATAGTGAGCCTTGAGGTAGCACTGAAGCCTGATAATTTTGTTTATTCAGCTCATCTGCCAGCCTGAAAATATAAAACTCATCGTCCGATTGCAGCGGGAGCGTCGCCGAGATGTCCCTCTCGTCGGAAGGTATATCGGAAAGCAAAGGCGAAGGTTCAGTTGCCAGTTCGAGCTTCGGCTTAGAGACACGCTTTGCGGCTTTCAAATAATGCCAAAAGAAGAAAATGCATAATAGTGCAGCACCAACGGCTATTGATGTTTCTTTTGGCAGCAGTGATAGCAAAGCCAAAAGAAACATTAACAGTATGACCCAGCCAGTTGTGGCAGATTTTATCTTAGTCACGATGGTTTATAAGCCCCTATCTTGAAATAATAATTTTTATGCTGCCCTTAAGGGCAATTTCTTAATAATAATTCTATTTTTATAAAGTACGCATTGCAGATAGCCGAAATCTCCCCGAGTTAATACAGGTGAAATCAACTCAGCAGATTATCAATATAAGTAATTTATAATAAAGCCTCCCGATAGCGGGAAAAACAATTATGCCAGCAGACGCTAGTTTGAGCACGCTGTTTGTAAGGAATAATGCCAGGGCGCTAACAATATAAGTGGCTAAAAAGTAGGTAGCAGTTGCCAGAACAGCCTGAGTGTATCCCTATCACACATAAAATGCTGAATGATTGCTATTTTCAAACAGAAGAATCTCGGTTAATCTCTCGGAATTAACTTTCTGTTTTAACGGATATTTTATTCTGATGGGAAAAATCTCATCTCAATGAATAAATGCCCTGCAAACATACTGGTTGCAATACAAGGATGACGGTGACAAACAGAATTAACTGGCTTGATACGCCCTCGCGTTTTGGTTTAATCAGTCGGACACTTCATTGGTTGATGGCTTTGTTATTTTTATGGCAATTTTTCAGCGTGATTGTCTGGCATACTTTCGGACGCACCGCATTTACCTTGTGGATGGATAAACAGGGTTCCCACGCAACCGTAGGCTTTTTGCTATTTATCCTGGTAATAATACGTGCTTTATGGCGTGGGTTTAATAGACACCGTTACCCGCTTTCGAGGCCAAATAAAGCGAACAAGATCGCCATTGTTGGGCATATTACGCTTTATTTATTGATGTTTGTGATTCCCTTTTTGGCCCTTCTCCGCTGTTATGCTGATGGCAAAGGCGTGGTTGTCATGGGCATCCCTGTGTTGCCAGCCACGGGGATTGAAATCAAAGGGATTACCGTTTGGATCGATATGATGCATGGGCCACTAGCATGGCTGCTGCTCTTTTGCATTGGCGGTCATATCCTGATGGCAATAATTCACAGTTTTATACGTCGGGATGCTAATCTCCGCCCCATGATTTAAGTAGAGGCATCGATTCAGGATCAGGGTGGAGCTTTTCTATTACACCCTCAGCAATGTGGCAGAATAACATTTGAACAAGGAACCGAACGACATGATACCTAAGACGAAATTGAGGAAAAACCTTCCCTACGTTTTGATCGGACTCAATTTACTTTTTACGGCGCAGGTTCATGCTGAAATTGACGATCGGCGCGTGATTGCCGACTGCAAAAAAATTCCTTCTTACGCTAATGCAGGAAATACCGCCTATCAAAAAGGTGATTACGTTACAGCGCAAAAGCATTTTATGAATCAGGTTGCCTGGACAGAAGCCTGCCACTTCTCTGACGAGGTAAAAGTAGATAGCGGCGCCCGAGCTACGGCTTATAACAATATGGCGCTAACCTATATTCGTCAGGGAGATCTGCTTAAAGCAAAAGCCTGGTTAATGATTGCTCCAGAAGATAAAAAATCGCAATATAACCTGAAGCTTATCGCTGATAAAATAGCCGCATTACCTAAACCGACAACTTATGCTGGTGAATATTGGCAATATTCAGGACTGGGTAATTGGAACTCCATTGAAGTCACGCCAAAAGGTAATAAATTCACCATAGATTACAATGGTTACTATTTTGGTATTATGGGCATCTACTATGGCCCTAATATGGGGCAATTCTCTTTTGTTAGCAGTATTCCAGCTGATGGCAAGGTAGAATACGACCAGAGTAAAGCAGATAAAGAAACTGATTATTCCGGTGACTGCAAAGTTAATATGCAATTTACTCATGCGGATGTGACTGTAGAAACTGCGGGTGACTGCGGATTTGGTCATAACGTTAGCGCTGATGGCAATTATATTCGCGTCAGATAATCACTGTTTATTAGATCAGGCAATCGGTATGGTTGCCTGCATTATTCTATTCTCATTCCTCTATTCCCCAGCAACACCTCATCTTATAACGTAATGACCGAGTAAATGTAGGTATTTATAACGAAAGCTGGCCTATTTACCTATGAACTAAATAAATTTAATATACTTAATGTTTTTAAAGCAAAAATAAGCAACATAATTATTTATTTAATACTAAATAATTAACAATTAATTTAAAATAGTGATCTTGATCACGTTTTATTTGATAAATATAGATAGTATGAATTTTGAGCACATCAGTGCTTGTCTATTTAAACTGCAAAGGAGTGTTAATATGGGATATATGGTTTCGTTTAATGCTAATCCAGTAAATGCGTCAGAAGAGAGCCATTCACCTCAGGAAGTTCATTTGACTCACTCTGAGACCGAAGCTCTTAAGGATGACGAGTAAATATAAGTAGTCATTAACATACTGACAACTAAGTTATTTGTCTCTTATTTTAATGACTAAAAACATTAAGCGCCGATAGTGGCCTCATCGGCGCTTAAATAACTCCCTTTCCATTAATAGTATCATTTAACCGAAAATTCCCCACATGACTGCTTGCTATTCCAGGGAGGAATTCCTATGCGTCCTATTGAGCGCGATTTCACATTATCCGATGCAAAAGATCGCGTTATCAAAGAAATTGATAATCTGGGTTTGATGTGGCGTAAAGAAGTTTACGGAAAGAATATTCTGACGATTGTTGTTACGTTAAAACATCCAAAGAATAACAATCAAACGATGGGCGTAGGTAAAGGAGATTATGACAATGCTTTTGTTGGGGCATTATTTGAAGCACTGGAGCATTATATTGAGGATTTTTCCTCTCCTCTAGCCACAGTACGGCCTGCAAAGACTCTGATGCGTAAGGGAATACTAGCTAGTGACGATGTGCTGGATATGATTAGCACTCAACCTGATAGTCATCTGGCTACGCGCCGCTTCGCCTCTACCGCGGGAGATTTTTATTATCCATTAGCGCTTTGCGATCCCAATTATTCCCGTAAACCTCTTGCCGATGATAATTTTGACTATCGTTATCTCGCTCGCTATGGAAGCAATAGCGGCATTGCTATTGGCGCAAACCGAAACGAAGCTTTATTACATGGCATAAATGAATGTATAGAAAGGGATGCATTATCTTTGTTTCTTATCCAGGGTTTATACAGCCGAAGCCCATGTACAATATATGAAATTGATAAGCAGAGTTTACCGGAAGACGTCGCACGCAGCTGGCAAAATTCAGAAGAGGAAATTCAACAAAGGATACGAGTACTGGATATTACTCAGGGACTGAAATGTCGTACTTATCTGGCGTTAGCTGAAAAATCAAAACTAATAAAATATCCAATAGGCTGCGGAACATCGCTACATCCGCACCACGCATTGCAGCGAGCGTTAAGTGAATTGGTACAAATCAATGCGGTATTTAATCATAGCCAAGAGATTCAACGAGAGAACGAAGTATTGCATCAGCGGTTATTAAGATACAAAAAATTAGAGCGTTGTTTTTGCATGCGAACCGCGGATATTTTTAACACCAATGAAGTCTTACTGTGTCGCCTGCCAGTTTCAGACCACGCAGACAGTCGCCCCGCCGAAGATCTTGTCGAGATAGAACAGGATTTAATTGAACAAGGGTTTGTTATCGGGAAGAGTATTCTCTATGAAACTTCTCAGGTGTGTCTAACCAATGTTTTAATTCCTAGCTTTGAACGCTTTTATATTATTACCAGCGGGAATATTGTTTTACCTCTGTTAAGAGGAAGGAGGTCTCTTGAAAAAAAAACTATCTAAAGATGATTTTGCCGTCAGGTGGTTAATCAGAGAACATCAATATATTAAACACCAGAAACAGATAGGGGATATTCCCGAAGGCAATATAGTGACCTTAACCGAAGAGGTTGACCTTAGCATGGGGAGTTATTTCCTGGCACATGCGGAAGAGGAATCCTGGCTGGGGCGAAAATTTATATGTGAAAATGAATTAGGTCGACAAAGCTGGCCCAGCGTATTAAGCGATATTAATTTATTAGGTCCGTTCAATTCTGCCAGACGGGAAGGAAACCATGTCACGTTCAGTTATATTGCCCCCTCTTCTCGCCGGCGCTCTAGTTTTTTCCAAAGCCTATTAACCGACCCTATGGGCGAAATTGATTTTTGTTTTATTCGCGATTTTGACGGCGCACTTCCCTCTGGCGATAAATTTTGGCAAGTTGACCACCTTTCTGCTGAGAGAATGGCTAGGGAAGAACGCCATTTTCAGATGCACACAGAACTCAGCCTTAAGGTGTTAAAAACCCAGGGTGTTATTTACGATCCCGCCTGTTCTACCGGTGATTTTCTGGCATCCCTGGCTAATAAACTTCCTGAGTTTAATTATATTGGTTCAGATATTTCTCCTCAGATGATCGAATTTGCTCGTGAGAGACATAAGGAACGGCCTATTTCTTTTTCCGTTGGCGACGCCATGTCTTCCCGGCAACGCTGCGATATTCTTATTCTGCGCTTTCTGAATGATGAAGTGATGCAAATAGGTAGCGCGGCGCTCGCTTTTAATCATTTGATCGGCCTATTGAATCCCGGCGGGATAGCATTTGTTTTTGGTCATACTCCCGTATTGGTTCCCATCACAGACCTGGCCTCGGCGCTTGGATTTGAGGTAATAAAGAATACGGCCAGCTCACTGGATCAGTGCCACATATTTCAGTTTTATATGTTGAGAAAATACCCATGACGCAAGTGCGTAGCTCAGGTTTCTTCCCGGTTGATGATCTGCACTCCATATATTGGGAGCGGCATGGAAATCCGCAGGGCGAACCTTGGATCGTTCTCCACGGAGGGCCTGCGGGGCAAAGTCATCTTATTCATACGGCATTTTTTGATTTGTCACTGTGCGACGTTTTAATTTTTGATCAACGAGGTTGCGGCCAATCTCTTCCTTACGGCGAGCGAAGAATCAATACCATCAACCATCTGGTGGAAGATATTGAGAGGCTTCGATGTTTTTTAAAAATGCCGCGTGCCAATATTTTAGGTCTCTCCTGGGGCTGTTGGTTAGGCATTTTATACAAAATTCGCTATGGCATGAGCGGTTTGAAACTGGTAATCGGTTGCCCTTTTATTCCTATTGCGACTGTGCAGGAGCTGCATTGGTTTTATTTCCATCAGCAGATCTGCCAGACGCATAGGCTAAAACCTTTTATTTTTGCTGAAAACCAACCTAAATCGGCCACCTACTATCGCTGTTTACAGATTTTGGCCACGGGCCTAGCCAGTCAGAAGAGATCTATGGCTCAACTTTGGGTGAATACCGATGAAATCGCGACAAATGCGCACCAGGATTTCCATCAGACAATCACGTTAACCGATGAATTTTTCAATCCGCGAACTTATTCCGCCATCATGCTAGAAATTCATTACCATGCCGCCGGATTTTTTATTACCAACGATATATTGCGACAAGTTGCGCAAATGGACGCTCAGGGTGTCACTCTCGTTTGTGGTGAAAAAGACCGAATGGGTATGGTTGCAACCAACTGGTTAGCCGAACGGGTTAACGTTGAGGTAATACTCGTGCGGGATATCGCTCATCAGGCGCTTCATACAGAAATGATTAAACAACTCCGGCATCTTATTGCCCGATAGACATCGCGCTATAGGCAGAGAGTCAACGATAAAAATCCCCGCAGCCAACGCAAACGGGGAGTATATTATTTCCAATAAAATCAATTATTACTTCAACGCCATTACTTCAACGCCATTACTTCAACGCCATTGCATCACGCATGGTAAAGAACAGGTCGGTTTGGTCAGTTAGACCCACGACGTTAGCCGCGTGAGGGCCATAGGCAGCAATGCGTAGCTGCGTGCCGGTATGACCTTGAGAGTCATCTTCGGAATTCCCATAACTGATCGCCATCACCGCGCCATCTTTGGTCATTAATGCCTGCGTCAACCCCGGCGCCTTGGCATCGGCCTCGACGATCTGGCTGGAATGAGCATGGTCGGCGGTCACAATCACCAGCGTGTTGCCGTCGGCTTTTGCGAACTCGAGCGCTTTTTGTACCGCTTCATCCAAATCAACAGTTTCACCGAACTGACCACAAGGGTTCGCGGCATGATCCTGTTTATCAATTGACGCCCCTTCTACCTGTAGGAAGAAACCTTTTTCATTGGTTTTCAACACTTCTATGGCTTTTTCTGTCATGGCGGCCAACGTTGGAATATCCGCAGTGCGTTCCGGATTCACCTCGCAGGTGACTGGAGATTTATCGATATTACCGTGGTATGACGCCTTCGGGCCTAACCAAC
Organism: Yersinia entomophaga; assembly: GCF_001656035.1. Taxonomy (NCBI): domain Bacteria; kingdom Pseudomonadati; phylum Pseudomonadota; class Gammaproteobacteria; order Enterobacterales; family Yersiniaceae; genus Yersinia; species Yersinia entomophaga. The sequence goes on from NZ_CP010029.1 coordinate 1,209,312, forward strand.
GCACTGGCATATTACCCGCCGAGAATAGGCCAAGAACGGGTTTATCCTGATTTGCCTGAGTTACCCCATTGAGATCATTCAGACTCTCAACAATCAGATAACCGCGGGCAATAGCCTGGTCGCGCAAGGATTTATCCTTCCACTCGCCGGCCTTAGCCAGTTGCTCAAAAGATTTTGCTCCGCCGCCTAGCGTGATATCTGCCCGGGCTTGGATCATTTGCTCGGTTATCGAACCTCTTCCGCCGTTTTCCAGCGCATTGGTCGCGCATTTTTCGCTAGTTTCTTCAGGGCCATAGCATTTGCGACCGGTAACGTGAGCAAACTGAGCGGCAGGCGTGGCATCTTGCAACTCTGCGGTAGAAACGTTGCCAGTGGCTTTCCCTGCCGCTTTCGCCAGTTCCAGAATGGTGATGTGATCTTTGCCTGTAACATCCACACCCAACGCGCCGTTATAAGTTTTAACGCCGCTTGACCATGCGGTGGCTGACGCAGCGGAATCAGTTACATAATTCGGTTTTTGCGTCTTTTTGTCTAAAGAGTAATGCGTGTATTGACCCGTCAGTGGCAAGGCATCAATGCCTTTGAAGAAACCGCCGGCACCCGCCGCATAGTTACGCGCCGAGGTGATTTCAGAATCGCCCATTCCATCGCCAATCAGCAAAATGACATTTTTTACGGTTTTATCCGATAAAGAGTCGCGTAAAGCCTGCGTCTGGTCACTATCTAATCGACGAGCTCCGCCGAACTGAGTGATGTCGCCTTTCGCGGAACGGTCATATAAGCCCGTTTCTGCGGCACTGGCGTTAGGCATCAGTAATGTGCAACTGGTAGACAGCAACAGCGTTGATAATGCGACTCGGGAAGCGGTAGAAATGCGCTTTGACATCGGTAGAGTTCCTTTTGTAACACACTAATACAGTTTGTATTTATTGGTTACATTGGATACTAGAGCAGCCGGATGACGTTTTTATGACGGCTTATGTTAATTATTTCACCCTCATTTTTAATCAAACTACTTTAAAAAACATCGGCTCAATTTTACTAACAGAAAGCGGCATTTTGCCGCTCTGGCATGCTTTCCCATGTTCCCTATTTACCGACATCCCTGCCTCACTGAAACATCACCATATTTATCAAAAAGTTAAACCAGTAAGGGCAGAATTTAGCGAGTAGGAAAGTATTCACTCCGCGGAGTACGAGTTACTCGGTGTCCATCGGTCTCACTGACTGATAGATATCAATATCGAAATAACCGTCGGCCATTCCGTCATTCAAATAGACCTCAAAACACGCACCTTCTGCCGGGAGGTAGCCACTGGCGGGTAAATGCAGGTTATACAACTCTCCCCATGCCTTGGCATAATCCCCATCGGTCACCCGCGCACGATAAACCGCATAAGTCCCACCAGGTATTATTTGTAAAAGCACACCACTGCTGGCATGCGCGGGCAAGACAAAATCATCGGCCACAGAAAAAGCCACATCAGCCCGCAGATTGGCGGGTGGCGTGGTTTCAGGGTTATCCCAATAAAGCGCTAGCCAGGATTCATAGGGTAACGGGTGCTGCTGCTGCCAGGATGATAACTGTTTGAAACCAAGAGGAATGGTTTCGGCGTAAGGGCCAATCACCCGAATACTGACAACTTGCTGCGGCTGTTTTTCAATAATGCGAAATGTCATCGTAGCGGCCTCTCAAGATAAGATTTAGGAAGATCTCTCTTCTCACGAACGGTTTCAAATACGATACTGAGCCTGATTGAACGTGAGTAAATATCAATGCGTCGTGGTACTGTATAAATAAACAGTACCACGATATTATCTGAATATCGCTCATTTATACAGCGTTAATTGCGCTATTTTTGTTCTATTTCGCGCCAATTGCCTCATCAGGCAAGCGCTCGCCAGCACGTTGTTGGTTGGCGGTTGTTTATTTTGGACCGATTTCACCCAATTGACTCTTCCTTAATTCGCGACCAACTCGCCGCACAATCAGCAACGGTCACTAAATTGTTGCCACAGTTGCGTTAGAATACGCGACAATTTTTCTGCCCATTGCTGTTGTCCAAAGGATGGCATAAGGTTCGTTGACCCCGACCTGTAAATCGCCTTCTGCACGTAATAATTCAACCAGCAATAAAGCCCATTCCGGATTGCGGTTAAACAGCGTACCGATCTGCCAAGGTCTGGCCACACCTTTAAAAGTTGGCGTAAAACTATGCATAGAAATGATAACGCTAGGTTGCCCTTGGGCTGCGCGTCGATCCAGCGTTTGGCGAATAAGATCGTGGTAAGGCTGGAAAATTTCGGTTCTGCGGGCTTCTGCCTGCGCGGGGGTGACACTTTGATTGCCTGGAATCGTGGTTTGCTCGGAAATTTCAGGGATAGAACTGGCGATACCGGGAGTACGGTTACAGTCGATGACCAGGCGAGAATAACGCTGATGGATTAAGGTGGCATCCAGCAGCTCACTGAGCCGTTGAGCTACGGGTAAAGAGCCGATATCCCAGCCAATATGTCGATCTATTTCGCCGGGCGGTAGGCCTAAATCACCTAATCGCGAGGGGATAGTTTGCCCGGCATGGTCAGCCAGGAAAATGAAAGGAGAGACTGCACAAGCGCGTTCTAGCACGGCCGGCGAGCAATCCTCAGCGGTTAATAAGGGCTGCGGGCGGTCAACTGACATCTTTCTGACTCCGATAGATTAGGCAAAACCTCATCCTAGTCGCTATTTAAGGCTATGCCCAGTCACGGCTGATAACCTGGCATAATCAGTTTGAAGGATAAAGACTAACGCTTTGTAGTTAATCAGTGCGAACCACTTCGCATTGTCAATGATAGGCGGCATAAAACTGACAGAGGCTATTCAAAAACGCCGGTTTTTCGTGCCATACTGCTGTTGATAAAACCAGTAGATAACCCCCACGGAGCCTTATGGAAACCTTTTACATTGACCGTACTGACACCCCAGCAGGTGAACTGGTCATTATTGGCGATAGCGAACATAACCTGCGCGCCATTGATTGGGTCGATCACTATGAAAGACTGCTGAAATTACTGACGTCTCACTATGGGCCAAATACTTTTACGCTGACTGAAAAGATTAATCCTGGCGGTTTAACCGAGAAAATGCAGCGTTACTTTGCCGGTGAGCTGGATATTATCGATGGCCTGCCGGTAAAAACTGCGGGGACGGCGTTTCAACGGCAAGTGTGGCAAGAGTTGCGCAACATTCCCTGCGGGAAAACCATATCCTACGGCGAATTGGCTCAACGAATTGGTCGCCCTACTGCTTCCCGCGCCGTGGGCATGGCTAATGGCCTGAACCCAGTCTCCATTGTGGTGCCCTGTCATCGCGTCATCGGCGCGTCCGGCTCGCTGACCGGCTACGCCGGTGGCGTAGAGCGGAAACGTTGGTTATTGGCTCATGAAGGTTATCTTTTAGCGCGCTAAGCATTGTTACTCTTATCAGACGCCTTAAAAGATGTTAAAATTGACAAATATCAATATTAATGGGAATACCCTCATGATCCCGGAAAAACGTGTTATCCGACGTATCCAGTCAGGTGGTTGCGCAATTCATTGTCAGGATTGCAGCATCAGCCAACTCTGTATTCCTTTTACCTTAAATGAGCACGAGCTGGATCAGCTCGACAACATCATTGAAAGGAAAAAGCCTATTCAGAAAGGACAGGCGTTGTTCAAAGCTGGCGATGAGCTGAAGTCTTTGTATGCTATTCGTTCCGGGACCATTAAGAGCTATACCATTACCGAAGAAGGCGATGAGCAAATTACCGGTTTCCATCTGGCTGGTGATTTGGTTGGTTTCGATGCGATCAGCAATTTACAACACCCGAGTTTTGCTCAGGCGCTGGAAACTTCGATGGTCTGTGAGATTCCGTTCGATACGCTGGATGATTTATCCGGCAAAATGCCTAACCTGCGTCAGCAGATGATGCGTTTGATGAGCGGTGAAATCAAAGGCGATCAGGATATGATTCTGTTGCTATCGAAGAAAAACGCGGAAGAGCGTCTGGCCGCCTTTATCTATAACCTGTCGCGCCGTTTTGCCCAACGTGGTTTCTCACCTCGTGAGTTCCGCCTGACGATGACGCGTGGCGATATCGGTAATTATCTGGGGCTAACGGTTGAAACCATTAGCCGCTTGCTGGGCCGCTTCCAGAAAAGTGGAATCCTCAGCGTAAAAGGCAAATACATTACCATTGAAAATACCGAAGCGCTGGCACAGCTCGCGGGTAACCCAAAACCGGTGTGCTAATCTGACCTAATGCCAGATCAATAATTTGCATATTTATTGGTCTGGCTCTCTATCCCCCCTGTTCTGTTTTTCCATCATGGTTTACTCTGTAAGTAACACACTGTTAATAGTGATTCGCAGTTGTAAGGAGACCCTATGGCAAAGTATCAGAATATTCTGGTGGCTATTGACCCCAATCAGGACGATCAACCGGCATTGCGCCGAGCTGTTTATCTGGTGCAGCGTAACGGCGGGCAAATCACAGCCTTCCTCGCTATCTACGATCTTTCTTATGATATGACCACCCTGCTTTCGCCAGATGAACGAACGGCGATGCGTAAAGGCGTGATCAGTCAACGCGCAGCCTGGATTGCCGAACAGTGTCGTTTCTACGTTGAAGCGGGCATTCCCATTGATATTAAAGTGGTTTGGCACAACCGACCCTATGAAGCCATAATTCAGGAAGTCCTGAGTGCGAAGCATGATTTGCTGTTAAAAATGGCTCATCAGCACGATCGGCTGGAATCTATTATTTTTACCCCAACAGATTGGCACTTATTGCGTAAATGCCCCTGCCCTGTGTGGATGGTGAAAGATCAACCTTGGCCTGAAGACGGTACGGCTTTGGTGGCGGTTAACCTGTCCAGCGAAGATCCACTTCACGATCCGCTCAACCTCAAACTGGTACAAGAAACCAAAGAGCTGGCCGAGCATGTTAACCAAACGGCGGTGCATCTCATTAGCGCCTATCCGGTGACGCCAATCAATATTGCCATTGAACTGCCTGATTTTGATCCGAGCGTATATAACGATGCTATTCGCGGCCAGCATTTGATAGCCATGAAAGCGTTGCGGCAAAAATTTGGTTTGGACGAGAAATACACCCATGTGGAAAAAGGTCTACCGGAAGAAGTGATTCCGGATCTGGCTGAGCACCTACGCGCTGGCGTGGTCGTACTGGGCACATTGGGGCGAACCGGTCTTTCCGCCGCTTTTATCGGTAATACAACCGAACATGTGATCGACCATCTGAAATGTGATTTGCTGGCAATCAAGCCGGATGGATTTACCTGCCCAGTGGAGTGTAATGAGGATGGTGACGGTCTGTCATCCAACGGATAACGACCACTAAGCTTAGCGGCGATAAATTTAGCGATAACCTCTTCAATACCAAAGCCAGTCTGTGAAAACGGACTGGCTTTTGCTTAGTGAGCTAACTCAAAACGATATCAAAACGATAGGTTGTCTGCTCCGCACCGGTGCCGATAAATCAGGCACATCCGGTGCGTTCCCTACCCTTGAAAATTCCCTTACAGCAGTGTAATAGCAGGTTTTTAGCCTTAGCCTTTGGCTGATAAAAAGGACGCCAGTCGCTCCAGCGCCTGCTTGCATCGAGTATTCATTCAGCTACAGGAAGGCTTTGTATGGCAGCTCTGGCTCATCGATAAAGATATCGTGGAAGCCTCGGTTATGCTGATAATGCATTTTATGCTTGTCCGTTGGATAGGTGTACTTTCCGCCGACTTGCCAGAAGAACGGCGCAAATTTGTAGTCCAATCGATCTTTTTTCATTTTCCACAGTACCTCGATTTCACGAGTGTCACTTTGGAAGTTAGCCCAGATATCGTGATGGAACGGCACCACTACCTGCGCATTCAGAGATTCAGCGGCGCGCAGAATATCTGATGAAGTCATTTTATCCGTTACACCGCGCGGGTTTTCACCGTAGGACAACAGCGCGACGTCAATATCGTAATCGTTACCGTGTTTAGCGTAATAATTTGAGTAGTGAGAGTCGCCAGAATGGTAGATCGTGCCACCGCTGGTTTTTATCAGGTAGTTCACCGCACGCTCATCCATGGTATCCAGCAGAGCCTTATCCTTGGAGGATGTGCCTTTTGGTAATGTAATCAGTGCAGTACGGTCAAAAGAGTCCAACACGGTGATTTGAATATCGCCAATATCAATCACCGATCCAACTTTTGCCACGATGCAGCGTTCTTCCGGGACGCCCCAGCCAAGCCACAGATTAACGCAGGCCTGCGGGCCGATAAATTTCACATGATCGTCGCAGTTTTGCAGCACCGCGGCAGCGACGTTGACGTCGATATGATCGGCGTGATCGTGAGTAGCCAGCACGGCATCAATTTTCTTGATGGCAAAAGGGTCTAATACAAAAGGCGAAGTCCGAAGATTTGGCTGTAATGCCCGCACGCCGCCCATACGCATCATTTGATGTTGAGCATTCATATAAGGATTAGACTGCGTTCTTTTCCCAGTGCCACACCAAAAATCGATAGAAATGTTGGTATCACCGGCGGATTTAAGCCAGATACCGGTACATCCTAACCACCACATGGCGAAAGTATTGGGTTGAACCTCGGTTTTTTCGATTTCTTCATTTAACCAGGTTCCCCACTCAGGGAAAGTGTTCAAAATCCATGACTCACGGGTAATCTCGTTTACTTTGCTCATAATCAGACCTTTAGGATAAAGAAATTAGACCAAAATGACGTCTACCCCCTGCGCTTTCAGGCTGCTGATAACCTCTGGATTTGCATCCTTGCCGGTAATCAGAATATCGATTTTACTGGCTGGGCAAAACAGTAAACCCGTGCGCTGCCCCACTTTGGAGCTATCAACGACCACCACCAGTTTGCTGATTTTGTTCAGCATCTGCTGTTCCGAAACTGCGGTTAACATATCGGTTTTATACAGCCCGGTTTCATTGAGCGCCTTGCCACTTGTAAACATCCATTTGCCTGCATAAGCATCAAAAGTTGTCGAGGTAGGGTTAAGAATAATATTTTGCGTTTTGTTGTATTGACCTCCAATAATGATCACGCACTCGTGGTCGTTCTCAATCAGATAACAAGCCAGCGGGAAGTAATTCGTCACGATTTGTACGTCGCGCCCGCACAAAGTTTGTCCCAGTAAAAATGCGGTGGAACCGCAGTTAAGCACTATGCTGTCACCGTCCTGACATAGTTCCGATGCCTTGGCGGCAATGCGTGATTTTTCTTCATAGTTATCGGCGTTATTAATGTTCAGCGGCGACCAGGCCTGCTTCTTTTTATCCACGATGCACTCCGCACCGTTGCGTACCTTTCTTAACTGTTTCAATGCATCCAGCTTGGCGATGTCACGTCGTGCCGTCGCGGGTGAAATATCAAAACGCTCAATAAGATCGTTAATAGTGAGAGACCGCTTCGCATTTACCCAAGCCACGATTTCATGGTGACGTTGCATTTCATTCATTTCAGTCATCCTACGATAACCGCTCACATGCTGATTACATGGTGATTGGTTTTGATTTAAATTGATCATATACGTGAGAAAAATAACTGTCAATGTCATAATATTCAACAATTGAATGGCTACTCTCTCGGTATACCCTTAATTTCTTTATGCAAGAAAGGTCATTTATTACTTATCACAATCTATTTATATGTTTATTTTCAATGCCTTAAAGTAATTACATAACCACGAAGCCCTTATTAGTGTGAGTAAAATCAAATTAATCACATTGAATCATTGAATGATCACCTTTGATTATATAGCTTGTTGTTGTGTCATGTATTATCCGAGAAATGGATCTCTACAGGGCGGTGGCAAAGATTCCGTCCAACCATATTAGTGTCAGGGGGTGGTATGGAGTATCTGTATGATGTGTTTTATATCTTCTACAGCCAGGTCATGACCAAAGCGCCGTTGCTGCTTGGTCTGGTGACTTGTATCGGCTATAGCCTGCTACGTCGTGATATCACAACCATTATTAAAGGAACAATCAAGACTATTGTCGGTTTTATGCTGGTACAAGTCGGCGCAACAACGCTGGTATCCAGCTTTAAACCGGTCATCGAAAAAATGGCCGAATTCCACGGTCTGACAGGATCGGTTATCGATCCCTATACGTCAATGATGACAACCATGGAAACCATGGGCGACGATTATTCCTGGGTCGGGTACGTGGTATTACTGGCGCTGGCAATCAATATTCTGCTGGTGGTGCTGCGTCGCTACACCGGGATTCGCACCATTATGCTAACCGGCCACATTATGTTCCAACAGGCTGGGTTGATCGCGGTTTTCTACTTTGTGATGGCGGTTCCTATGTGGGAAACCGTGATTTACTCATCGATTCTCCTCGCCCTTTATTGGGGTATTTTCTCCAATATTATGTTTAAACCGACGGAAGCTGTGACCGGCGGCGCAGGTTTCTCTATCGGGCACCAACAGCAGGCCGCCTCCTGGATTGCGGTAAAAGTTGCACCTAAACTTGGCGATCCGAAAGATAACGTAGATAATCTGAAGCTGCCGAAGTGGCTGCATATATTCCATGACAGCATTGCCGCCACTGCTATCGTTATGACGCTGTTTTTCGGCGTAATTTTACTCTCTTTCGGCATGGATAACTTGCGTTCGATGGCGGGCAGCACTCACTGGGCCATCTATATCCTGGAGACCGGCCTGAAATTCGCCGTAGCAATTCAGATTATTGTGACCGGTGTGCGTATGTTCGTGGCCGAGCTGTCTGAGGCTTTTAAAGGCATCTCTGAACGCGTTATTCCCAATGCGGTACTGGCGATTGACTGCGCCGCGATCTACGCCTTCTCCCCTAACGCGATGGTATTTGGTTTTATCTGGGGCGCTTTAGGGCAGTTCACTGCCGTATTGGTGATGCTGGCCTTCAATACATCCATCATGATTATTCCCGGTTTTATTCCGATGTTCTTCTCCAACGCCACTATCGGCGTGTTTGCCAACCACTTCGGCGGCTGGCGTGCGGTCATGAAAATCTGCTTTGTAATGGGAATTATCGAAGTATTAGGATCTGCCTGGGCTATTGATCTGTTTATGCAGAATGGCACTACCTTCAATAGCTGGATGGGTATGGCCGACTGGTCTCTGCTATTCCCTCCTATCATGCAAGGTTTATCTGCTTCATCCTTAACTTTCTACCTGTTGATCGCACTGGCGCTGGTTTATATGTTCTTTGCCTCCCGCACTTTACGGGCTGAAGAAGATGCAGCTAAAGCGCTGGCGGCACTCCCCCCTGCGGTAGATGAAAATCCGGCCGAAGAGGCAAAACCCGAACATTCTACCGATGCGCCCAGCGTCGAAGCCGCTAAACCGGTTCGGATTCTCGCCGTCTGCGGCAACGGGCAAGGTTCTTCTATGATGATGAAAATGAAGATCGGCAGCTATCTAGAGAAAAAAGGCATTCCCCATCACATGGATTCCTGCGCGGTTTCTGACTACAAATCCAAACTGGCTAATACCGACATTATTGTTTCGTCAAAACACTTGTCGAGTGAAATGGAAGTTGGAGAAGGTAAATTTATTCTTGGGGTACAAAATATGCTGAACCCACATTCTTTTGGCGAACAGTTGCTTGCTCTGATTGAGCAAGTTAACCAACAAAAATAACCTAAATTTTAATTTTGATGACACACCAGAGCTAACCGGGGAGATATCACTATGACCACCTCATCACTGAAAAGCTCGTTGATAGAAAACCGCTCCATCATGTTACAGGCGCAGGCCGAAGACTGGCGCGCGGCCATCAAGCTGGGAACCGATATGCTGATTGCCTCAGGTGCTGTGACGCCGGCCTACCATCAGGCCATTATCAACAGCGTTGAAAAGCTCGGCCCTTATATCGTTATTGCACCAAATTTTGCTCTGCCTCACGCCCGACCGGAAGACGGCGTAAATCGCACGGCGTTTGCGTTAGTGACCTTAAGCGAACCTATTTATTTCGACGGAGAAGACGACGCGGTGGATGTGCTGATCACCCTCGCAGGCAGCAGTTCGGATGAGCATATGGCGGGATTAATGGAGGTTACTCAGGTTCTGGATGATGAAAACAGCGAAACCGGAGTCGATCTCGACAAACTGCGCCGCTGCCGTAGCACCGAAGATGTTTATGCGGTGATTGATGCGGCGCTGCGGGTGTGACAAGGAGAATAAATTATGTATCAAGCTTTGAAACATCGGGTGCTGGAAGCCAACTTGCTGTTGCCTCGCTACGGTTTAGTGACCTTTACTTGGGGCAATGCTTCCGAGATTGATCGAAAGCATGGCGTCATGGCCATTAAGCCCTCCGGCGTGGAATATGACCAGATGAAAGCCGAGGATATCGTGGTGCTGGATCTGGAGGGCAAGGTGATCGAGGGCGATTTAAATCCCTCGAGCGATACCCCGACTCATCTTGAGTTATATCGTCTCTTTCCGGCGCTGGGTGGCATCGTACATACTCACTCGCGCTACGCCACTATTTGGGCGCAGGCGGGGAAAGATCTTCCGGCGTTGGGAACGACTCATGCTGACTATTTTTACGGTGATATTCCCTGCACTCGTCCACTAAAAGACAGTGAAATCAATCAGAATTATGAAAGAAACAGCGGGCTGGTGATTGATGAAACCTTCAGAATGCGCGGAATCGATCCGGTAGCCGTACCCGGCGTATTGCTCTATGGGCACGCCCCCTTTACCTGGGGAAAAAATGCGCTTGAAGCGGTACATAACGCGGTGGTTTTAGAGGAAGTCGCCGCCATGGCGCTGGCGACACGCTCGCTCAATGCACATATTCACCTGCAGAATGCTTTGTCAGATAAACATTATCGACGTAAACACGGCAGCAACGCCTACTACGGGCAGCGCTAGCCGCACCACGCTCCTGCTTCGCTATCACATCGGCATCTGGTTAACGGATGCCATTGACTGAAAAGGACTATCACTATGGCCAAACCTATGCTTCAAATCGCCCTGGACCAAACCGATCTGGCCAGCGCCGTGACTCTGGCAAAAAGCGTCGCGGGTTACGTCGATATTATCGAAGTCGGTACTATTCTGGCCTTCGCCGCCGGAATGGAGGCGGTGACGACGTTACGCCAAAACCATCCGAATCACCTATTAGTCTGCGATTTAAAAACCACCGACGGCGGCGCGATTTTATCGCGAATGGCTTTCGAAGCTGGCGCAGATTGGCTGACGGTTTCCGCCGCCGCGCACATCGCCACGATTGAAGCCTGCAAAAAAGTAGCCGATGAGTTGGGCAGAGAAATTCAAATTGAAATCTACGGTAACTGGACGCTCGATGATGCCAAAGCCTGGCGCGCTCTGGGTATTAAACAGGCCATTTATCATCGTTCCAGAGACGCAGAATTGGCCGGCGTGGGCTGGAGCGATGATGACCTACTTCGCATGCGCGCTCTGTCTGATTTAGGACTGGAACTCTCTATAACCGGCGGCATAGTACCGCAGGATATCCGCCTGTTCGAAGGCATTCGAGCCAAAGCTTTTATTGCCGGGCGGGCGTTAACCGGCGAAAAAGGTCAGTCCAACGCGCAGGCATTACGCGCTGAAATCGATAAATACTGGTCGTAACCGATATGGCCCGGGAGGCTGATAATGTATACAAACAGGGTAAACCAGATTGTCGGGATCTATGAGAAAGCTCTCCCCAACGCCATGCCGTGGGAAGAAAAACTTAGAGTGGCCAAATCTCTGGGCTTTGATTTCATGGAAATATCAATAGATGAATCTGATGAACGACGCGTGCGACTGGATTGGTCAGACGAGCAAATCTATGGCCTGCGTCGCCTGTGTGAACAGTATCAAATTCCGTTACATTCCATGTGTCTCAGCGCTCACCGCAAGTATCCCTTTGGTTCCGCAGATAAAGTTATTCGCGAACAGGCTAAAATCCATATGGAAAAAGCGATTGATTTTGCTTACAAGATGGGGATTCGCGTGATCCAATTGGCAGGCTATGACGTTTACTACGAAAGTTCTAACGAACATACTCACCAGCGTTTTATTGATGGGATGAAATGGTGTGCCAAACAAGCCGAGCGCGCAGGCGTGATGCTGGCGGTTGAGATTATGGATACCGACTATCTGAATTCATTGAGTAAATTCGAAATTCTCAAGCGGGAAATTCCCTCCCCTTATTTTATGGCCTACCCTGACGTGGGCAATATTAACGGCTGGAATTACGATACGGTAACGGAGCTGAGGCTAAGTCGCGACCATATAGTCCAGATTCACCTGAAAGACACCCTTAAGGTCAGAGAAAATGCACCGGGCCAGTTCCGCGATTTGGTTATTGGTGAAGGCGAAGTGGATTTCACCGTCATTTTCCGCGCGCTTCGAGATATGAATAGCCGTGTTCCATTGGTTATTGAAATGTGGGCGCAGGATGAAAACTGGCGCGAAAACATTCTCACCGCGCAAAAACAGTTGAATCAGGCCGCCGAACGTGCCAACTTCCCGCTGTATTTATCCCCGTTATCTCACTGATTTATTGATATAAAAAATCCGGAGACAGTTGCGCTCCGGATTTTTGTTTTGTTGCTTGGAATTCGTTTTTACCGTTCAATTCAAGGAGCCGAATCTTCTTCCCGCTCCTTTTCTTAACGATTACAACGCGCGCAGAATGGCTTCCACACTAGCTTTAGCATCGCCAAACAGCATTTGCGTGTTGTCCTTGAAGAACAACGGGTTCTGAACGCCAGCATAACCGGTATTCATTGAACGTTTGAACGCAATAACATTCTGCGCTTTCCACACTTCCAGCACCGGCATTCCGGCAATAGGACTGCGCGGATCTTCCAACGCCGCCGGGTTAACCGTATCGTTGGCACCGATGACCAGCACGGTTTCGGTCTCCGGGAAGTCTTGATTGATTTCGTCCATTTCCAGTACCACATCGTACGGTACCTTGGCTTCCGCCAGCAGCACGTTCATATGACCCGGTAAACGGCCGGCAACCGGATGAATACCGAAACGAACTTTGATACCGCGCGCCTGCAGTTTGGCGGTGATTTCTGCCACCGGATACTGCGCCTGTGCTACCGCCATGCCATAGCCCGGAGTGATAATGACTGAGCTGGAGTTTTTCAGCATTTCGGCCACGTCTTCCGCCGTCGTTTCACGGTATTCGCCCATTTCTTCCGCATCACCGACGGACGAACCGTCAGTACCGAAGCCACCGGCAATAACGCTGATAAACGAGCGGTTCATTGCCTTACACATAATGTAAGACAGAATCGCACCGGAAGAACCCACCAAAGCGCCGGTGACGATCAGCAGGTCGTTGCTGAGCATAAAGCCCGCCGCCGCAGCAGCCCAACCGGAGTAGGAGTTCAGCATGGAAACCACAACCGGCATATCCGCCCCGCCAATGGAGGCCACCAGATGCCAGCCGAAAGCCAGCGCTATGGCGGTCATCAGGAACAGACAAATGCCCTGCATCGCTACGCTGTCGGTTTTCACAAACAGCACCATCAACAGGAATGACACCACCAACGCCGCCAGATTCAGCTTATGGCGATGAGGCAAAGTCAGCGGTTTAGAAGAGATAATCCCGCGTAATTTACCAAAGGCCACAATAGAACCGGTGAAGGTTACTGCACCGATAAAGATGCCAAGGAACACTTCGGTCAGATGAATGTTCTGCATCACAGGCTCCATTGGTGCGCCGTGATCCAGATAACTGTTGAAACCAACCAGTACCGCGGCCAGACCCACGAAGCTATGCAGCACCGCAACCAGCTCTGGCATTTCGGTCATTTCGACTTTTTTCGCCAGATAAATACCGATGGAGCCACCGATAACCATAGCGACAATAATCCAGCCAACGTTGCCGGAATCCGGCCCCATAATGGTGGCGATCAGTGCAATGGCCATACCGGTAATACCAAAAGTATTACCCTGCTTGGAGGTTTCGTGGCGGGATAAACCGGCCAGACTGAAAATAAATAAAATCGCGGCAACTATGTATGCAGCTGTTACGAGACCACTAGACATCAGTTACCCCTTAGTGTTTACGGAACATTTTCAGCATGCGCTGAGTCACGGTGAAACCACCGAAAATGTTGATGCTGGCAATCAGTACGGCAATAAAGGATAAGAAACTTACCCAGCCGCCGTGGCCAATCTGCAACAACGCCCCTACCACAATGATGCCCGAAATAGCGTTAGTGACCGACATCAGCGGCGTATGCAGCGCATGGCTGACGTTCCACACCACGTAGTAACCCACTACGCAAGCCAGAGCAAACACGGTGAAGTGTGACAAAAACTCTTTCGGCGCCACGTTGGCCAGCCAGCCAAACAGCACGATGGCGATCGCCATAAAGATATATTTGGTCCAGGGAGACGAAGGTTTAGCCTGAGGTTTTTCAATCGGAGCCGCCGCTTTTGCCGCCTGAGGCTGAGCAGAAACCTGAATTGGCGGCGCAGGCCAGGTAATTTCACCGGTTTTCACCACGGTAACGCCGCGAATCACGGTATCCTCGAAATCGATATCAATTTCGCCGTTCTTCTCTTTGCACAGCAGTTTCAGCAAGTTAACCAGGTTAGTACCGTAAAGCTGGGAAGACTGGGTTGGCAAACGACTTGGTAAATCGGTGTAACCAATAATTTTAACGCCATTATCAGTCACGGTGATTTTGTCTGCGACGGTTAGTTCGCAGTTACCGCCGGTTTGTGCCGCCAGATCGACCACCACGCTGCCCGGTTTCATCGAGGCAACCATTTCTTTGGTGATCAGCAACGGAGCAGGTTTGCCCGGAATCAGCGCGGTAGTGACGATAATGTCCACTTCCGCCGCCTGCGCCGCAAACAGTTCCATCTCTGCCTTGATGAAAGCTTCGGACATCACTTTGGCGTAGCCATCGCCGCTGCCCGCTTCTTCTTCAAAGTCCAGCTCGAGGAATTCGGCCCCCATACTCTGAACCTGTTCTTTCACTTCCGGACGCGTATCGAAGGCGCGAACGATAGCTCCAAGGCTGCCCGCTGCGCCAATGGCTGCCAGACCGGCAACGCCAGCACCGATAATCATCACTTTTGCCGGAGGCACTTTACCTGCGGCCGTAATCTGCCCAGTGAAGAAACGGCCGAATTCATGAGCGGCTTCCACAATGGCGCGGTAACCCGCGATGTTGGCCATGGAGCTTAAGGCATCCATCGACTGCGCACGTGAGATACGCGGCACAGAATCCATCGCCAGCACCGTCACTTGACGTTCTGCCAGTTTTTTCAGCAATTCTGGATTTTGCGCAGGCCAGATAAAACTGACCAGCGTGCTGCCCTCACGCATTAAGGCAATTTCATCCTCAAGGGGCGCGTTAACTTTTAGGATCAGATCCGATTGCCACACATTCGCCGTATCCGTAATTGTGGCGCCAGCTGACTGATAAGCCGCATCGTCAAAACTGGCCAGTCGCCCGGCATCTGCCTCTATGGCGACGGTAAAGCCCAACTTCAGCAGTTGTTCCACCGTTTTCGGCGTTGCTGCAACCCGGGCTTCATTGGCCAACCGCTCTCTTGGTACACCAATACGCATAATGTTCCCTTTTAGTTCTCTTCGATGATGAGTGTGTCGTCATCCTGCCTATAGTTGTGATTTCGTTACGCCGAATCTTCGCGCCGCCGAAACCTGCTTGCTACAGCTTCCTATAACCTACTGAAAATGTGACTGATGATCCATATTTGTCTGCATCACATTAACGCTTTTTGCATAAAAACTGATAGCCAATGGGAAGATTGTATAAATGACTATCAATATTATATTTACCAGAGTCTTATCCTGCCATTTATGGTTAGATTAAATTTATTCCATCCATTCTATGAATCCAGTAAATACGTGGCCTGAGGTTAGCAAAATGTAAATAAATCGAGCTTATGTCGTTAATTGTATTATTATCAAAACTTATCTGTATTAGCGGGAAAGAACGCCATTGATTGCCGGTAGTAAATAGTCACACTGTGCGGCATAAATTGCTGAGACACCTGCCATTATTACATGTAATAATCATCGGCTATTCTGTTACACATCAATAGTTCTGCTCGTATAACGTTAATGCGCAAGGCGAAAGGATTTTTTATGAAGCTGAAATACACGATCATCGCGTCAGCATTGCTATCACTGACTGCATTTTCTGCTGCACAAGCCGCGCAAGAATTAGCGCCGGAAAAAGCAGCCTCCATTAAACCGTTCCAACGTATAACAATTACCGGTCGGTTTAACGCAATCAATGAAGCAGCCGCTGCGGTGTCACGTCGCGCTGACGCATTGGGCGCAGACGCTTTCTATATTCAGGATACTAACAGCAATAATAACGGCGGTAACTGGCGTGTAACGGCCGATCTGTACCACAAAGATGCGGAAAAAGTGAGTCAAGAGACTCAATACCGCACCTTCAACGGCGTAAAAGAGCTGCCGAAGAACGAAGCTTATCTGCTGGAGCCTTTTGATACCGTGTCTGTCAGCGGCTTCTTCCGCAGCCAACCGGATATTAACGACGCAATCTCTAAAGAAGCGAAAAGAAAAAATGCCAGCTTCTTCTTCATCGTGCGTCAAGTCGATGCCAACGGCGGCGGTAACCAGTTTATCACCGCTTACGTATATAAAGCTGATGCGCCAAAACGTAAGGTGCAAAGCCCGGACGTCATCCCTGCTGATTCCGACGCAGGCCGTGCCGCACTGGCAGCGGGCGGTGCCGAAGCGGCTAAAGTTGAACTGCCGGGCGTTGCCTCTTCTGGTACGCCAAGCAATGCCGTGGGTCGCTTCTTCGAAACTCAGTCTTCAACCGGGAAGCGTTACACTGTAACTCTGTCCGACGGTACGCAAATTCAGGAACTGAATAACACCACTGCGGCACAAATGGTGCCCTTTGATTCAGTTACCTTTACCGGTCACTTCAACAGTATGACCGATGTTTCGCAAGAAGTGGCTAAACGTGCCGCAGCGAAAGGAGCCAAGTACTACCACGTGACTCGTCAGTGGCAAAACAAAAGCGGCGGCAACCTGACCGTTAGCGCTGATTTGTTCAAATAATCTTTGCGGGGCCGCCTAAGGTTGCCCCGTTTTACTTTTGTTTCCGCCATTCTTTACCCTCTTCCCGCCCAACGGCCTTTCTGGTTGCGCAAATCCTGAACGACTGAATAACTTTTTATCCTAATCGCATAACCAATCATTGCATCCACACCCCGCACTCCGTAAAATCTTGGCACTTTTTAGGGCTATTATCTTTCAGCTATCGGTGCCGACTCCCCATATCCTGCTAGTTGATAGCTGACATCCATAGATTAATTCTTTAAATACCAGGACTGCTAGCATTGGAAAAAAAACTCGGCCTAACCGCGCTAACCGCACTTGTTCTCAGCTCCATGCTAGGCGCCGGCGTCTTTAGCCTACCGCAGAACATGGCTGAAGTTGCCAGTCCAGCGGCGTTACTTATCGGTTGGAGTATTACCGGCGTAGGGATTATCTTCCTCGCCTTTGCCATGCTGTTGTTGACTCGCCTCAGGCCGGATCTGGATGGCGGTATCTTTACCTATGCTAAAGAAGGCTTTGGCGATCTGGTCGGCTTTTTCTCCGCCTGGGGTTACTGGCTGTGCGCGGTGATCGCTAACGTGTCTTATCTGGTTATTGTGTTTGCCGCGCTGAGCTTTTTCACCGATACGCCAGATCACATCGTTTTTGGTGAAGGGAATACCTGGCAAGCATTGATCGGTGCCTCTTTCCTGCTGTGGGTGGTGCACGCCTTGGTATTACGCGGCGTACAGACTGCGGCCAGCATCAATTTGGTGGCGACGCTGGCGAAACTGTTACCCTTAGGCGGTTTTATTATTCTGGCGGCGATCGCCTTTAATCTCGAGACCTTTACGCTGGATTTCAGCGGCATCGCTTTGGGTACGCCGGTGTGGGAGCAGGTTAAAAGCACCATGCTTATCACTCTTTGGGTGTTTATCGGTGTGGAAGGTGCAGTAGTGGTTTCGGCGCGGGCGCGAAATAAAAAGGACGTTGGTCGGGCAACCATGCTGGCGGTGTTATCTGCACTGAGCGTGTATTTGCTGATCACCTTACTGTCGCTAGGCGTAGTACCACGCGCCGAGCTGGCAGAGATGCGCAACCCATCGATGGCCGGTTTGATGGTTGAACTGATGGGGCCACTGGGTGAAATCGTTATCGCCACGGGTCTGATTATTTCAGTCTGCGGCGCTTACTTGAGCTGGACCATTATGGCCGCCGAGGTGCCGTTGCATGCGGCTAAACATGGCGCTTTCCCGAAAGCGTTTTGTCAGCAAAATAAGAATAATGCGCCATCCCAATCGCTGTGGTTTACCAACGGCGCGGTGCAGATTGCGTTGGTACTGATTTGGATTACCGGAAGTAACTATAATACGCTGCTAACTATCGCTTCTGAAATGATTTTAGTGCCGTATTTCTTGGTGGGCGCATTTCTGTTTAAGGTTGCGCTAAAACGTCAGGATTGGCGCTTGATTGTGGCGGCCAGCGGTGCCTGCTTATACGGTTTATGGCTGATTTACGCCGCCGGTATGCTGCATTTGCTGCTGTCGGTATTATTGTATGCGCCGGGATTATTGGTGTTTATTTATGCTCGGAAAAGTCACCATGATATGCGCATCTTAAATAAAATGGAGCGCGTGGCCATTTGTCTGGTAATGGTCGCTACCCTGCCCGCGACCTGGTTAATTATGCATTAATTTCTAATATGTTCAGCTATCTACATATGTTAGTAAAAATAAAATGTCAGTAAAAATAAAGTAGATGCTGAACAGCCTTTTGTAGCAGAAATGCATGAATCAAAATTGATATTGAGGTGGCAAGAAGCCCATCGATTAATAGAAAATTTGGAGAGAATCACAGTTGGAGGCAGTTTCGAGGAAGCAGTAAAGCTAATAAGGCTGCTTTTCATGGAACCAAGGCATTGATAAAAACAATCCAAGCATCGAAAAAATCTCATTACCCAAGGGTATCAACACCATCTGACTAACAATGAGACGTTACAGGATAGCAACGATAGACTAGATGATATTGAGCAACGCATAAATAACGGAAAAGAAACCGAGCATCAAATTCAAATTATCAGTGAGCAAAGCCGAACTTTTGCTGAATTTCTGAGTGATAGAATATAAAGATAAAATGGCCAAGAGCGACGCTTGCTCGCCATGAACAGCATATTTAAGGCTGAATGACGGGCAAATTAACCAGCAACCGCTCGCCGTTTAACGTCAAAGCAACCTGCGGTGAGCACTGACGTGAAATAGCCGCCAATTGACCGATATCCAAACCATAGGGTAATTGGACTTCCAGAGATTGAATCCCCTGTTGGCGTGCCAACCGAATTAACCGAATCATATTGGTTTCATCGCTCACCTGTGTAGATAGCACCTGCAAAGCTAAGGCGGTTAACTGCTCTTGTGGGTTCTTTTCTGATTCAGTTTGAGATTTTTTTTACCACCATGCCGAAGATAGGCATTACACCATAAATCGCATCGACAAAACTCCAGCGTTTTTTGCAGGAAGCCGATAGAAATTTCATGTAATCAAAGCAGATGGTTTCGCGCTGTATCCGCTCACTACTCATCCCCTAATCCTCTCTTAATTCAAAATAGTGTTGGACTACGGCTAAATAGAGACGACGTGACAGTCAGTGTCACCAATATAATGACATAATTCCCTTACTGTTTACCAGACGGAGCCGACGCTTTAATCATACGAATGAATAATTGCGCGATACAGCTCAAGATTAGACACCAAATCCTCATGGCATTGCCCTCTTCGGCGCGCTATGCTGAATTCCGTCACTTTTATCGCAGATTCTTATAGACCGGGAAACATGACTAAAATTGTTTTTGTCGAAGACGACCCAGAAGTCGGAAAGTTGATTGCCGCCTATTTAGGCAAACATGATATTGACGTTCTGATTGAGCCGCGAGGCGACACCGCGCAGGACTTTATTACCGAGCAACAGCCGGATTTAGTGCTGTTGGATATTATGTTGCCGGGTAAAGACGGTATGACGCTTTGCCGGGATCTGCGTCCTCATTATGATGGCCCGATAGTCCTGCTGACCTCATTGGATAGTGATATGAACCATATCCTATCGCTGGAAATGGGTGCGAATGATTATATTCTGAAAACTACGCCACCTGCCGTTTTGCTGGCGCGGCTGCGTTTACATTTACGCCAACGGCAAAGCCAGAGCAAAGAGCCACAGGTAGCCACGCTGACCAATCAAAACGCGATTCGCTTCGGCCTGCTCTGTATCGATCCAGTTAATCGTCAGGTCAATCTGGGTCAGGAGGAAATTACGCTTTCCACGTCAGACTTCGATTTACTTTGGGAACTGGCCACCCACGCCGGTATTATTATGGATCGGGAAATCTTATTAAAAAGTCTGCGCGGCGTCAGCTATGACGGAATGGATCGCAGTATCGACGTGGCAATCTCTCGTTTACGTCGCAAACTTTACGATAATACGCTGGAGCCATTCCGCATTAAAACCGTGCGTAATAAAGGTTACCTGTTTGCTCCTAACGCCTGGGAATCCGTCCAACAATGAGAAAACTATTCATACAGTTTTTCTTATTGCTGTTTGTCTGCTTTATGGTGATGGCGATGCTGGTCGGGCTGGTTTATAAAGTCACCGCCGAACGCGCTGGGCGCCAGTCTTTAGACGACTTGATGAAAAGCTCGCTGTCATTGATGCGCAGTGAACTGAGAGAAATCCCCCTGCGTGACTGGAATAAAACCATCGAAACGCTGGATTTGAATCTTTCGTTTGAACTGCATATTGAACCGCTGGATAAACGAGATTTAGGGCCACGCCTGAATAAACGACTGCGGGCAGGAGAGATCATCGCTTTAGACGATGAGTACTCATTCTTGCAGCGAATTCCGCGCAGTCATTATGTATTGGTGGTCGGACCGGTTCCGTATTTATTCTATTTACATCAAATGCGGCTGTTGGATCTGGCTCTGCTGATTTTAATCGGTATGTCGCTGGCGTTGCCGGTTTTCCTGTGGATGCGCCCGCACTGGAAAGATCTGCTACAGCTAGAAAACGCTGCCCAGCGGCTGGGTTCCGGACATTTAGATGAACGGACGCACTTTGATCCGACTTCCAGTCTGAATCGTCTCGGCGTCGCTTTTAATCAGATGGCGGATAACATCAGCACTCTGATTGCCAGTAAAAAACTGCTGATTGACGGCATAGCCCACGAGTTGCGCACCCCGTTGGTTCGTTTGCGCTACCGTTTAGCCATGAGTGAAAATCTGAGCGAAACAGAGCAACTGGCATTAAACCGGGATATCGGTCAGTTGGAATCATTGATAGACGAACTATTGACTTATGCTCGTCTGGATCGCCCTCAGGTTTCTCTTAATCTGGAGCCAATAGATTTACCGACCTGGCTGCAAACTAAAGTCGAAGATATGCGCCTGATTCACCGCGAGCGAGAAATCGCGCTGGATATTCCGCACAGTGGCGATTTTGGTGCGGTGGATTTACGCCTAATGGAACGAGTGCTGGATAATTTGGTGAATAACGCCCTGTGCTACTCCAATCAGCGTTTGCGCATCGGCCTGTGGTTCGACGGCGATGAAGCTTGTCTGCAGGTTGAAGACGATGGTCCCGGCATTCCGCCGGATGAACGCACCAAAGTGTTTGAGCCTTTTGTCCGCTTAGATCCAAGTCGCGATCGCGCGACCGGCGGCTGCGGTTTAGGCCTGGCAATCGTTCACTCCATCGCGCAGGCTTATCAGGGACGCGTTTTTGTAGAAAGCAGTTCTTTGGGCGGCGCGAGCTTCCGTTTCTGCTGGCCAGTCAAAGATTACTACAGTTTATCCGTAGATTCAGACGCAGTATCAGATAAAAAATAAATAGCAAAAAAACGTTGATTATCATCGGTTAACTAATGGAGTGCCCTATGATCACAGCCTATCATCAGCTGCGCAGCACCTTCACTCGCCTGTCTCGTTTTGAACATCTCTCGGCTATTGCCGGCTGGGACATGCAAACCATGATGCCCCCTAAAGGCAATTTGGCTCGCTCAGAGGCCTTGGCCGAGCTAAACGTGCTGCATCACCAAATTCTGACCGCGCCACAGGTCGGCCAATGGCTTGAGCAGGCGGAACAGGAAACTCTGAACGATATTGAGAAAGCGAATCTGCGCGAAATGCGTCGCCACTACGATAACGCGGTACTGGTGCCAGAAAGTTTGGTTGAAGCGAAATCGCTGGCAGGCGCGCGTTGTGAACATGCCTGGCGTCAGCAACGCATCAATAATGATTGGGCGGGCTTTGCAGAAAATCTGCGAGAAGTGGTGAAACTTAGTCGTCAGGAGGCCGAGATCCGTGCGCAGGCTGCCGGCACATCTCGCTACGATGCGTTATTAAACCTGTATGAGCCGGGTTTACGCAGCAGCGATTTGGATCGTATTTTTGGTGATTTAAAGCAATGGTTACCAGATTTGCTGCAAAAAGCGATCGTCAAGCAGGCTAAACAACCACATTTAACACCAGTCGGCCCATTTGATTTAGAGAAACAGCGCCAGCTTAGCCTGAGTGTCATGGCGCTACTTGGTTTTGATTTTGACGGTGGCCGGGTTGATGTTAGCGTACATCCTTTCTGCGGCGGTGTTCCGCAAGATGTACGTATCACTACACGTTATAACGAGAAAGAATTCACTAGCGCCCTGATGGGGATCGTTCACGAAACGGGGCACGCCCGCTATGAACAGAATTTACCGCGCGAATGGTTAGGCCAACCTATTTCTCATGCTCGCTCCACGGCGATACATGAATCTCAAAGCTTGCTATTTGAGATGCAATTGGCACGTAGCGACGAGTTTCTAAAGCTTTTGCTCCCCCTTGCTATCAAGCACTTTGGCGAACAAGCGGCGTTAACCGAGGACAACTTTATTGCGCTTAATCAGCGTGTTGAAGCCGGTTTTATTCGGGTGGATGCCGATGAGGTTAGCTATCCGGCTCATGTGATTTTGCGTTACGAAATCGAAAAAGCGCTGATCGAAGGCGAAATTGAGGTTGAGGACATTCCGGCACAGTGGAATGAAAAAATGCAGCGTTATTTGGGGCTAAATACCGAGGGCAACTATCGCAACGGCTGCATGCAAGATATTCACTGGACCGACGGGGCTTTTGGCTATTTCCCAACTTATACCTTGGGCGCAATGTATGCCGCTCAATTATTCCAAACGGCTCGTGAAGCGATTCCAAATCTGGATCAACAAATTGGTAATGGCGATCTCAGCGCCTTATTCGCTTGGTTGCAGCAAAATATCTGGCAGCACGGTAGCCGTTATCTCACCGACGAGTTGATAATTAAAGCCACGGGCGAAACTCTTAATCCGCGTTTCTTCCGTCAGCACTTAGAGCGCCGTTATCTCTAAATCTTGCCTCAGGCCGCCTGAAAATGGCGGCCATGCTTTGCCCCTGGCATTCATAAATTATTTAATAACAACCACTCACACTAATTTTTAATGCTAATCGCACAGCCGAACGTCTAATACAAACAAGATTTAAACAAAATCCCGTTTCCCCTGTGAAATCCCCTAAACCCCTAAATTGGATATTTACACACCAAGACAGAACGCCATATTGAGCAGCTTGGGGGCTACCTAACTGCCCTGCTACTATCTGCAGGACTTTTAGGCGTTGTTATATTCCCCGATTATTTGTTAATCGCAAAAGCTTCAGATGGCATTATTTGAACTAAAGCACGCTGTATGTTGTAACTAAAATGAGATTCGAAGTGATGAAGTTATGCTTTAGCATCATCAACTCTTGGCTATGTGCAGAAAATGCAGAAAAGTACGATGGGTAAGCTTTTACTCTTCAGAGGCGTAAATTGCGTCGCTTGATTTGTCATTATATTTGATAGAGCTGCTTAGTTAGACTGATAAGAGAGGTTCCGGGGTTAGTTCGAAATTTAAGCGGGTAAAACTATCAGCCCACAAATTCCTTTGTTTACCTCAGTTAATGCTCGATATTTATTTTTCGATGCCCCCTCCCCGCACCTCTTTAAATAAGAATGGCCATCCCTGATAGAGATAATCGAGGGATGGCCAGAGTCTTAGATTAGATTTATTACAGTATCCAGTATGGCATCAAACTCTGTTTACAATGCCACCCCATTAACACTGAATTCCAGGTTGGATGTTGGTTTAGCAATATCAATGGACGATACCTCCACGCCGCCGACAAAAATAGATGCTTTTATCGGATTCAAACCTTCCTCTACGTTAATGTGGAATTTGTTCATACAGGTGGCATCAATGCGGTTAGCAGAGAGTTTGAATTGCTGAACGACCCCACCTTCGAATTGTACTTCGAGATAACAAATATTGGCTCGGTTACCGTCACCTTGATAAACCATACCGAATGAACCATGTAATGCCGGGAAGATATAACTGCTCAGCGCCCCCTGAGGATCGTAATAACCAACCAATGTAGTGACCGCTACCCCTTGTTTATATGGACGTTTGGCTTCGCTCAGCGAGTAATCGGCAACTTCCAACCAAGTTTTACCATTAGATAAATAAACGGTGTTGTGGTTATAGGCAATGGTATAGAGCTGGTTATTCACATGAAGCAAAGAAGTAGAGTTAGTTACGTTTTTAACTCGTACGGCTTTACCTTTATTCTCCTCTGTAGCAATAGGAATATAAATATCCTTAGCAAAACTCTTATTTTTAAACGACACGGTAATCAGATCATGGCGTTCAAGTAATGCCGTCATTGATGCCATGGTAACTTCTGAAGGCGCTGCATCTTTATTTGACTTGGTTTCCACCCGGTTTTCCCAAGGTTCCATTGTTTGAGTCGTGGCATTCCACTTATTAAAACCGGTAGGCGAATGGCGATCAAATACGGCTTTATTCTCCAGGAAAGTTTGAATTTTTGATAACGAATAAGGTGTATGCAGGGTAAAAGCATTACTTTGCATATACATTGGCGAACCACTCGCCATCGCATCGCGACCAAAACTGTGCCCGGCAAAAGGTGCTGCGCATTGCTCATCCTGACAGGTTGGTTTGTTGCTGATTGTATTTTCGAAGTTAGGGATGAACTGATCGTTATCGCTGTCCCAACCCCAGCAGGAGTTTGGCTTATCCGGAGCCTGATGAATAGAACCCGCGTATCCGTTTGGATAATGTCCTAAACCGTAGTTATGGCCAACTTCATGGCTGAACTCATTCCCAATACTGCTTTCCAGGGTCACAATACCGCCGCCGCCGGATAAACCATGTACGATAATCCCATTGACGTACTTACCAATGGAATTATGCGCAGTAAGCTGTGCGGTACTGTACGGATGGCCGTTTTCCCCTTTCCCTTGTGAGGAGTTGATACCGTAGTTAGCATTATTAATACCGATGGAAATCAGTTCTTTACCAATGCGCTGACGCATTGTTCCCTCATAAACGCCACCGGTGCTTGGATCGTAATCGGTTAGCAGCACACCTTCCGGCAACATCACTTCTTTGAAATACTGCGGTTCGTACTGTGAAACGATCAGTCGGCTCAATGGAACCTGTTGGAAATACTGGCGATGATATTCATTTTTTTTCTGGAATTCGAATGCGTTGCGATACGGCGTTAACATACCTAAATCAATGGTGTGGATAATTAACTCGTTCGACGCCCCAACCTGGATATTACCAAGTTGGCCGTGTTTGCCGTTATGTTCAAAATCAAGCTGAATACCTGGAACGATTTTTTCAAACGGAATAATGACCGACCAGAAGCCTTCACCAAAAGAAATCTGGCTATATTTCACATCATCCAGACTGTACCAAGAACCTTTATAATTACGCAGCACTATGGTCAGACCACGATTCAGCGTAACTTTTTTACCTGAGTAGTGGATAAATGAATTATATCCGGCATTCGAGGAGAAAGTGACTAATTTACCATCCAGTTCATCCGCAACAGGCATATAAAAATCTTTAATCCAACCACCATCTCGAGTGCTGATCTTTAAACTGTTATTGGTAGAAAGAATGGATTTAATCTGATTACCTTGCGTATCATTTTGTAGTTTATTCAGCTCGGCCTGACCAGAAATGGATTTGTCATAAACTGCCGGTTCAATAAAGTCATCTTCACTGCCGTTGAAGTCTTTAATCTGCTCAACCAGCCGCGTCAAGTCCTTGGGCGGACGCAGGGTGTAAGTGCCAGCCACCTGATTTTCCGCATCTTTCAGAGTCAAAGTGACCGGAATAGCCTCGTCAATCTCTTGTTTTGATTTAAACAGGACCATAGTTTTCTTATGCGATGTTAAATGCGGCTGAATATCATCGTTAAGATGTTTACCAGCCGGAATCACACTGTTCTGTACAAAAAGAATAGAGGCAGAAAGCTCCCCACCGAGATCGCTTGGAAAATCGTTGTTATTAAATGTAATAACGTTTTTTTTGTCGGTCGTTGTCTTTTCCATTTTTAATACCTTATTTAATTGATGTTTTTTTTCACAGAGTAATAGTCTTGGGCCAATATCTACCCTTCCCATCCACAGATATTAACTTGCGTATTATCATCTACTGCCAGTTAATTCCGCGGCATCAAGTAAATTGCATAACACCAGATAGAATTAGACTGAACTGATTGCTGCGGCATTCCCTAGCAGATAAATAAATTAATTTTATTATTAATTGTAAATAATAAACTCCTTATCATTTCGCTTGGGAGTTAACAGCCTACTCCAATAAATCCGATAATATGATTTAATTGTCTTTCTCAGTTAAAAAATAACTGAGCGAGTGTAACTTACAAATAAACATTGAGTGCAGTCAGAAATTATCGGGGTAAATAAGAATATGACTTCTCAACTCCATTAATTTTGATGGGATGATTTGCATACGGCTAGAACAACAAAAATTGTTCTCTGAAACCAAGCAAAAAGACTCACGTATAATTGGGTGTTGGCTGGCCGGATGCTCTGATAAATGTTTATCTCGTCTTTGATAAAATTTATTATCACTATCGCGCTATTTACGCTAAAGAGATTCTAAAAGATACCGATAAGTCATAGTGTAGCTTACATGGCGTCGCCTTAGGCGCTCGTTTTTTATTCGACCTGAGCAGGCCTTAAGAATGGAACAGGTGTTACCCTCAACGATAGAACTAACGCCCAGATCGGAGAAGATAGTGCCTTATTCTGCTCATGCGCAATTATCAACGCGAAACAGGGATAGCACAGAAAGTAACTTGCTGATAACAGAAAAAATCGACAACAAAGATTCTGGCTATTTGACGTGGCAGAAATCGATCGGTGATTCACTGAGTGACCTTTACCAGTTATCTGATGCTCAGACAAAACAAATTCAAGAACAAAATGAGCAGCATAGATTGCGTATTCACGCGCTGTGGCAAGATATGGAAAGTCATATTTTTCAACATAATAGAGAATACAGCCAGCAATTATTGTCCTATCAGGATAAAGTGCAAAAATCGCTAATTGAATTTGCCCAACAAAACCAGTGTGATGCTCAAAATTACAATACAAAGATGGCTGAAGCGTTAGAAATACGATTTAGTCGGTTAAACCGTCAATTGGAATTAAGTAATCTGGCTTTGGATAAACAAATTAGCCAACAGCATCGTATTACCAGAAAAATGACGCTGGCATTAGGCCTGAATATTCTATTTTCATTTATGTTACTGATGACATTTTTTTATCAACATCTCGGCTGGTTAACCATGCAGTAATTCAATATTAGAACAGAAATGGCCCATATAAATATGAGCCTTTTTTATCAATTTTGTCTTAGCATTAATTCCGCAGTTCGCGTAAGTCAAAACGAACAGGAATAGTAATGCTGATTTCTTTTCGATTAGCCATTATTTCCTCCGGCGCTGGCGGTAAAGGTTGCGCACGCTTAGGCAGAGCCAAAGCTTCATTATCCAACGAGTCAACGCCGCTGCTTTTCATTAAGCGAGTCGCTGAAACCAGCCCTGCTTTATCCAGCGTAACGCGTACCAGCACGATACCCTGCCGACTCTGGCGCACCGCAATGGGCGGGTAACGCTTATGGCGGCTAAGGTGTCCCAGCATTAGGCTACTCCAGTCAGGTATGCCTTGGGTCTGCGCAAAACTGTCACTGGTGTAAGGCGCGGCGATACGTTGCTCTGCTGCGCTCGGAGGCGCGCTGGTTGCTTCGGCTGACGGCGTAGTACTTGGTAACGAGTCCAGTGAGGGCGCATTATCGTTTTGCGTTTCACGACGCTGACTTACCGGTTTCGGTTTTTCTATGACCTTATTTTTCGCTGCCAATATTGCGGGCTTCATCGCTTCCGGCGCTGCCGGCTGCACGCTTTCCTGCCGTTCCGTTTCTGATTTCACGCTGGATTCCGGCGCAGATAGCACTTTGGGCGGCCCCATAGGGACATCATTTGGCGCGGGGACGGATTCTATTTTGTCTGCCAATACCAGCATCAACGCCGGTGGCGGCGCGGCGGTAACCGAATCCGCAGCAACATAATGATAAGCCAGCCAGCAGATCAGGCCGCCGTGTAACAGTAAAGCCAGAACGGTGCTACCACTCCAACGAACACGCTCCCGGCCACGCATAGGCATCATGGCAATATCTGACGGCGCCGACAGGCTATTTTTAGTGGTTTGCATTGTTTTCCTGCTTGGGTAAGAAAGGATAACGAGGTAACTACAAAGAAGGTCACTTGAGTTGGCTATTTGGGCAGTAAAAAAATAAAAACAGTATAAACATTGGTAGATTAGTTATTCGTCAGCATAATTCATCGAATATCTATCTGAACCCAATAACGAGAGAAATATTTGACCTGAACTGGCAAGACATCGGGTAACGCTTTAAGAATGCGGTCAGTATCCGCCAAAGGGAAAACCCCCGACAAACGCAGACTGGAGGCTTCCGGCTGACAACGCACTACGCCGGAACGATAGCGGCTTAGTTCGGCAAGAAAATCACTGAGTTTCTGATTGTCGACTAATAATTGCCCCTTTACCCAAGCGCTTTTTTCTCGTATTAACGGCTTCACCCCGCATCCAGATGCGGACAGCCAACCACCCTGCCCAGCCGGGATAGTCAGGCTCTGCCTAAGAGACCGCGGTGATAACCTTACCGCCCCCTGATAAACATCCACCTCACTCTGCGTTCCCTTTAAGTAAACGCTAAATCGTGTTCCTATCGCCACAATACGGCCCTGTGGCGTTTCCAGGCTCAGCGGACGGGGAAAATGCGCCTGCTGTTCCAACTGGCCACTTTCCACCATCACTTCCCCCCGAATTAGCACAATCTGGCGAGCCACATCGCTGTAACGCACATTAACCGCCGTTTGAGTATTGAGCTGTAGGTGCGTGCCATCTTCTAGCGTCAGACTTTTTTGTTCGCCAATATCGGTGTGATAGTCAGCCTGCCAAGATAGCCAGCCCCTAGAGTGACCACCCAGAATCACCCCTCCGCCGGTGATACAGCTGGCGGCCAGTAACTTCAATACGCCCCGCCGATTGGTTTTCCCCAATTTGGTTTTCCCCAATATAGATAAAGTGCTGTGGGCTGCCTGAACGTTGAGGCGACTAAAATCGGCGCAACAAGACTCAATATGCCGCCACGCCCGCTCATTATCCGGATGCTGATTACGCCAATGTAACCACGCCTGCCGATCCTGTTCCGTCGCCGCATCGTCCATTAAATGCGTCAGCCAGAAAACCGCCTCCCGCGCGCTTTCGCTGGCAATAGGCACGCCTTGGGCATCCTGAATCGTCGGATTATTCATTGGGGGCATGGTCATTTCAGCAGCTATTCATATAGGGAGATGTTTACTTAAGACGGCAGTCATCTAAGAAGATAGCGCGAAAAAACACTGAAGATTAGCGCGCTGTAGGTACTGTTTAACCGAACTGGCAGAAACCCGCAGACGTTCAGCAATATCGCTGTAGCGCATACCCTGTAAGTGAGCCAACAGGAAGGCTTCCCTCACCTGCGGCGGTAAACCATCGAGCGCGGCATCCAGTTTTTCCAGAATTTCCAAGGTTAATAGACGAGTTTCAGGCGATGGCGTAACCACTTCGGGTAATGCACTGAGAGCCGAGAGATAAGCATCTTCAATCGTTTTGCGACGATAGTGATTAGCCACCAGACGCCGCGCCACGGTGGCTAAAAAGGGACGGGGCTGACGAATTGCCTGCGCATCGGGATTAATCAGGATATTCAGGAAGGTATCTTGCGTGAGATCTGCCGCATGTTGCGGACATCCCACTTTGTTGCGCAACCAGTGATAAAGCCAACCGTGATGTTCGAAGTAAAGTCGCTGGGCAAAACCATGCGCACTGGCTGATGTCTCCCTCATCGTCAATTTTAACCCCGAAAATTACAGCTCACTTGAATGATAATGATTATTATTTATATTTTCATTATTCTATGTCAAGTTATTACTCGCAGTGAGTCTTATTTTTATAGCAAACCGCTTATTTCTCCCTTTTGGTTTCCCGTCGTAGTCCCTGTCTATATGGCAAAAAAACGGCATCCGCCAAGGATGCCGCTGTTTGAGCTAGCGTTGGTCTTAGAATCGTTGAGAAACGCTCAGCTTTATATTACGACCAACGCCAGAGACCGACTCGCCAAGGTACGGGTAATACTCAGTGTTAAACAGATTATCAACCGCCACCCGTGCTTCAAATCCATCCAGCGAAGCTGGCTGCCAGCTGGCAAACAAACCGTGCAATACGTAACCTTTGGTTTTCGGTAATGACCAGATATCCGCTTTAGGATCGCCATCTGACGGAGAACGGTCCTGCTTCCGCACGAAATCCCCTTTCCAGCCGAATGCCATGTCCCATTCAGGCATTTTAACCCCTAGCATGGCATGTGCCGCAGTCGGTGGAATTTCTGCAATCCAGGTGCGGTTGCCCCAAGGGTCGCGCGGCGAAGCATCTCTTTCCCCACGAATGGTGGAATAAGACAAGTTGCCGAAAATTCGCTCACTATCATAGAAGGTTTCAATTTCTAACCCTTCGATGGTATAGCCCGGTAAATTGCGGTAATTGGAAAG
Source organism: Yersinia entomophaga (assembly GCF_001656035.1). NCBI lineage: Bacteria > Pseudomonadati > Pseudomonadota > Gammaproteobacteria > Enterobacterales > Yersiniaceae > Yersinia > Yersinia entomophaga. Next base: position 1,240,439 of record NZ_CP010029.1, read on the forward strand.
TGTCCCACTACAGGAAGACGAACTACCGCTGACAGATTGGGCGTCACACAGCACGCCGCGGCGATAGAAGATTTCGTTTTTACCCCGGTTACGGAACAAGGTAGTTCGAATTTGCAGACTGTCCTGTTTCGTCATCAGATCGTTAAAATCGAGGATTGCGCCCATGCGAATCCCGGTGATGGTCTCCACATCCAGATTGCGACTGGTGCCCGGTATGCTGGACGCCCCAGACTGCACCTCGTACTGCTCATCCACCACCGGCGCGCGCCAGGTGCGGCTGATGTCAGAGAACAATGACAGATTCTGCGTTGCCTTCCACATCACCCCCAAATGCGGAGACCAGCCGGTGTAAGTCACACGACTGTAGTCGTGACCGGCCGCTGGATCGCGGTCATTAAAACGCGGAGCGAAGTTCGGCTGCCCGGTATTGGTCACGTGATCGTATCGCACACCCGGCGTGACGGTCAGGCTCCCCAACGTCAGCGCATCTTGCAGATAGAGGCTGCGGGTTTCCTGCTCTCCCGCTGGCATATAATAAGGCTGGAAATAGCCATAGTTATAGCTCGGGTTATTTTTTTGAGCTGGATAGTACATCAAGGTGTCGCGTTCGTGTTTATGCCAGCGCGTCCCCACCGTCAACACATGTTCCAGCACACCAGTGCTAAAGCTGCTTTCATTGTTGATATCCAACATGTTGTCTTTATAACTGACCCAGCTTTCATTACCCAAACTGCCGAGGAAACTGGTAGATGCCGTTTTCGGCCGCTGATCGTATTGTTTGGTGCTGGAATTGGCATAAGTCACGGTCATATTCAGTAACGGGTTATCTTCCGGAGAAATATTCCATTTTACCGAGTAGTTGCTGTCCACCTGATCCCGTAACACCAGCTTACGTCGCCAGGCTTCTTCATAGCCATATTTCTTGATATCTGCGGCTGATGGGGACGGCATATCGTCACGTTTGGCGGCAAAAGGCTGCCAGCCATCGGATTCCGAACGCATCGCCGATAAGGTTAGAGTCTGAGAATCTGTCAGATAAATATTGGTCTTGAGTAAATAAGAGGCCTGATCGTTAGTGGAGTAGGCAAATCGCGTGCCGTCCGGGCGGCGGATATTATCTCCGTCACGTTTACTCATATAGATTAAGCCGTCGGCCAGCCCGTTTTCCGTGCGACCGTATAAAGCAGAACTATAGATATTCTGTCTATCATTAGTGTGGTAACTGTATTTCAGCAGGCCACCGAAGTTTTCACCCGGTTTAAGCATATCACCGGCGTCTTTGGTTTCGATTTTCACCGTCCCGCCAAAGCCCCCGTTACCATTCAGCAGATTGTGAGGGCCTTTATCCACATCAATACGCTTAATCAGCTCCGGCTCAATAAATACCGAACCCTGTCGATATTTTTCGAATCCTTTTGGCGCACCATCGAGGGTGATTTTTACATCTTCCATGTCGCCCATGCCCCAGATATTCAGGCTTTGCCCGCCGGGACGTGGCGATCCAGCCATAGAAACACCGGGTAAACGGTCAATTAAACTGGCCAGATTATCCGCCTGCGCTCGGGCGATATCTTCCTGACGCAAGGTGGAACGCCCTGCCTGTAAGCTGTTTGCCATTCCACCAATCACCGACAGCTCCGGCATGGTAATGCTGTCATCGGAAAGCCACGCCTGCGGAACTTCCATCAACCGGTAACCATTCGGCGTTTTGACCGCCTGTAGCCCGCTTCCCGCCAAGAGTTGTGCAAACGCCTCCGACAAACTTTGCGCGTTATTCACGCTAGCAGCGGTTTTGTTCTGAGTCTGCTCGGCGGTGAAAGTCAGAATAATGTTAGCCTTGCTAGCTAAGGTCTGTAAGGCCGCGGTCAACGATCCTCCCGGAATGCTGTACTGCGTCGTCCCCGCGCTAACATGCTGATCCGATATTTTTTCCTGAGCCATCAGTTGACCCGGCAGACTAATACCTAACGACAGTAGACCGGATAAAGCGTAGCTGACAGGGCGAGCGGCGCGATGAGATGATAGTTGCTGGTGAATAAAATGCGCTTTCTTAACTGCCATGGAAATATGCTGTGATTTCCCGCTATTTTTTATAGTCATAACGTTCCCTGAGTGCATTGATATGAAAACTCATCAGAGAGGTCACGCGAGAATAAAAATCGGGCAGAAAAAAAACATAATTGTATATATCGTCGTTTAGCCTGAGCAATCGCCCCCACGCAGGCGACTGGTTTTCAAGTATAAACAGCCGCTGTACAAACGGTTACACGCCGAAACCAATGACTCACGGATCTTCCCATCAGCATTCCCTACACTCTTTTTAACGGCCCAATCGAGCCGCCCCTAAACAGAATGCCGAGGAAACACCCATGAAAAAATTATTAGCCTTAGTTGTTGCTGCTACTCTGGGCTTGTCTTCTGCGGCTTTCGCCGCTGACACCACTGCCGCTGCACCAGCAACCGCTGCCACTCATAACACCACGGTAAAAATGGCTCATGAAAAACACGCCAAAAAAGCCGTGAAGAAAACCGAGCAAAAAGCACAGGCTGCTAAAAAACACCATAAAGCCGTAACCAAAGCGCCAGCGCAGAAAGCGCAGGCCGCCAAAAAACACCACAAAACCGTAACCAAAGCGCCAGCGCAGAAAGCGCAGGCCGCCAAAAAACATCATAAAAGCACGGTAAAAGCGGCACCAGCGGCTAAATAACTGACCGAATGTAACGAAGTCACACCTGACTCGCTCAACACCCGGTTATACCGGGTGTTTTTTATCGGGGGTCGTCACCATGCTGCGTCGCTACCTATTCGAAATCATCCTGACCGCTCTGATTCTGTGCGGTCTGATTACCCTTAGTTTTTACTTATAATTCTAATTAAGCCATCACACGAAAATATCGAAAAATCAATTGCTGAACAGCCCGACAGGGTGAATTATGTCTATAGTTACCGGTAGCAATATTCCTAATTTTGCCGGAATCAGCGGTTTTTTTGAGTGTTAATGGATGACCTTTGCAAGGCAGATTATTTATGCGCTTATCATCACTACTACTGTTGAGTCTGTTACCTTTTTCCGTCTCCATGGCCTACGCCGACTCCCCAGAAACGGCCAGCGCCAAAGATCAAAACACGTTATTCTTCGGAAAAGACGATCGAACAGAGGTGACCAACGGCGCGGATTGGCCGTGGCAGGCAATTGGACAAATTGAAACGGCGAGCGGCAACTTATGTACCGCAACGCTTATTTCCCCTCACCTGGTTCTGACCGCAGGCCATTGCGTACTGGCTCCTCCAGGAAAAATGGATAAAGCTATTGCTTTACGTTTTATTTCCCACAATCAGAAATGGGCATATCAAACCGGGAAGCTGGAAACCTTAGTTGACCCTAAACTGGGCAAGCGCTTGAAACCGGACGGTGAAGGCTGGATCGTTCCACCTGCTGCGGCGGCCTATGATTTTGCTCTTATTCGGTTAACCAGTTCAAAATCCTTACCCATTAAACCCTTACCTCTTTGGCAAGGCACATCAGCAGAGCTAACGCAGGCACTCAAACAGGCTAAGCGACAGGTAACTCAGGCGGGTTATCCGCTGGATCATCTGGATAGTCTGTACAGTCATGAAAACTGTCTGATTACTGGCTGGGCACAGCAAGGCGTCCTATCCCATCAGTGTGATACTTTGCCCGGCGACAGTGGTTCCCCGCTTTTACTCAAAGGCCCGGAAGGCTGGTCGCTGATTGCAATCCAAAGCTCGGCCCCTGCGGCTAAAGACCGTTATCTGGCGGATAATCGCGCGCTGGCCGTTACGGCTATCAGAGAAAAGCTAAATCTGCTGAGCAAAAAGTCTAAAGATAAGTAAATATTCTTCGCTGAATTGACGAGTGAATAGCCGGCGTGCTCATCAGAGCACGCCTTCTTCCTTCCTTCTCCTGCTAGTCCTGGGCTTCATTTAAATAGCAAAAATAAAGTCATCAACCTTGCTTTGGATTTTCTCTTTTACTCTCTGGCTAATGGCGGCGTAGCTTCTTTCATGCAGTGTTGCTGTCGTCATATAAACATGAATATCGCCAACAATCCCCTGCGTAGAAAATTTCTGGCTAAGTAAATGGCCTTTCACTGTCTCGGCGGTGGTGAAAAACAGGCAAAGCGTGGAAATAACATTCAGATCCGACACAAAATTCACCTGTAGCTTCACTCGGGTGACAGTGCCGGAAAAAGGTTCACGTATAAAATCATCGGAATCTGTTTCAGCGAAAGTTCCAGCGTGATAAACCTCGATTGCCTCCTCAGTGAATGGCTTCTCAAGTAATAATTCCATTCCACTGGCGACGAAACGCCAGGCATCTGGCGGCACCATCTCTTTAAAAAAAATCGCTCATCATGTCTTTGAGCACTAGTTCTGCGCCGATCTTATCGGGTCGATATCTATCAGATTGTACGTCAGAGAACTGCCAGAAGATCGATTCCAATATTTGCACATAGTTCACAAACCAACTTTTGGATGACAAGAATCGCGATGTTTTTTCATCTGCGTTTAATTGCGCTAAGAAGTAGGAGTAAAGCGAGTTTTGTCGGAATAAATTATTCGTTTCAGGATGAAAGACAAATAAACTGCCGTAATCCACATACACGTCCGATTGATAGAAACTCATACACACCTCGCTTGGCATGAATTGAATAGCATTACAGGGGTGTTCTGACGGTCACTCATCTATAAACATAGATGAAAAGCGTTATTAATATAAAAAAATTTTTATATTAATATTCATTGTCCGAATCAACTTCCAACAAACGCTGACCTTCGAATAAATATCTTTACAGCCCTCACAAAGCGGGCGCAACCAATTATAATTAAAGGAAAATTTAAATAAAAACCATGAGCAAAATCAATTATCGCAAAGAATGCACCAGCCTATAATAAGAATAACATTCAAATAATTATTGATATTAAAATTAATGAACTTATAATTCATTCACTATCTTACTCCACAGTAACTATTAAATTAAAACTTAGAGCAACAATTAATATTTATAGTTAAATATTATTTATTAATAATAGTTTTCATAAAGAATCTCATTAATATACGTTTAATTATATTGATAAAAGCAAAGTAATAGATTCTGTATCTTTCCTCACCGTTGTTTCTGAGTCTAACGAGATACCACCGCGCGATCGCCGCGTACAACGGCGGACTGCACGGTGATAGCCGATCAAGACTGGGCGGAAAGTTGCTCGATAGTTTGCAGGATACGTTTATCCGAAACCGGATAAGCGGTACCCAATTGTTGAGCAAACAGACTCACCCGCAACTCCTCGATCATCCAACGCACTTCCTTCACATCATCATCCTGCGCACGTTTCGGCGGCAGTTTATGTAGCCACTGCTGCCAAACCTGCTGCACCTGCTCAACCCGCTGCATTTGAGCGCGATCGCGATGAGGATCCACCGCCAGTTTTTCCAACCTTCGCTCAATCGCATGCAGGTAACGCAGCGTATCTGGCAGGCGTTTCCAGCCGTTGTTTGTGACAAAACCTCGATAAATCAGGCCGGAAAGCTGCGTTTTAATATCAGAAAGCGCCAACGCCTGCGCGATATCAACACGCCCTTTCAAACGTTTGTTGATACTGAATACCGTCGTCAGGATTTGCTCTACCTGCTTGGCAATCTCAACCACGGTATCATTCAGTTCCGCCCGAACACTCTCCTGTAAGCGGCTAAACTCCTCCGCTTTCCATACCGGCCCGCCGTACTGAGCCACCAGTTTGTCTACGCCGCAGGCAATACAATCGTCAATAAGATCCAGTACGTTGCCATAACTGTTGAAATACAGCCCTAATTTGGATTTATTCGGCAGTTTTTCATGTAAGTACTTAATTGGCGACGGAATATTTAGCAAAAGAAGACGCCGTGTGCCCTGCCACATGGCTTGCTGTTGCTGAGTTTCAGTTTCAAATAAACGAATGGCTACGCTGTCTTTTTCATCCACTAACGCCGGATAAGCCTTCACTTCATAACCACCGCGACGCTGTTCATAGCAGGTTGGCAAATCGCCAAAGCTCCAGATATGCAGATCGTTTTGCTCCAAACCATCGTCAGCCACGGCGGACAAGGTTTCCTGCACTTTTTCCTGCAACTGGATTTTAAGCGCAGCCAGATCCTTACCTTCTCGCAGCGGGCGATTTTTATCGTCAACAATACGGAAAGTCATGCGTAAATGGTCAGGCACCTGATCCCACTGCCAGCTCTCACGTGACACCGTCACGCCAGTCATGCGCCGCAACTCCCGCTCCAGCGAATCCAAAAGCCCGGTTTCCAGTGGCGTGGCGCGAGCCAGAAAGGCCTCTGCGTAATTAGGAGCAGGAACAAAATTCCGTCGCACCGGTTTCGGCAGGGATTTAATCAGCGCGATAACCAATTCCCGACGTATCCCCGGAATTTGCCAGTCGAAGCCTTGCTCTTGAATCTGATTCAGAATGGGCAAAGGAATATGTACCGTCACCCCATCGGCATCAGCGCCCGGCTCAAACTGGTAGGAAATACGAAGCTTTAGGCTACCCTGATACCAAAAATTAGGATAATCCAATGGATTAACTTTGTTGGCACCATCCTTAATCAGCATGGTTTTTTCGAAGTTCAGCAGCTCAGGCTGTGCCTGACTCGCTTTCTTCCACCAGCTATCAAAATGGCGCGCTGAGACCACATCACGACCGATACGCTGATCGTAAAAGTTAAACAGTGTGTCATCGTCCACCAGAATATCCCGGCGACGGGACTTGTGTTCTAACTCTTCCACTTCGGCCAACAGTTTCAGATTTTCACGGAAAAAAGCGTGGCGCGTCTGCCAATCACCTTCCACCAGACCGTGGCGGATAAACAGTTCACGGCACAGCGGTGGATCGATTAAGCCATAGTTAATCTTACGCGCCGCGACAATCGGCAGACCAAACAGCGTCACTTTCTCACTGGCCATCACCGCACCCTGAGCTTTCTCCCAGTGTGGTTCGCTATAGTGATGTTTGACCAGATGCTGTGCCAGCGGCTCAATCCATTCCGGTTCGATGCGTGCGGCAATTCGCCCCCACAGGCGACTGGTTTCCACCAGCTCCGCGACCATGACCCATTTCGGCGGTTTCTTGAATAAACCCGAGCCTGGGAAGATAGCAAAACGGGCGTTGCGAGCGCCGGTATACTCTTGTTTATCAGCATCTTTCTGCCCGACATGGGAAAGCAATCCCGTCAACAATGCAGTATGTACGCTGCGATAATCCGAAGGCTCACTATTCACCGGCAGCCCCAACTCTCTCACGACCTGACGCAGCTGGGTATAAATATCCTGCCATTCCCGAACCCGCAGATAATTCAAATAATCGCTGCGGCAAAGTTTACGGAACTGCGCCGATGACAACTCTTTCTGCTGTTCCTTGAGGTAATCCCAAAGATTAACAAAGGCCAGAAAATCTGATTCTTTATCTGCAAAACGGCGATGTTTCTCATCTGACGCTTGCTGCTTATCCATCGGCCGCTCACGCGGATCTTGAATTGACAGCGCGGCGGTAATAATCATGACTTCGCGCACACAGCCGTTTTTCTGGGCTTGTAATACCATGCGAGCTAAGCGCGGATCTACTGGTAACTGAGCCAATTGGCGGCCCAAAGGCGTAAGTTGCTGATGCCCGTTATTTGCAGTTTGGATCGCCCCTAACTCTTCCAGCAAGCGTACGCCGTCCTGAATGTTGCGTTTATCCGGCGCTTCGACGAATGGGAATGCGGCGATATCCCCCAGCCCTAGGGAGGTCATTTGCAGAATAACTGACGCCAGATTGGTGCGCAGAATCTCCGGATCGGTAAATTCGGGACGAGACAGGAAATCCTGCTCCGAATACAAGCGAATACAAATACCGTCGGACACCCGTCCACAGCGCCCTTTACGTTGATTAGCCGAGGCTTGAGAAATCGGCTCAATTGGCAAGCGCTGCACTTTGGTACGGAAACTGTAGCGGCTGATCCGGGCAGTTCCGGGATCGATAACGTATTTAATCCCCGGCACCGTCAATGAAGTTTCCGCGACGTTGGTAGCCAGCACAATGCGCCGCCCGTGGTGGGATTGGAATACCCTATTCTGTTCACTGTTGGACAAACGCGCATACAGCGGCAGCACTTCGGTATGAGGCAGATTCAGCTTAGTGAGCGCGTCGGCGGTATCACGAATTTCCCGTTCCCCGCTCATAAAGATCAGAATATCGCCTGGGCTCTCTCGACCCAGTTCGTCCACCGCATCAAAAATAGCCTGTAGCTGATCCCGCTCCACGTCATCGGCATCATCCACCACGGGGCGATATCGCACTTCCACCGGATAAGTACGGCCGGAAACCTCGATAATAGGTGCGTTGTTGAAATGACGAGAGAAACGCTGCGGATCGATAGTCGCAGAGGTAATGATAACCTTAAGTTCAGGACGTTTCGGTAAGAGTTCACGCAGATAACCCAGAATAAAATCAATGTTCAGACTGCGTTCATGCGCTTCATCAATAATCAGCGTGTCATACTGCATTAACAGTCGATCTTGCTGAATTTCAGCCAGCAAGATGCCGTCGGTCATCAGTTTAACCAGGGTATTCTCACCCACTTGATCGTTAAACCTAACCTTATAACCGACGCAACCGCCGAGAGTAGAATCCAGTTCATCGGCAATACGGTTCGCCACGGTGCGAGCAGCCAAACGCCTCGGCTGAGTATGACCAATCACGCCTTTCACACCGCGTCCCAGTTCCAGACAGATTTTAGGAATCTGCGTGGTTTTACCCGAACCGGTTTCCCCTGCCACGATCACCACTTGATGATCGCGAATAGCATTATAAATATCTGCCTTTTTCTGGCTTACCGGCAGGTTTTCCGGGTAATTAATCGTCGGACACGCGGCTCTACGGCTGGCAACCCGCTGCGCGGCAACGGCAATGTCATTCTCGAGTTTATCGAGAATCGGTTGCAGGTCCTGCGGGTTAGTGATTTTGCGTGCGCCTTGCAGACGACGACGCAGCCGTTGCTGGTCGCGGAGCATCAACTCGCCAAGCTGGGCGGATAATGCGGCGAGAGAAGATTTCACGTTCGGTATTCCTTGTTACATCGGCCTTGGCTCTGGGCGGAGGCATGATTTTCTTAGACTATATTGCGAGACATGGTAACACAATCCGCTTTTCCGCCCTATATTCCGCGGGTTGTAGCCTTCCGCAAATTTTATTCAATAAAATCGAACAAAGAACGCAAAATATTGCGCTATCCCTACTAGAAAAATATGAATACAGTGTATTCCATTGAAAGGGTATCCCCCTTATATCACTGTTACCTATTAAGGAATTCCCATGAGTAAAGTTCTGGTTCTTAAATCAAGCATTCTGGCAACGCACTCACAGTCCAACCAACTGGCCGATTTTTTTGTTGAAGAATGGAAATCTGCTCACGCCGGCGACCAAATTACCGTGCGCGATCTGGCAGCTCAGCCGATTCCTGTTTTAGACGGTGAACTGGTTGGCGCACTTCGTCCTTCTGATGCAGGTCTGACTCCGCGTCAGCAAGAAGCTCTGGCTCTTTCCGACGAGCTGATCGCCGAGTTACAAGGCCATGACGTGATCGTTATTGCCGCTCCAATGTACAACTTCAACATTCCTACTCAGTTGAAGAACTATTTCGATCTGATTGCCCGCGCTGGCGTGACATTCCGTTATACCGAAAAAGGCCCTGAAGGCCTGGTCACGGGCAAACGTGCCATTATCCTGACCAGCCGCGGCGGTATTCATAAAGATACCCCAACCGATCTTATTGTTCCTTACCTGCGTCTGTTCCTGGGTTTCATCGGTATTACCGATGTGGAATTCGTATTCGCCGAAGGTATCGCTTACGGGCCTGAAATCGCAACCAAAGCACAGACAGCAGCCAAAGAAATGTTAGTTCAGGTAGTTACGGCTTAATTCCGCCCTATAGAGGCAGAATTTTGCTAGGCCCTCGTCATACCCATTAGTGTTATATGTCATTGCGCACCGTCGGGTGCGCTTTTTTAGCTCTGGCAGTCTACGGGCGTAATGTTTCCCTCATTGAGTCCGTGTCTAACAACATCATCGTACTTTTACTTTATTCATCAGTCGCCAGCCCATTAACCCATTGCCCTTTTAGCGCTGCTTTTATTGCCTGATGTTTTTCGTGTCCCCCGGCAATAGCAATAACCGTTTTTTGCGGCTTGACGTGCAAAGTGACGCTGGTCAGGTAATTACCTTCTCAACGCTGCATCCACTGGCCGTTAATTCCCCGCACAAATTCCCCCGGCTGAGCACGACTCACCAACTTTTGCCCTGCAAGTTTGGCCACTTCATCGGTTGTTACGTGGTTATTTTTGGCCACTTCCTGATACTTTTCTTCTCTCGCCGCATTAATCTGCGCCACCAGCGCCAGCGTTTCGGCATCTTTCTTTACCGGTGCCAGGTAGCCACTAAGCGTTTCCCCCACTCGTCCCTGCTGCTTGGCCTGATCTAATGTCAGCGCCCAAGCGCCAGGGCTAAACAATAAACTGCTTAATACCAGACTAAGGCCAACCCACCATTTCGTTTGCTTTTTCATGTTGGCTCCTAGAACAGTTCAGATTGATTTTTCAATAAATTCTCTACGTCTTTATCGACTTTGATGCGAATTTCATGCTCTATCTTTACGTTCATATTGATGGTAATCGGTTTCTCTGGCGTCGCAACCTCCAGCCGCACACAACCACTGAGTAGCAGCGTGCCTAAGACGATGATTACCCCATACTGCTTTGCCAACATCTTCATTTGGTTTTCCTCGTCGATATGCCCGACCGCCGCATAACGCTGTAATTAATCACCCTATCTGAAAAGAGCCCTCCGTGAATGGAAAACCTCCCTACACACTGATAGCACCTGCCATAAGCTACTGAATTGATTATAACCGTAACCAAGACGGTTTCTACCGCTAACCGCGGCTAAGCACCGACAACCGAACAAATTTGCGCAGCGCTACGCATAATTTACGGCAAAATCTTCCCCAACGCATAAATAGCTTTATGCTGTCGCCATCAAGGTAGAATTTACGCAATACCAACCACATAATTTGAATATGGAGCAATCAACATGGAACCTCGCATCGCCACGCTTTCCGCCCCCATCACCGTATCTGGCCTACGCATTCGTACCCAGAATAACGATGAATTTAATCAAAAAACCGCCAAAATCACCGGTCTGTGGTCTGAGTTTTTTTCCAAAAATCTGGCGGAATGCACGCCAAACAAGCTCGATAACTCACCGATTTATGGCATTTATACTGCCTATGATGGCGGAGTAACCGGTTATTTTGACGTAATGGCTGGCGTCGCAGTGAAAGAAAAAACAGAGGACGCAGACTCAATTGAGATTCAAGCCGGGTCTTATCTGGTTTTTGAGGCTAATGGGCCAATGCCAGCGGCCATTATTCAGGCGTGGGGCGATGTCTGGGCTTATTTTGAACAGCACCCTGAGGTAAAACGACGTTTTGCTACCGACTATGAAACATATATCGACGCAGAAAGCGCGCAAATTTATATCGGTATACTGCCCTAGTCTGTGGGGGAAAGGAAAGCCCATTGCAAGTGGCTGAAACTTGTAAATTATGTTAAATATCAAACATCTAATAGAGTTAATACATTTTTTAGCGACGAGTGACTAATGAGCTTCCCTGTGATTTCAAGCCTAAGCAGGCGCAGGCAAACACGATGCGGTTAGCGCTTTCACCCTAGTTTTAACGGATGCACACTATTTTGTGGCAACCTTATCATCTGAATCTGACGCCGCAGCAACAGGTGCCGTCGGCATAGAAAGCGTCTGCTCCAACCATTCCTGCAGGTTGTCGCCAAAACGCAGACTGCGCCACAGTTGAAATACGTTTTCCTGATGGGTGTAATTCAACACAATCGCACGCTTCGCGTTTTTCTGAGTATTGACGCCGTGAATTTTAGATTGCAACGTCAACTCACCCAGATTATTCAGACTCACCTTGGCATAGGAGTGAGAAATCTCCAGATAGCGCAGCCAGTCAATCACGGCACCGGTGGCAACGTTGCTTTCGCCAATAGAATCCGCCAGATCCTTTTCCAAACGCAGAGTCAGTAATCCTGCGTTGGCAATCCAGCCGTCGCGTACCAGCCACTGCGGATCGTTTAGAAAGAGCGGCAACTCGCCGTCGACCTTGCCAGACATAGCAAATTGCTTGGGCTTCAAAACGGTAAACAAAGCGCTTAAATCGACCTGTTTTAATTTCAGCACCGCCGCATCGTGCTGTGGTAAACGCAATGCCGACAGGCTTAAATGTCCATCCAGAATATCCATTCCCACGTTACTGAGGGTTAATGGTTTTTTCTCGGTGTACGGATAAGTGCCCTGCAGATCGGCCGTAATATTTTGCATTTCAAACAAATTGGTTAAGGCGGCAATTCGCAGAGTCACCGGTTCTTTAGCTCCAAGCTGCCACTGATGGTCTTTCAGGCGATAAGACATCACAAAATCCAGACCGCTCATTTCGCCGTCCTTGAGCCACATACCGCCCTGTTTGACCACCCAGTGTCCACCGGCGGTAAAACCTTGCTCACGCGCGGCAGAAAATGCGGCTTGCGCATAAAACTCGCCGTCACGCAATTTGATACCGAGATTAGGGGATAGCAAGGGCTGAAATACCTGCAAAGATTGTTTCGGCCACCAGGCTTCCCCTCTCAAACGCTCTCCGTCCCAACGCCCTCGCAAAGGGATTGGCCCAATTTGCTGTGCCGCTAAATCCCCCTGAAACTGGAAATCATCCGGATTAGTGCCCTTAAGGCGCAAATTCATCACCGTTGCAGGAAGATAGCCTCCATCGCTCAACGCCACGCGTTTGGCCGTTAACTGCATATTGCCGTTGAACGCCGCTTGTTCGCCATTGCGCTGCCACATCAGCGGTTCCGTTAACGTCAGTCTCGGTGAGAATACATTGACCATCCCATACTTTATCTGATCAAAACCGGTAGAAAGCTGATCCAAATGAATTAAAGAATCTTGCCAACGCCCTTTCCCGGCAATATCCCAGCGAGCAGCCAGGGGAGGTAAATCGCCTTTGCCCCAATAGCGCCATTGCCAGATACCGCTATCTGGCAAAAAGTTTTGCGCGCTGCCATCCAGATGCAGTTTTACATTACCCCAGTAGCGATCCCGTGCATTCACTATCGCCTGCAAACGGCCGTTAATCCCGGCGGCAGTCATTCGTACTCCCGCCAACGGCCAGCGAGCATCATTCAAGCGTAATTCTGGCGTAATATCACCGTAAGCACGGAGCAACGCACCGGGAGACAATAACAGCGTCGGGTTGAGCACCGAACCGCTCAATATTCCCGGCAAAGTGCCATTCAATATCAGATTGGACAAATTAGCCTGACCGCTAATCTGGAAACGCAGATCGCTGTCGATCAAACTTAAATGACCTGGGCCTAATGTCAGAACCGCGTTGCCCTTGCCATTTTGACCGGAGGTAATTACGTTGATTCGAGCAGTAATCACCGCCTGATCAAACCCTTCACTCCAATCCTGTACCGTCAGATTTACGCCGCCGCTCAACGGCTGCTGAGCATAAGGCCACTGCCAAACGCCTTGATTAATTTGGATATGTCTGGCGGCAACCTGCCAGGGCAGCGTAATCAGCGCTTTATCTCCGCCTCGCTCCGTCAGGGTCAACTCTCCCTGTTGCTGTTGCCAATGTAAAGCCACCAGCAAGGGCTGTTCCATATAAGGCGTTGTGAATTCGCCGGCCAGTTGCCCTCTTGTCGGCAACGCGTCCAATGACAAGGGAATACTTAATGTTCCGCTTAACCGAAGCGGTTGAACGCTTCCGGGAATAGCCAAAACAAACTGCTGTAAATGCAGTTGTTGCTGATTATCCAAAGTGGCGTTAAAACGCAATTTATCACCTTGGTAATCAATAACCTGACCAGCTTTTGCCGTAGTGAATGACAACGCGCCGCCATACTGTTGCCAAGGGGTGACAGAAAGATTATCAATATGCAGGTCGAGAGAAGAAAGGCGACGTTGCCAGTCGGCCAGATTTTGCGACGTTGACTCTGGGTCGTCCGACGTCAACTGACTCAAGCACTCGGTATCCATTGCCAATGTTTTAGTCTGAATTCCCCAACGCCCTTCTTTATAAGAAAGTCGGGTATCACCAAGATCGACTAACGGACAGGTTTTTGCCAGAAAACGCAGACCATCCACATGTAAGGCTCCGTCACGCCAAACCGGCGTATGGGCTAAAATGAGTTGGCTACCGGCTGGCAACCAATGGGCTGCAACTTTCGGTAACCATTGAGGCAAAGTTTTCCATAACGCGACGACTAGAATCACGCTGGCGAACAGTAGCCAACCGATTATTTTTAGGCTTTTAATCATTATTGGCCTTGTTTTATGAACTGTGTTTCCTAAACCGCTGCACTTAGCATAACAAATTTCTGACTGCTGTTATTATGTAGCATAACTAAATCCCTAAGTAATATAGATAATACATCGGGAGCGCCATCACTCCCTTACTCTAACAAATTGTATGATTTATTAAATTCTGATACTTTGATCACAATATTTTGGCGGAGAAATCATGATGAAATTAGCCATTTACAGTACCAAGCAGTATGACCGTAAATATCTTGAGTTGGTAAACCAGAAGTTTGGCTTTGAACTGGAGTTTTTCGATTTTCTGCTTAGCCCGAAAACGGCAAAAACTGCCGTAGGCTGTCAGGCAGTTTGTCTCTTCGTCAACGATGACGGTAGCCGTGAAGTATTAACTGAATTAGCCGATATGGGCGTGAAAATACTGGCGCTGCGTTGCGCTGGTTTCAATAACGTTGATTTAGATGCAGCCAAAGAGCTGGGCATTAAAGTGGTTCGCGTACCAGCCTATTCTCCAGAGGCAGTAGCGGAGCATACAGTAGGCATGATGATGAGCCTGAATCGCCGTATTCACCGTGCTTATCAGCGTACCCGCGATGCCAACTTCTCTCTGGAAGGTTTAATCGGTTTTAATATGCATGGCCGTACCGCCGGGGTGATTGGTACCGGCAAAATCGGCGTAGCCACAATGCGTATTCTGAAAGGTTTCGGCATGAATCTGCTGGCCTACGATCCTTACCCTAGTGATCAGGCCTTGGAGTTAGGTGCAGAATATGTTGATTTGAAAACGTTGTATGCAAAATCTGACGTTATTTCTCTGCACTGCCCGCTAACGCCAGAAAACCATCATCTGTTAAATAAAGATGCCTTTGATCAGATGAAAAATGGCGTCATGATCATCAATACCAGCCGCGGTGCTTTGATTGACTCTACGGCGGCTATTGAAGCGCTGAAGCAGCAGAAAATCGGCTCTCTTGGTATGGATGTGTATGAAAATGAACGAGATTTGTTCTTTGAAGATAAATCCAACGACGTGATTCAGGACGACGTATTCCGCCGTCTGTCTTCATGTCATAACGTACTCTTCACCGGCCATCAGGCGTTCCTGACCGAAGAGGCGTTAACCAGCATTTCCGAAACTACCATGCAAAATATTCAGCAACTCGACCAGGGTTTACCTTGCCCTAACCTATTGAACGCATAATAGGTTGAATGCCATTTCGTTATTTATACAGGGTGTGTTCTGCGCACCCTGTTTTATTTCCAGTTACCTTTGTTTATTGCCCCTGAACTACTCGCCCTCGTCGAATATAAGTATTTCCCTCTGCTTTGTGCTCTTGCCAACGGTGAAATAACTCAAAAAACATTCCCCTTGACCGATTAAGAATGGCTGCAATTCTGATAAGAAAACTCTTGTTATCCCTCACTTTTATCATATAGCGCGGTTAACAAACCCAGGGTTTGGTATCATATACTTAAATTAATCAAGGTATTCGTCTGTACGGACGACGCAATTACCTCATCAGGAGAGAACATGAAAAAAATTATTCCATTGGCTATCGCGGGAATTCTATTAGCGGGTTGCGGTATGAATCAGAGCCAAAATACGGCTAATCAAATTACCGCTGGGGATTTACAGCATCATAATTTCGTGTTGGTGAGCGTCGACGGTCAATCGCCAAAAAATCAGCAAGGCAATATGCCGAGCATTGAGTTCGGTGAAAAAATGCACATTTCTGGCGCAATGTGTAATCGTTTTATGGGACAAGGTGAGTTGAAAGACAGCGTTCTTACTGTTAAGGCTTTGGCTGGCACGCGCATGATGTGCAACGATCCTCAGTTAAACCAATGGGATACCTTGATTGGCGAGGTTCTGGCTAGCGGTGCCAAAGTGACCTTGAATAAAGGCGAGTTAACCCTGAATAACGGCAGCCACACCTTGGTTTATACCAGCCGCGACTGGGTAAGCTAAGCCTGTATTGTGCCTCAGGTAGACTATGGCAATCGAATTTCACTGCCATAGTCTTAATAACCTGTAACTTCAGAACCGTTTTATTAGCTCGCCGGACAGGCTCCGCGCATCAACGCCCACTCTTCGCAGCGCTTTCCGTCAGGTAACTGGCACATTCCGATACTTCCACCATTTAGCTGTTTGGCTAGCGTTAATACTCCCCCCGCATTAGCGCAGTTAACCGATGCCGGATTAGACATATTGACGTGGTGGACGCTGGCGCTGGTTGCCTGCTGTTCAGGAATATAATCGTCATTTGAGTTGCTGCTACAGGCGGCTAAAAATAATACGGCGCCGGCGACCAAACAAGATGATGCTTTCATTGTTACGCTCCAGAGCATAAACAGACTGTCGAAATTACAGAAGATAAGCGCCCGATATCATATCTGAGCCGTTCCATCAGCGTCGAGTGACTTTATCAATATTTGTTATAATTTGAACTCAGTATATACGGTACATATCAGAACAATTAAATGTAGTTGTTATTTACATAACCAGCTTGGAAAATAAACGCGGCCTATTGAGATAATTATTATCGTGTTTGACATGCGTAGTCTCATCGCACAAAAAATATAACGGGAAAAATCATGATTACAGACTTATTGCTACGAATAGCCTTGGCGGGCGCACTAGGTGGATTAATTGGCATCGAGCGTCAATTACGTTCTAAAGAAGCAGGCTTGCGTACTCATATTCTGGTGGGCATTGGTAGCGCCATGTTTATGATCGTTTCTAAATACGGTTTTGATGATTTGCTGGCTCTGGGGCACGTCAGCTTTGACCCTAGCCGCGTGGCGGCACAGGTGGTTAGTGGCATGGGCTTCCTCGGCGCCGGTACAATTATGATTCAGAAACAGATGGTAAAAGGGCTCACCACCGCCGCCGGTATGTGGGTGACGGCCGCTATTGGCCTGGTCATTGGGAGTGGATTATACGAAATCGGTATTTACGGCACGTTGATGACGCTGGTGGTTCTGGAAGTGTTCCGTCAATTGAGCAACCGTTTGATGGGACATCATCATTATGTGCTGATACGGTTACTGCCTGAATCGGTGCCGACGGTCTTAGTTTCTTTGCAGAAAATGCGTATTCGCCCTATTAATCTTTCCGTCACTCAGCGAGATAGAAACAGCGAAAATGCAGACTGTGAATTAACCATGGAAGTGACATTGTCACCAAAAAGAAGTGCCGACAAAATATATCAGCAATTGCTGACTATCGAGGGTGTCCATACGCTAGATATTCGTTGATGCCCTTTCCCCCGTACGGTATTTCCTTTGTTCAATAAATAAAGGAAGTAAAACTGTGCGGGGGAATCAAAACAATTAATGCATTGTGGTTTTAGACAGCAAATTAATCACCAACACTCCGGAAATAATCAACGTCATCCCCAAAATCGCCGCCCAATCCAGCTTTTGCTGATACATAAAAGTCGCGGCAACCGAGACCAGAACAATCCCCAACCCAGACCAGATAGCATAGGCGATGCCTAATGGCATAGTTTTAACGACCTGAGAAAGTCCCCAAAAAGCAATACCATAGCCAATAACGACAAAAATAGACGGCACCAAACGAGTAAAACCTTCTGAAGCCTTTAATAAAGTAGTTGCGATAACTTCCGCCACAATGGCCATCATCAAATACAAAAATCCAGTCATAATCTTTTTCTCATTTCAATATCAGCATTTGAGAGTAAAGTATGCCATTCTCAAATCAATGCCGGTTAAATACACAGTGGAATTAACCGTAATTTTACATGTATTGGCCACGTCAGGTTGATTTTTCTGCGACATTCACATGGCTGTAATAAATAGTTTTCTAATTGTAATAATTATTTTCTGCGATAACTTAATCCCGAGCCTCCCCCACAGAAATATGCCTGTCAGCGTCATTCTATTATTTTTTTCCTTTTTTTACCTACACACAAACACGATAAGAGGCAAAAAATCTCTCTGCTAGACTTTCCTTATAACAGAAGTCAGGGACAGACAGTTATCTCCCCGGTCTCAGCATGACGAGCAATGTAAAGGTACAATTAATGATCACAACTGACGGTAACAGTGCCGTAGCCTCAGTGGCTTACCGCGCCAGTGAAGTTATTGCTATTTATCCTATCACGCCAAGCTCCACAATGGCTGAACAGGCAGACGCCTGGTCTGGCGATGGTAAAGTTAATATCTGGGGCGATATACCCAGAGTCGTTGAAATGCAGTCGGAAGGCGGGGCCATTGCCACGGTTCACGGCGCATTACAAACCGGAGCGCTGTCCACCTCATTCACCTCATCCCAGGGTTTACTGTTAATGATTCCGACCCTGTATAAGTTGGCCGGTGAATTAACTCCATTCGTTTTACACGTTGCCGCTCGCACCGTTGCAACCCATGCGCTGTCAATTTTTGGCGATCATTCTGACGTTATGGCCGTTCGCCAGACCGGTTGCGCGATGCTGTGCGCCAGTAACGTGCAGGAAGCACAAGATTTTGCACTGATTTCTCAAATGGCGACTCTGAATAGTCGCATTCCATTTATTCATTTCTTTGATGGTTTCCGTACCTCCCACGAAATCAACAAAATTGTTTCTCTCAGTGACGATACTTTACGCCAACTATTGCCGCAAAAAGGCATAGATGAGCACCGCAGCCGGGCGCTATCACCGGATCATCCTGTCGTGCGTGGCACCTCCGCTAATCCGGATACCTATTTCCAGTCACGAGAAGCCACCAACCCTTGGTACAACGCAACCTATCAACATGTTGCCGAAGCTATGGAAGCTTTTGCCGCCGCAACCGGTCGGGAATATAAACCATTTGAATACTACGGCCACCCGCAGGCGGATCGCGTTATCATTCTAATGGGTTCAGCCAGTGGTACCTGCGAGGAAGTCATAGACACGCTGTTGACGCGCGGAGAGAAAGTCGGCGTTCTGAAAGTTAGATTATTCCGCCCTTTCTCTGCCTCACATTTACTGAATGTGCTGCCTGGCTCAGCCAGTAAAATAGCCGTTCTGGATCGAACTAAAGAACCTGGCGCATTAGCCGAACCACTGTATCTGGATGTTATGACCGCGTTGGCGGAGGCCTACAGTCGCGGTGAACGCCCGACTTTACCCAAAGTTATTGGCGGACGTTATGGCCTATCTTCAAAAGAATTCGGCCCCGATTGCGCGTTAGCTATTTTCAAGGAATTAGCGCTGGATATGCCGCGCCCCCGCTTTACCGTGGGTATTTTTGACGATGTGACCGGCCTGTCTCTACCATTAACCACGGAAACCATTCCCCAGCGCGCCACGCTTGAAGCGTTGTTCTACGGTTTGGGCAGTGACGGTTCGGTTTCCGCCACGAAAAATAACATCAAAATCATTGGCAATAGCACTTCTATGTACGCTCAGGGCTATTTTGTCTATGACTCCAAAAAAGCAGGCGGTCTGACGGTTTCCCACCTGCGCGTTAGCCCCACACCCATCAATTCAGCCTATCTGGTCAGCCAAGCGGACTTTGTCGGCTGCCACCAGCTCCAGTTTATCGATCTCTATCAAATGGCCGAGCGCTTGAAGCCGGGAGGTATTTTCCTGTTGAATACCCCGTTTAGCGCCGACGATATGTGGCAGCGCTTGCCGCAGGAAGTTCAGGCCGTGCTGCACCAGCGCAACGCTCGTTTTTACGTGATTAATGCAGCGAAAATTGCCCGCGAATGCAAATTGGGCGCGCGCATCAATACCGTGATGCAAATGGCCTTTTTCCATTTAACCCAGATCCTGCCAACCGATATGGCGATGCAGCAATTACGGGATGCCATTGAGCGCAGTTATAGTAGCAAAGGAACTGAAATCGTTGAACGCAACTGGCAGGCGCTGGATGCCACCCTCGATGCGTTAATAGAAATCCCACTGGAACCTATCGATTCCAGTAGCCCAATGCGCCCACCGATTGTCTCCGATCAGGCACCTGACTTCGTTAAAACTGTCACTGCCACCATGCTGGCTGGTTTAGGCGATGCCCTACCTGTTTCTGCCTTTCCGCCGGATGGCACCTGGCCTGTAGGTACCACCCAATGGGAAAAACGCAATATTGCGGAAAACATTCCTCTCTGGCGGCCCGATCTCTGTACCCAGTGTAACCACTGTGTGGCAGCCTGCCCTCATTCGGCTATCCGAGCTAAAGTGGTTCAGCCTGAGGCGATGGCCGGAGCACCAGACAGTCTGCAATCCCTTGATGTAAAAGCTCGGGATATGCGTGGTCAAAAATATGTACTGCAAGTCGCCCCGGAAGACTGTACCGGCTGTAATTTATGTTATGAGGTTTGCCCCGCCAAAGATCGCCAGAATCCTGAGGTTAAAGCGATCAATATGGAGCCACGTCTAGCTCATCTGGCCGAAGAAAAATCGCACTATGATTTTTTCCTCAATCTGCCAGAGATCGATAAAACTCAAATGGAACGTATAGATATCCGCACTTCACAGTTGATTTCTCCGCTGTTTGAGTACTCCGGAGCCTGTTCTGGCTGCGGCGAAACACCATATATCAAGCTATTAACCCAGCTGTACGGTGACAGACTGCTGATTGCCAACGCCACCGGTTGTTCGTCCATTTACGGTGGCAACCTACCTACCACGCCTTACACCACCAACGCCGACGGACGCGGGCCTGCCTGGGCCAACTCGCTGTTTGAAGATAACGCCGAGTTTGGTTTGGGTTTCCGCCTGACGGTTGATCAACACCGGCAGCGGGTATTGCGCCTGCTAAACACTCTGGCTCCGCAGTTGCCGCCAGAGTTGGTTGACCAGTTGCTCAGTGAAGCTACGCCGGAAGTACGTCGCCTGCAAGTTAACCAATTACGCACGTTATTGGCGAATATCGACGGTAATGACGCCATACAGTTAGCCACCGATGCAGACTATCTGGTCGATAAATCCATCTGGCTGATAGGAGGCGATGGTTGGGCCTACGACATTGGTTTCGGTGGCCTGGATCACGTACTCAGCCTGACAGAGAACGTCAATGTGCTGGTGCTGGATACCCAATGTTACTCCAATACCGGTGGCCAGCAGTCTAAAGCCACCCCGCTAGGCGCAGTCACCAAATTTGGTGAGCACGGTAAGCGTAAGGCACGTAAAGATTTGGGCGTCAGTATGATGATGTACGGTCATGTTTATGTCGCGCAAATCTCGTTGGGAGCCCAGCTCAACCAAACGGTAAAAGCCATTCAGGAAGCCGAGGCCTATCCAGGGCCATCGCTGATCATCGCCTACAGCCCTTGCGAGGAGCACGGCTACGATCTGGCCTACAGCCACGACCAAATGAAACAGCTGACAGCCACCGGATTCTGGCCACTTTATCGCTTCGATCCGCGCCGAGCCGACGAGGGAAAAGCCGCTTTGGCACTGGATTCTCGCCCTCCGAGCAGCGATCTCACCGCCACCTTGCTGAAAGAGCAGCGTTTCCGCCGCCTCAATACGCAGGAACCTGAGGTGGCCGCCCAGCTATACGCCAGCGCCGAGAAAGATCTGAAGAAACGCTATGATTTCCTCAGCCTGCTCGCTGGTAAGGCTGAAAAAGCGCCTACGGAGTAATCCGGCCCACTGAGGTTAATTCATTAAGCCAGTCGAACCAAGATTGACTGGCTTTTTTATTGGCTTTTGCGAGATGTTTCGCATTAGCGAAAGCAATGATGTTTATTTCAACACATCAATAACATCTATCTATCAATAGACTTGATAAACTCGTTTTAAATCAATCATACTTACGGTTCTTTTGATTCTAACTAAAGCACTATCATCCGTTTCATGTTTACATTTACGACTGACAACTTGAATCACTAAAAGGGAATAAACGTGGATTTTGAGACATATAAGAACAATGTTATACACCACGAAGTTGGGCACTGGTTTGTAGCTAATAAATTAAAACTAAATCCGGGAAATATAGAAATAGAGATAAAAAAATGCCACTCTGGATTTTCGCATTCTGCTACATCGCACATTGATTTAGCGCCCTCATTAAAGAACCTGGCTGATGTCAAAACATATTTAATTAACCGGATTTGCGTGTTATACGCAGGCACAGCATTTCAGTCTGAACAAGAAGATAGATCCGCAGATCAAATATTAGAATGTGAAGGTAAAGATGATTATTCAAAACTCAATGAGTTATGTTTCGTTCTCAGAGGCCTAAACCATCCTGACAATACCCAAAAGTGCCATGAGTTAGACCAACGTAATGAGATAGCCATAGAGTGCTGGGGCAAAGTGATGAAAATACGATCTCATTATCATAAAGAAATACTTAACCTTACTGACTATATTTCAAATAAAGTCAAAGAAACCGATAAGAAATATACGTTCACTTGCAAAGAAATAAAGCAAAAGATCAACCGCTAGTATTTTGAATGACATTGGACTGACTAGAACGATGAATCACACGTTGGCATTCGGCTTCGCAAGCCTTACCGTACGCGCCACACCTATACATATGGTGGTTATTTTGTAGCGCAAACCGGCTTTGACGACTGCACAAATGGGGCATGATAACGCTCGACGGCTTCCCGAGAATCCGTTGTATCTGCTCAACGCAAATGAATAGTGATCAAATTGGTTTATAGAATGATAAACTCGCACTATAGAAGCTATGTATCACCATGCCCCAACTGAATACGAGTTATGATTAAATGTTAGAAAAACAAGAAATTAACAAAAAAGAACAGTACAACCTGAATAAATTGCAGAAAAGACTACGCCGCAATGTGGGTCAGGCTATTGCCGATTTTAATATGATTGAGGAAGGCGACCGCATTATGGTCTGCCTGTCTGGCGGCAAAGACAGCTACACCATGCTGGATATTTTGCAGAACCTGCAAAAAAGCGCGCCAATTAATTTCACGCTGATTGCGGTTAATCTGGATCAAAAACAGCCTGGATTCCCCGAACATATTCTGCCAGCCTATCTGGAAAAATTGGGTGTGGAATACAAGATCGTTGAAGAAAACACCTACGGGATTGTGAAAGATATTATTCCGGAAGGTAAAACCACCTGTTCACTGTGCTCTCGTTTACGACGCGGCATTCTTTACCGCACGGCGACAGAGCTGGGAGCAACGAAGATTGCGCTGGGTCACCATCGTGATGACATTCTGCAAACGCTATTCCTCAACATGTTCTACGGCGGCAAGCTGAAAGGTATGCCACCAAAATTGATGAGTGATGACGGAAAGCATGTGGTTATCCGCCCACTGGCCTACTGCCGTGAGAAAGATATCGAACGTTTTGCTGAAGCGCGTGAATTCCCGATCATTCCGTGCAACCTTTGCGGTTCACAACCAAACCTACAGCGTCAGGTCATCCGCGATATGCTGCGTGATTGGGATAAACAGTATCCGGGCCGTATCGAAACGATGTTTAGTGCCACGCAAAATGTAGTGCCTTCACATTTAAACGACGGTTCGCTGTTTGACTTTAAAAGTATTACCCACGGCAGCGAAGTGATTAATGGCGGCGATTTGGCTTTCGATCGTGAAGAATTACCGATGCAGCCGGTAGGCTGGCAGCCAGAAGAAGATGAAGAAAACGGGAAACCGATGATTGAGCGTCTTAACGTGGTAGAAATTAAGTAAAAAGCCACTAGTTAATGAATACGAATGCTCGGATTCACCGTAATCCGGGCATTTTTTATGCCTGTCGTTTTTGCGCATAAAAAAATGCCGGTGTCTATTCAACGCCGGCATCGTAACAATCAATGTGCTATGCAGTACTACAAAATTAAAAATCTTACAAATATGGAGCACAACGCCCATCGCTTGACGTTGCATTCACCTGCGAGATAGATAATGCCTGAGCCTGGTAACTCAAATGTTGATATTGCTCAATATTGAAGGGATTAGCATGTTTATTACCACCTTTTTCAACTATCGCTATCTTGCTGAGTTATAACCATTTACTGCGTTTTAACCACCAGGCAACAGCAAGCACCAAAGCAACTAACATCATGCAGAAAGCAGCAAAACCGAATCGAGCTTCATTACCGGGAATACCGCCGAGGTTGACGCCAAACAGCCCGGTTAAAAAGGTTGTCGGCAGAAAAACCATGGCCAACAGCGACATGGTATACGTTCGGCGGTTCATCGCATCTGCCATTAACGAACTGATTTCATCTGCCAGCACTGCGGTACGAGCAATACTAGAATCTAAATCTTCCAATCCTCGTCCTAACCTTTCGGAAATCTCCTGCATTCTGCGCCGATCGTCATCATTCATCCACGGTAGCCGCTCGCTGGCCAGACGCGAGAACACATCACGCTGTGGAGCCATATAGCGCCGTAAAACAATCAGTTGCTTGCGTAATAGCGCCATTTGCCCGCGCGCGGGAACCTGCTGCTCTAACAAATCATCTTCCAGATCGATGATTTTATCGTGTAAATCTTCGATAAATTCATTGGTGTGATCGGTCAACCCATCGGCTATCTCTACCAACCATCTACCGCTATCCGTTGGGCCAGTGCCACTTTGTAGATCGTTAAGAACATCATCTATAGAGTAAATCCGTCGATGTCGGGTAGAAACAATAAGTTTATCCGTCATATAAACGCGGATAGTCACCAGCTGATCCGGGCGGGCATCGGCGTTAAAATTGATGCCACGCAAAGTGATCATCGTTCCGTCGCCCAGCCGCGTCACTTTTGGCCGCATACTGTCGCCGGACAAACCATCTCGCACCACTTCCGGTAGCAAGGGCGTATTGCGTAGCCAATCGATACTGTCCTGACGGGTATAGTCCAAATGCAGCCAACACGGATGTTGAGCCGTTGCTACGGCGTCTGGGGCTATGGGCGTTACGCCACCTTTACCATCGAGTTGATACGCGTAAACCGCGTCCGAAACCTGAAGTGCTTTTCCTTCGACCTCATCCACAACCCTATTCTCCTCAATCACCGACCTTCAGCATAGGAATGATTCAGTCTAGCCTTAACTTCTTGAAGTTTAAAGCCGACAAGGCACGGATAAGCCAGAATTGGCTAAGCATTAGAGGGGAATGAATCGGTTTGGCGGAGTTGTTAGGATAAAAAATCCCCGTAACCAGATTACAGGGATTTTATGATACTGAATAAACTAACGATGGATATTCACTGCAAAACGCAGATCAATGTTTAATGATGTACATCGTTTGACTGTAGGCTACATCTTCCGGATTGGTAATCGGATAACCTTTTACCCAAGGCTTAATTAAGCGGCCATTGGTATATTGATAAATAGGTGCAATCGGCGCCTGCTCGGCGAGAATCTGCTCGGCTTTGTTATAATCAGCATTCAGCGCTTTGGCATTAGTTTGTTTGCTGGTATCCGCCATCAGTTTATCGTAATCCGCATTATTGAATTTGGCTATATTCCCGCTGTGACTGGATGTTAATAACGACAGGAAGGTTGACGGCTCATTATAATCCCCAACCCAGGATGCACGCACCACGTCAAAATTGCCGGTATTGCGGCTATCTATATAAGTTTTCCATTCCTGGTTAACCAGCTTGACATCCACGCCCAGTTTTTTCTTCCACATTGAGGCGACCGCAATCGCCAGTTTTTGGTGGTTTTCCGAAGTGTTATACAACAGCGAAAGTTTTAACGGATTATTCGGGCCATAGCCCGCCGCATTCATCAACGCTTTCGCCTGCGCATCTAATTCAGCCTGACTGTGCTGCTGTAAGAAATTATCCGTCGGCTTATATCCAGCCGTCACGTCTGGGGTAAAGTGATAAGCTGGCTTCTCTCCGGTACCTAATACTTTTTCCGCAATAATTTTACGATCGATCGCGTAAGACAGCGCTTTACGCACACGAACATCGTTGGTTGGCGCCCGCTGAGTATTAAACGCGTAATAATACGTCCCGAGCTGATCCGGAGTATAAACCTGCCCAGGAATATCTTTTAACAGCTTCTGGTACATGTTTTTCGGGAAGGACTCAGTGATATCGATATCACCGGCCTGATAACGTTTAGTCGCGTTGGATTCCTGATTAATCGGAATAAACGTCACTTTGGTCAGCACCGTATGGGCGTGATCCCAATAATTTTCATTGGGTACCAGCACCAGTTTTTCATTTACCACGCGGTCTTGTAATTTAAAAGCACCGTTACCGACCAAATTACCCACTTTAGTCCAGTTATTGCCATATTTCTCAACCGTTGCTTTATGAACTGGGAACATACTGAAATTTGCCATCAGGCTTACAAAATAAGGCACTGGCTTACTCAGTTGAACTTTAAGCGTGTAATTATCCACTGCGCTAACGCCCAATTGATCCGCCGGTAATTTACCGGCAATAATCTGTTCCGCGTTATTTAAACCAGCTAATTGCGCAAACCAGGCAAAAGGCGACAGATTTTTGGGATCGACCAAACGCTGCCAGCTATACACAAAATCATTAGCAGTCACCGGATCGCCATTGGACCAGCGCGCGTCTTTACGCAGCGTAAATAGCCAGATTTGATTATCTGAAGTTTGCCATTTCTCCGCTACGCCCGGAATAACTTTGCCGTTGGCATCCTGATTCACCAGCCCTTCAAACAAATCTCGCGCGACCTGCGCTTCCGGCAAACCAACCGCTTTTATCGGATCCAAAGAAGCAGGCTCATCCTTAATATGGCGAACAATCTCTTGTTTATCAGCTAATTGTGTACCCGGCGGCACCTCAGCGGCATAGGCCGAGCCGAGGGATGCCCCGACCACAGCGGCACATAATGCATAACGAAAATATTGCATAATTGATGACCTTATCGTTGTTAATCCATGCCATAAATGAGCCACATTCCACTGGCTCTGACTTGTCATTCTCCCGTCAGCGAAAATTCTTGATGCTGCCAGGCCGGGTACTCAACTAATAAATCTAACCTATCATTATTTTCAAATCTATTACTTATTAGATATCAATAGCTAATAGTGCGGTTTATGCCAAATAATCACCGAATACGGCGGCGTTTGTATCGGAAGAAGTTAAGTGATAATTTCATGACTGCCGAACCAAGACATCTAAAGAGAACCCCATGACACAGCTTCGTCCCCGCCCACTTCGCGGCCATTTACCACCACTAGGAAAGCTCTACGGCAGTTCGTTTTTAGGTGCCCCGCTGCTTTACTTCCCCGCTCAAACGCCGGCGGCAGATACCGGGCTGATTATCGCCGGTACCCACGGTGACGAAACGGCCGCGGTCATTACGCTATCCTGCGCGTTACGCAGCATTTCTACCGAACAACTGCGCCACCATGTGATTCTGGCGGTCAATCCAGACGGCTGTCAGCTCGGTTTACGCGCCAACGCCAACGGGGTCGATCTCAACCGGAATTTTCCAGCTAAAAACTGGCAATCCGGCGAGACGGTTTACCGCTGGAACAGTGCGGCCACCGAACGGGACGTTTTATTATCAACAGGAAGCGAGGCGGGTTCAGAATTGGAAACCAAAGCGCTATGTCAGATTATTGGAGAACTGGCTCCAGCGTGGGTCGTTTCCTTCCACGAGCCTTTGGCCTGCATTGAAGATCCTGATAGTTCACCGCTAGGTCATTGGTTGTCAGAACAATTTGATCTGCCACTCTTAACCAACGTGGGTTATGCCACGCCAGGGTCATTCGGCAGTTGGTGTGCAGATATTTCCCTGCCTTGTATCACCGCTGAGTTTCCCCCGATTTCAGCCGACGCCGCCAGCGAGAGCTATCTGGCAGCGATGATTGCCCTTCTCACCAGACCCTAGCCTTGGGATTAACTGGCCAACTGATTAATCGCGCCACAGGAGAAATTCAATCCTTCCGCGACGTCGCTGGCCAACCAGGTTGGGCCATCTAAATCGATAAACCGAGCTACGGGTGCCAAAGGTAACGCGGCGCGAATAGCCCGCGAGGTGCATAGCATACAGCCCAGCATCATTTCAAAACCCAGGGCTTTTGCCTGCTCGGCCAGCAGTAAAGCCTCGGTTAAACCACCGCTTTTATCCAGTTTGATATTGACCATTTCATAGCGTCCAACCAATCCCTGCAAATCTTCACGCGTATGACAACTTTCATCGGCGCAAATAGGCAGCGGATGAATAAAATGCTGCAAAGTCTCGTCTTTATCCGCAGGTAATGGCTGTTCCAGCATGGCAACACCGAGGTCTGCCAATAATTGACAACGCGCGGCCAAGCCTTCTGGTTGCCAGGATTCATTGGCATCAACAATTAATATAGCCTCCGGCACTGCGGCACGAATGGCCACTAACCGCTCCGCAATCAGATGATCGTCCAGTTTGATTTTTAACAGCTTTGCGCCCTGCTGTGACAGCAAACGCGCGTTGTAAGCCATGGACTCCGGCGTACCGATACTGACGGTTTGCGCCATTGAGATAGCATCGAGAGCCTGGGTATGACTCAATTGCCACAAGTTTTTTCGAGTCAGCCCGCATTCCAGTTGCCATAAAGCCGAATCAACGGCGTTACGCGCCGCACCCGCCGGCAATAATTGCTGTAACGCATCGCGGGAAATGCCGTATTCGATCGCATCGGCAACCAATGCCAACTGCGCCATCACGGAAGATTCACTTTCCCCATAACGTGGGTAGGGAGTACATTCACCTACGCCTCGAATGCCATTTTGCTCTATTTCGACCACCACAACCTTGGCTTCAGTACGGCTTCCACGCGAAATAACGAACGCGGTGTGTAACGGCCAGGATTCTGGGTAAAAACGCATCGTTCTCATAATGGCTCCCAAGCTATGTGATCGCTGAACCTAAGGAATAGCAGGCTAACTCATCAATATATACAATTGTTTAGAGAATTTCTTATATGCAATTGCCTATTGTTACCTTAAACTGAAATCCGTGTTACATATCTGTAAAGGAATCTTAAATGACACAGACCGTACATTTTCAAGGCAATCCTGTTGCCGTAGCGGGTAAACTTCCGCAAGCCGGCGAGAAAGCCAAAGACTTCACTTTGGTCGCTAAAGATCTTTCTGCCGTTTCTCTGAGAGATTTTGCCGGTAAACGCAAAGTTCTGAACATCTTCCCCAGCATTGATACCGGTGTTTGCGCCGCTTCCGTGCGTAAATTCAATCAGTTGGCTGGCGAGCTTGAGAATACCGTTGTTCTTTGTATCTCCGCTGACCTTCCATTTGCCCAATCACGCTTCTGCGGTGCTGAAGGCCTGAGTAACGTAGTGACTCTGTCCACCCTGCGTGGCGCTGAATTCAAACAAGCCTATGGCGTTGAAATTGCCGAAGGTCCATTAGCCGAACTGACCGCCCGTGCCGTTGTGGTGCTGGATGGCAATGACAACGTAATTTACAGCGAATTGGTGAATGAAATCACTAGTGAGCCTGATTACGATGCCGCATTAGCCGCGCTGAAATAATAGCTCAACGCAGATAGCAAAACGGCTGACATCGCGTCAGCCGTTTTTTTAACGATAAACGTTATTTAACGATAAATAGCAGCCATTGCTGAAATACCCTCTATTCTTGGTTCTTATTCTTGGCTCTCTTCGTTTTCATCCACGGCCGGGCGACGGCTGCCGCTCAATCCATATTCCCGCAGCTTATTGGCTATCGCCGTATGGGAAACGCCTAAGCGTTTCGCCAATTTACGCGTACTCGGATAATTACGATAAAGGCGGGTTAATACCGAACGTTCGAAACGCTTACTAATATCGTCCAGCGAACCGTCCAGCACCTCATCCCCCAACGACATCTCCACTTCAAATTCCGGCAGAATAATGTCCTGTGGGCGCAGTTCTACGCCATCTAGCTGAGTTAAAGCCCGATAAATGGCATTCTTAAGCTGACGAACGTTACCCGGCCAGCCGTAGCGCGTGAGGAATCCGTTAAGTTCCGGTGACAACTTCGGCCGTGGTACGCCTTGCTCATCAGAGAAACGGGCGACAAAGAGTTCCACCAGCGGCATAATATCCGTTGGGCGCTCGCGTAATGGAGGCAGTGTGATGGTCAGCACGTTTAGGCGATAATAGAGATCTTCGCGGAATTCACCGCGCTGAACCAATTCCACCAAATTCTTCTGCGTCGCGCAGATAACCCTAACATCCACGTGGACTTCATGCTCTTCTCCTACCCGACGGAAAGTGCCGTCGTTGAGGAAACGCAGCAGTTTGATCTGCATTCGCGGCGACATTTCACCGATTTCATCCAACAGAACCGAGCCACCGTTAGCCTGTTCAAAGAATCCTTTTTTACCTTCCACCGCATTGGGATAGGCGCCCGGCGCATAGCCAAATAGCTCGCTTTCTACCACGTCGTCAGGCATCGATGCACAATTCAGACCGAGGAAAGGTTTTTTGCCGCGAGGACTGCGCAAGTGGCAAGCTCTGGCCAGCAGATCTTTACCGGTACCGGTATCACCAATTAGCAACAGCGGCGCATCCAACATCGCCAATTTGCGCGCCTGGTCTAAAACCTGACGCATTTTGCTGCTCACGGCGACAATTTGTCTGAATTCGCTGTCATCGTTAACCGACAGGGTTTGCAATTGCTGCCCCATACGCGCGGTCGATTTCAGCATCACCACCGCACCTACCGTTTGGTTATGCTGATTTTCATCCACCAAATGAATAGGTGTCACTTCCATCAGGTAATCCTGACTGTGAATCAGTATTCGTTCGGTATGAGGCGTGGTTTCTTCCCGCTCAAACCAGTGGGAAAAATTAAATCCCCCCAGCAGCGTACCCATAGTCTTATGACGAATTTTCTCTTCGTTAAAAGAAAATAGCTCGCGAGCCGCCGGGTTAGCCAGTTCAACGTTGCCTTTAAGATCGATGGAAAAAACAGGCTCCGGCATGGATTCCAGCAAGGCGCGCAGCGCGCGGTGCTCACGCTCAGAAGGCATGAAAGGAACGGTGCGCACGTCGGTAACCCCGTCGATACGCCGAATTTCCGCCATCAGCGCCTGAAACACGGCAAAATCCAGTTTGGAGAAATTCAGATAAATACGGCCGATAGGATCAATTTCGATCCCCCGTAAATCAATGCTGCGTAAAACCAGGAGATCGAGTAACTCTCTGGTGAGACCTATCCGGTCTTCGCAAAACACTTCCAAGCGCATCAGTATTGACCTTATCTTTGCGGTACGGGATGACTAAGTTTGATAATACCCTGTCCCTTCGCCCTGATGAAGAGATCTGTCAGCAAAAGTTGACAGGAATCCTCTTTTTCGTTTCATTTGTCTTCATTTGGTCTTTTTTATAGCGATATGAAGGCATTATCCCCGTCGTTGTTGAAGAATCTCAGGGTGATATTATCTTCAAAATCAATTATGCAGATGAATATAATATATTCGTAGAAGCGGCCGTCCTGTCAAGCACAGGTGACACTTTGCAATCAATACGCCAACTGGCTATAGTAAAGGTAGCCAGTTGACCGAGGAGGTTGCATGAGAAGTTACCACCCAAGCCCGACCACTAGAGTCAGCGCGTTATGGCGTGAAATCGGGCTGCCCGCCAGCCGCGGCACCGCGTTGGTAGACAGTATTAAGCTCGGTTTTTCCGTCGACGTTATTGATACGATCCATCTGTGGGCAGCGATGCCAAAGGCCGAAATCTTGCGTGCCACCGGTATTCCCAGCCGCAGCCTGACACGCCGTCGCACTAATGATGGACGATTTACTCCAGAAGAAAGTGAACGTATTGCTCGTTTTGTCCGAGTTATGGACGCGGCGGTAGATTTGTTCGGCGGAGATCGCCCCAAGGCCACGGCATGGATGTCAACGCCTGTGAGAGGTTTGGGCAATCGCACTCCCGATTCCCTGCTGGAAACCGAAACCGGAGCGTTGGAAATATGTGACCTGATTGGTCGATTGGAACATGGCGTCTTTACGTAATGGAGCTACAGTTTTGATGCTATACCGGATTGTCCATAATCGTTTTGCCGCTACGGCCTGGTCGGGTTATGGAGCGGAAACCTACGGTGGTCGCTGGAATCATAAAGGCCACAGCGCGATTTATCTGGCCAGCAGTATTTCTCTAGCAATGTTGGAAACACTGGTTCATGTTGAAGATAGCGCCACTCTGAACGATTTTAATCTGTTTCAAATCGCGATTCCGGATAACGCTATTATGGCCTTGCAACAGGAAGATTGGCCTCGAGGATGGCGAGACGATCCGGCTCCGGTGGCGACGATGGATATCGGCACGGAATGGTTAAGCTCAGTTTCCTCCGTGGGATTACTGGTTCCATCTACGTTGGTGCCGCTGGAGAGAAATGTGCTGGTTAATCCCAAACATCGTGATTTCCCCCCTTGTCTCACCAGCGTCACCCCACTCGACTTCAGTTTCGACCCGCGCCTCAAATAGCCCGAAATAAATGGCCTTAGCGCTGTTTGTCTTTCTTAGGCAGCGTATTCTTCAGCTGCGTAATCAATTGACGACGGAAATCCCCCAGTTTTGGCTTATCATCATCCATCCAGGGCAGCGGGCGACATAACTCCATCGCTTTGATCCCCAAACGCGCGGTGAGTAAACCCGCACCGATTCCCTGCGCCGCCCGAGCGGATAAACGCGCGGCCAGATCCTGCGATAGCCAGTCCATACCGACTTCCCGCACTAATTCCGACGCACCGGCAAAGGCAATATTCAGTAAAACCAAACGGAACAGGCGTAAACGACTGAAATAGCCAAGTTCAATTCCATACAACGCGGCAATACGATTGATTAATCGAATGTTTCGCCAAGCGATAAAAGCCATATCCACCAGCGCCAGAGGGCTGACGGCGATCATCAGCGCCGATTCTGCCGCATAGCGGCTTATTTCAGATCGAGCCTGATTATCCAACGTCGGTTGTACTAATTTGGCATAGAGTTCAACCACTTCCCGATCGTTATGCGTTTCATGCAGCGAGGCTTGCCAGCGCTGTAACGCCGGATGTCCCTGATCCAAACCCGCCTGACGCGCCAGTTTCTCGCAGAATTGGCGCCCACGGCCCAAACCGTGGCTTACCAGTAACTCCCGCGCCACGTCACGTTCTTCCGCGCGCTGGCGCAGCCGATATAACCGCCGCCATTCGGTAACAACCGAACCAATCCCGGCAAAAACGATCAGTCCGCCGGCTACCGTGGTGCCCAAGGCTATCCAGTCCTGCTGCTGCCACGCCTGATTAACCCACTGCACCGCCTGCGCCACGACGCTCACGCCAAACAGCATCAGACCTGCCGTCACCATTTTTCGCCATAGACTGCGTTTTGGTTTAAGCGCCGCGCTTACCAGACCTTCCGCACGCCCTTCCGCTTCGTCCGCGTCCAGAACCGGATCAACCGGCAAAAAATTCTCGGCCGCGGAGCCACTAAAGGTCTGCCCCGTTTTTAACTTTGGCTCTTCGATCGGCTGCAATGGCTGTTGAAAATCTATCCGTGGTTTCAATGGTTCATTCATCGCAGTTTATCTCCCAATAAAAACTCCATCACCGCATCCAGTCGGATATGCGGCAATGGGCTATCCACGTGCACTTGTTGTGGACGGAACTGATCAAAATGGAAGCCCTGTTGCAGCCAAAATGCCGGGCCGGGCAAACGTGCCGGAACATCGCCAGGGAACACCGTCAGCGGCGCACCGTCTTCCAGACGATGACCTTTTAATGCCGGAATTCGCTGGCCATTATGATCGACCATACCGCTTTCCGTGGCCTGTACCGACGCCAGCCCGACACAATCCATGCTGATGCCTTCGAACGCCGCATTTTGCCAGGCCTCCTGCACTAATTGCTGGAGCAATGACACCAGATTGGCATGTTGGTCCGCAGTTACATGATCGGCTTTAGTGGCAGCGAACATCAGCTTATCAATACAGGGGGAGAATAAACGACGAAATAGCGTGCGTTTTCCATAATGAAAGCTTTGCATAAGCTGGGTTAATGCCAGACGCATGTCGTTAAAGGCTTGCGGCCCGCTGTTCAAGGGTTGCAGGCAATCCACCAGGACGATCTGTCGATCAAACCGAATAAAGTGTTCTTTATAAAAACCTTTTACGATTGATTGGCAGTAGTAATTAAACCGCGCGCGCAACATACCCAAATTGCTGTGTTTGTCTGCCTGAGCTAAACGAGACTCATCAATCGCGGTGATATCTGGCCAAGGGAAGAACTGCAATGCAGGCGCGCCGGCCATATCACCGGGGAGCACAAAGCGCCCCGGCTGAATAAAGTGCAGCCCTTCTTGCTTACAGCGAATCAGGTACTCGGTATAGGCCTGAGCAATCGCGGCAAGTAAATTTTCGTCCGCCGGAGCCAAAGGATCGCACTGTTTGCACAATTCCAACCACGGTTTAGCCCATTCGGCACGGTTACCCTGTAACAAACCGCCCATTTGCCGCGACCATTCGAGGTAATCCTGCTCCAACATGGGCAAATCCAGCAGCCATTCACCTGGGTAATCGACGATTTCCAGATACAAGGTCGATGTCTCTTTGAAATGACGTAAAACCGAGTCATTCGACCTAAATTTCAGAGCCAGACGAATTTCACTCACGCCGCGAGTCGGCGTCGGCCAGCTCGGGGGCGTACCGTACAATGAGGCCAGACCTTCGTCATATCTAAAACGCTGGATACCCAAATCCCGCTGAGGCACCCGCTTGACGCCGAGTAAGCGATCTTCGCGCACGGCAGAAAACAGCGGTAAACGCGCCCCGCTGTGTACATGTAATAATTGATTGACTAACGCGGTGATAAACGCAGTTTTACCGCTCCGACTCAGGCCGGTCACCGCCAGTCGCAAATGGCGGTCCATCCCGCGGTTAACTAAAGAGCTGATCTCATTTTGCAGTCGTTTCATGCTTTTCCTTTGCAAATCGGCCAAATACCGCACCTAAACCGCGTCTCAATAACGGTTCCAACAACACAGCCAGCGCCCAACGCAGCGGTTTACGGCTCACGCTGCGTAAAATCCAGGCCGTGGCACCGGCCGGGCCGTAGCTTAATGCTGCGGTAATAATCACTTTAACCAGCGTTTTCAATACTACACCTGACCGCTGAGTGGCGACGTTATTCTTCATCATTTATGCCCTCCGGCAGGTCATTTTTCGAATTTCAGCTCGGTAAAAGTCATAAATCAGCCCACTGGCCGCATGAATTACCGATTCATTGCGCTGCGGATTCGTTATAGCTGACGAAATCTGCTGCGAACACCAAAAGTTTCCGAAGTAACGTAACGCTCTACTTGCCGCAAACGTTGCTCTCCGCTGCTTAATTCGTAATCCAGTTTATCCAGCAGTTGGCGAGGAGTTTGATAGTCCTCATCCATAAGAGTGCTGGCCGGTACTGGGTCCAACATATAAGTCAGCACCAGGTAGGCTACGATGGTGAAAACAAACAGGCCGAAAAACATCGATAACACGGCAATAATACGTACCAGTTTGACCGGAATATCCAGATAATGCGCTAAACCGGCGCACACCCCTTTCACCATGCCTTCTTCCGGCACGCGGTACAGTTTTTTTCCACTAAACAAACCGGTCATTATGATTGCCTCCAGTTCGGATGTTCTGCATCCAGAATTTCTTCCAGCGCCTGAATACGTTCGCGCATACGGCGCGCATCATCAGCTAACTGCGCTAAACGCTGCATTTCCTGATGGCTAAGCTGGGTGCCGCTTTGTTGGCGATTGCTGTAATGTAGCCAGAGCCAGATCGGTGCGACAAACAGCACAAAAATGGTTAGCGGAATAGCTAAAAACAGAATACTCATTCTTTCCCCTTATTTATTCTTATCAACGGCAATGCAATCATCATAGCCGCAAGATTCGAGTAATAATATGGCCGCAACCTTTTGGGATAACGGCCCACTTTTATTACTCTTTATTATTCTGGAGCATTCATTTTTGCTTTTAACGCCGCTAACTGACTGCTGATTTCATCATCGGCTTTCAATTCTGCAAACTCTTGTTCCAGTGACTTCTTTTTACCGATGCTGACGCTTTCCGCTTCGGCTTCCATATGATCAATTCGGCGTTCGAATTGCTCAAAACGAGCCATTGCCTCATCCAGCTTACCGCTATCCAACTGGCGACGAACATCGCGAGAAGAAGAGGCAGCCTGATGACGTAAAGTCAGCGCTTGCTGTCTGGCGCGGGTTTCGGTCAGTTTGCTTTCCAGCTCGCCAATCTCATGTTTCATGCGATCCAGCGTTTCGTCTACGGTAGCCACTTCACGCTGTAGGGTTTCGATCAGGGAAGCCACTTTCTGTTTCTCAATCAAAGCGGCACGAGCCAAGTCTTCTTTATCTTTACGCAGCGCCAACTCGGCCTTTTCCTGCCATTCAACCAGCTGGCTTTCACCCAAATCAATCCGGCGCATTAGCTGTTTCTTTTCCGCCAACGCGCGAGCAGAGGTAGAGCGAATTTCTACCAGCGTATCTTCCATTTCCTGAATCATCAGGCGAACCAGTTTTTGCGGATCTTCGGCTTTATCTAGCAACGTGTTGATGTTGGCATTCACGATATCGGCAAAACGAGAAAAAATACCCATTGTTCACATCCTCTTTAATCATGTGGGCGACTCTATGCGCCGGTTGTTCAGTGAGCAAGTCTCACCGGTACAGATACAGCTCTGGCTATAGGATAATCAAAAGTCATGCCAACTTT
The DNA here is from genome assembly GCF_001656035.1 of Yersinia entomophaga. NCBI lineage: Bacteria > Pseudomonadati > Pseudomonadota > Gammaproteobacteria > Enterobacterales > Yersiniaceae > Yersinia > Yersinia entomophaga. Next base: position 1,277,472 of record NZ_CP010029.1, read on the forward strand.
AGAAAATCAAATATCATCATGAATTAAAAGGGAAAATAACTTTATTGCTAATTTCAGCATAAAAGGTAGAGTGATTACTTTAACCAACTATTAGCGAATCTCACTATGAGCGAACAACTTGAAAACCTGCTAGGTGAAGCAAATTCCTTTGTTGAGGTGCTTGAGCAAGTCTCGGGATTGGCCAAATTGAATAAACCCGTACTGGTGATTGGCGAACGCGGAACGGGTAAGGAATTGATTGCTCACCGTTTGCATTATCTGTCGAATCGTTGGCAGGGGCCGTTTATCTCGCTGAACTGTGCGGCGCTGAATGAAAATCTGCTGGATTCCGAGCTGTTTGGTCATGAAGCCGGTGCCTTTACCGGCGCGCAAAAGCGCCATTTAGGTCGATTTGAACGCGCCGATGGGGGAACGCTGTTTCTCGATGAACTCGCTACCGCCCCAATGCTGGTACAGGAAAAACTGCTGCGAGTCATTGAATATGGCCATTTGGAGAGAGTCGGCGGTAGCCAGCCGTTACAGGTTGACGTGCGTTTAGTTTGCGCCACCAATGATAATTTACCCGCTCTGGCCGCCGCAGGAAAGTTTCGGGCGGATTTACTGGATCGTCTGGCTTTCGACGTGGTGCAACTGCCGCCGCTACGCCAGAGACAGCAAGATATCATGCTGCTGGCGGAGCATTTCGCTATCCAAATGTGCCGCGAACTTGGGCTGCAATTATTCCCCGGTTTTACTCTACAGGCCAAAAGCCAGCTGCTGGGTTATCATTGGCCGGGAAACGTGCGAGAGCTGAAAAATGTGGTGGAGCGCTCGGTTTATCGCCACGGCGATAGCCCGGATCTGCTAGACACTATAATTATCAACCCGTTTGCTGCCCATCAGAATACCCAACCCCACCTTCCAACGGAAACGGCTTCCCTGCCCGCGCTCCCCGTTGACCTCAAAGCCTGGCTACAAAACGGCGAGAAACAGTTAATTATGCAAGCGCTGGAGCAGGCGCGTTTCAATCAGAGGAAGGCGGCGGATTTATTAGGGCTGACCTATCATCAGTTACGGGGAATGCTGAAAAAACACTCGATATTGCAAGCCGCCACAGATGAGAATAACGAAGAATCGGCGAATGACTAGCTAGCGACCATAATTTTTCGCTTATTTATTTTCGCTTATTTATATCAGGCAGAATGATATAAAACAGGGCTAATGACGTGGAAATCCGAGGCATAAAAGATGCGAATAAGCTGAAAAGTTAATCGCAAGTAAAAAAAAAAGCCAGCACCCGAGCTGGCTTAAAAAACACTGGAAGCAATGTGAGCAATGTCGTGCCTTTCTATCAGAAGCTCCCTACTGGCGGCCTCTTCCTGAAGTGCGAAACAATGATAATGGTTATCACTAGCACTTGTAAATACTTTTGTTGAGAATTTTTCTCATTTCCACAACGATATTGTGGCTCTTCAATTATCCTCTTCACGTTATGTTTTAACCTAATCCGATACCCCTATTCTCTGTCTGGAATCCTGTCTGCTTCAAGGTAACGGCCGAAATGGATTAACACTCAAATTTATCGATCGTTATTCTGCCTAAGCGTAGCCAGACACAGTAACGTGAATAGAATCTGCGCCCCAAGATTCGCCGTATTACTGGTAGGATCATACTGCGGCGCGACCTCAACGATATCTCCACCAACCATGTTGACGCCGGCCAACCCTCTTAACATGCCAAATAATTCTCGCGGCAGTAACCCATTGACCTCCGGCGTTCCGGTGCCCGGAGCAAAACTGGGATCGAGAGAATCAATATCTACGCTAATATAAACCGGCCCAGTCCCTACAACGGTTTTCACTTGCTCAACGATAGAGTGAACGCCACGCTCAAAAACGGCTTCCGCATGGATCACTGTCATGCCTGAATCGCGAGAGAACTCCCAAAAATACTCATCCGGGCCACGAATTCCAACTTGCACCGTGCGGCAAGGATCTATCACACCGTCTAATACCGCCTGACGAAACAGCGAACCGTGATGCTGATTGCCGTAAAAAAGACCGGCGGTATCACAATGAGCGTCAAAATGAATCACACCAACCGGCCGCTCTGCCCCCAAAGCCCGCAAAATTGGCAGCGTCATGGAATGATCGCCTCCCACTGACAGTGGCAAAATGCCTGACGCTTTCAGGCGAGATAGCGTATTTTGTATATCCAAATGGGCTTGCGTGAGGTCAAAACGGTTGCTAAACACCACGTCGCCCAGATCGGCGGCGCTAAGTAACCGAGCTGGCGCAAGATTCAGCACATGATCGTAAGGCCCGATACGTTCCGCAACGCGCAGCGCTTTAGGGCCAAAACGCGCACCAGCGCGATGCGTCACGCCGAGATCCATGGGAACGCCCAAAATTCCAACGTCGGTTCCCTGCCATTGATCCGGCGAACGGAACGGTAAATCGAGAAAAGTGGAAATATGGTCAAACGCCCATGTAGCCTGCGCCTTAGCATCAGGGAAGAAGGTTTCTGCCACCTGACGATAATTTTCATCATGAATGGTAAAAGCGTCTTTTCCCGCATACTTCGCCCGCAATTTATTGAGTGAGTTCATATTTAACCGGCCTCCTGTTTCACAGCGTCCGAGCAGGAATAAAACTCGAAGCGATTTGCGGATTCTGCCAGCACTGCCAGTAAATGCTGTACCTGATCGGGATTATTGGCCGCGGTGAGCTGCACGCGGAAACCGACTTCTTTTTTGGGTACCAGCGGATATAGCGCCAGCGTGACATAAACTCCGCGCTCAAACAGATAACTGCCTAACGCCATAATTTGCCGTGGATCTTTCAGCGGTATTTCCATGATAGGTAATTCAGAATTATTCAATGTAAAAATATCAAGATCGGCTAACCCTTTGAGCAATTGTCGACACATTTGATGCAGATCGCGACGTAATTCCTCTCCTTTTTGGGCGTTAACCGCTAAACCACTCAGTGTTGTGGCCAGCGAAGCTACCGGGGATGGCCCCGAATACAGATAAGGCGACGCGGCAACTTTAATCATTTCCTTCAATACCGTCGGCAGCGCCATAAAAGCCAACAATGATGAATAGGATTTGGATAAACCCGCCACCAGCAGAATATTGTCGTAGCTCAACCCACAGTGGCGAACGATACCGTTCCCTTTATACCCCCACGGCATTTCTCCATCGGGATTTTCACCTATCAAACCAAAACCGTGGGCGTCATCCACATAAAGGATGACGTTCCAGCGCCGGGCTATCTCGGCAAAACGCGCTAAATCCGGCAGATTGCCGGTCATGCTATTCACCCCGTCCATGCAAATTAAGCGCGGCGGCACGGGGCTACTAGCTAATAATCGTTCTAATTCATCGGCATCGTTATGTTTAAAGCGAATCAGCGTAGCACCTTGCCCCTGCGCCACTTTACAACCGTCGTAAATGGTTTTATGGGCCCGACTGTCCAGATAAATTGCGCCAGTACCGCTGAGGAAAGGAATCACTGAAAGATGGATATGAGTGATAGTCGGAAAGGCCAATATATCCGGCGCTTGGGTCAAGGCCGCTAACTCGCGCTCTATATCCCTATAAGGCGTGGGTGTACCAAGCATTCTCGACCAGCTCGGATGAGTACCCCATTGACGCACCAGAGGTAATATTGACGCCTGAACCTGCGGATTTAGATCCAAACCCAGATAGTTACAGGAGGCAAAATCAATCAGTTCACGTTCGCCAATCACTATCTTGCGTCCGTCAATACCCTCAATAACGGCATCAACCATAGGGTGAGCGGGAGGTGTAAGTGGAGAATGAGCGAAATGTGTGTCCAACCATTTCGCCATCCAGGATGGGACGGTTTGCTGATTCATCATTAATTCCTATAGTGATGCGTTCAGAATTATTCACCTTGATACGATGAGAGTGCCCACTAGTATTGTGATAACCAAAAACTATAGGAAAGGACGGTAAAAGCAGCAATTGCTCAATTATCGTGCAACGTAAAGCTAGAATGACACAATGAGTAATGGGGTTATAATTGCTGTTATTTCCCCCCAATCGGTATAAACACAAGAGCCGCGAACGATGGCACGATTTGCGATCGAGCTGTAGCCGCCTCTGGTCACTGCGGCCCCACGTCTAGAATGAATCACCATGCCATCCTGAATGTTAGAATGCGCACCGATCTGATCTGAGGTCACTGGCCGAAAGGATTTTTACGCCGCATGATTAATACCCTCGCTACTGATAACGGCGACGGCGTTGTGGGCATGCAGGCTTTCCTGATGCTCCACCCTAACTGAAAATGCCGAATAGCGGCATTGCTTACGCAGCATGGCGTACAAACGGCGCGCCGCGTCCTCGCAGAACATCAGATTTTGTCCATTAGCCAATGCAAACGCCTGCTCATCCTGACGTTTCACTAAAGTTTGTACCGGTGTTCCCAGCGTATTTTCAATTTGGTTAATTAATTCCAGTACCGGAAAATTCATCTCAGTGGATTTAAGTGACACCGTCACTCTTGCCCAGCTGCGTTGACTGTGCGGCGTTGCTGGCATTCCCTGCGTTCCAAGCCAATCCAGCACCTGTTGCTGGGTCAGATTTTCCTGCTGTTCAAAATCCAGTTGAAACTGCTGCTGAGCAGACTGAATACTCAACGCTACCGAGCTGGGACAAGTGGAAGAATAAGGTACGGACAGAGATAGCCGGAGCCGGAGCTGAAGCTGTTGTTCGAGCTGGGCGTCAATCGTCAGTGGGTAGGCCTTCCAGCCTCTTTGCGGGGATAACATCGCCGGTCGCGAGATAAAAATATCGCTGGCAATATGCAGGCTAGCGCTGGCGGCTAGATCGGGTTGAGAAGCTAAAAATGCGGCTAACGTGGTGTGAATGCGCTGGGGCGTTAATTCCCCTTGAGTCAATTCATCTAATGCCAAGTATATACGGGACATATGAATTCCCTTGCTCTGCCCTTTAGCTTTGACACCAATCCCGGCATTCACTTTTGCAGATAGCGGCCTGCCAACGATGTCTAACGGTAACGCAATGCCTTCCATGCCGACCCAATCCAGCTCCGTATTGCCAAAATCAATGTATGAAGATTGTACATCTGGTAACGCCGTTAGCGATTGATTCGCAGCTATTTTCATGTCGTCCTCTATGTGTGCTTTATTAATATCAAATAAAGGTAACATGCAATTGTTATAGTATAACATATCGAAGTTGCGTTTTTTTGCTCTCTTTCGGCGCTTTTGCGCATAATTACAGCAATATCCCTGAGATCAGTGAGTTGTTTTGCTCAATGGATTGGGGGGATAACCAGTTTACGGTACACTAAGTCTATTGCTTACTTACAGTTGAAGCGTTTTATGCGTGGTTTACTCATTTGGCTGCTGTCGCTTGGCTGTCTAGCGACACCAGCGCTGGCACAAACTCAGCCAGCCCCCCAAGCGATTCAACCGCCGCCGGATATCCGCCAGCGGGGTTTCGTCTATTGCGTCAGTGGCGTGTTGAATACTTTCAACCCACAGATGGCCAGCGGTGGCTTAACCATCGATACGTTAGCGGCACAGCTTTACGATCGCCTGCTAGACGTTGACCCTTATACCTATCGTTTGGTGCCGGAGCTTGCTGATAGCTGGCAAGTACTGGACAACGGTGCTACTTACCGTTTCCATTTGCGTAAAGATGTGCCTTTCCAAACCACCGAGTGGTTTAAGCCGACGCGCATGATGAACGCCGACGACGTTGTCTTTAGCTTCCAACGGGTATTTGACCAAAACCATCCGTACCACAACGTTAACGGCGGGGATTATCCCTACTTTGATAGCCTGCAATTTGCCGACGCAGTACAGAGCGTGAAAAAACTGGATGATTACACGGTAGAATTCCGCCTAAAAGCGCCAGATGCCTCTTTCCTGTGGCATTTAGCCACCCATTACGCGCCGGTGCTTTCCGCTGAATACGGCGATATGCTGGCTGCCAAAGGCAAAAAAGAGCAGATTGACCGCGAACCCTTAGGTACCGGACCATTTATGCTCAATGAGTATCGTTCTGGTCAATATATTCGGCTTTCTCGAAACAGTAATTATTGGAAGGGCTTGCCGCGTATGCCGCAGGTCATTATCGATCTGGGCGCTGGTGGCACCGGTCGCTTGTCTAAATTACTGACCGGCGAATGTGACGTACTGGCCTATCCGGCGGCCAGTCAGTTGTCCATTTTGCGAGATGACCCGCGTTTACGCCTGACACTGCGACCGGGCATGAATATCGCCTATTTGGCATTTAATACCCGTAAACCGCCGTTGAACGATGAACGCGTTCGTCAGGCCGTCGCTTTGTCGATTAATAATCAACGGCTGATGCAGTCGATTTATTACGGCACCGCAGAAACCGCCGCATCGATTCTGCCGCGCGCCTCCTGGGCTTACGATAACCACGCGCAGGTAACCGAATACAATCCCGGCAAAGCCAGAGAAATACTGAAAGAGTTGGGGATCAAACAGTTACAGCTGAATCTGTGGGTGCCAACTGCTTCGCAGTCTTATAATCCCAGCCCGTTAAAAACCGCCGAACTGATACAGGCGGATTTGGCGCAGGTTGGCATTACTGTGAATATCGTGCCGGTGGAGGGACGTTTTCAGGAAGCGCGGTTGATGGAAATGAACCATGACCTCACGCTCACCGGGTGGTCAACGGACAGTAATGATCCCGACAGTTTCTTCCGCCCGTTATTAAGCTGCGCTGCAATACGCTCGCAAACCAACTATGCTCACTGGTGTGACCCAGCTTTCGATGAATTACTGCAAAAAGCTCTGCGATCGCAGCAGATATCGGAACGCATTGACTATTACCAACAGGCGCAGCGCATTTTGGAGCAACAGTTGCCACTGCTGCCTCTGGCTTCCTCCTTGCGGCTACAGGCGTATCGTTACGACATCAAAGGTCTGGTGCTCAGTCCCTTTGGCAATGCGTCCTTTGCCGGGGTGTTCCGCGAAAGTGACGAGGGTAAAAAACCATGATTATCTTTACCTTACGTCGCCTGTTGTTATTAGTTATCACGCTAATCATGCTGTCGCTGGTGAGTTTTAGTCTGAGCTATTTTACGCCCCACGGCCCATTGAGCGGCGCTTCCCTGTTCGATGCCTACCGTTTTTATTTGCATAGCCTGATGCAATGGGATTTTGGCGTTTCCAGCATTAACGGCCAGCCGATTAGCGAACAGCTGCGGGAAGCTTTTCCCGCCACGATGGAACTCTGCGTATTAGCATTCAGCCTCGCGCTATTCATCGGTATTCCTTTGGGTATTATTGCCGGTGTAATGCGAGGAAAATGGCCGGATGTCGCTATCAGTTCTCTGGCACTGATCGGTTTTTCCATCCCCGTATTCTGGCTGGCGCTGCTGCTGATGCTTTTTTTCTCTCTGCATCTGGGCTGGCTGCCGGTCTCCGGGCGTTTCGATCTGTTATATCAGGTCAAACCCGTGACTGGGCTGGCACTGGTAGATGCCTGGCTATCCAATTCCCCTTATCGCAAGGAAATGATATATAGCGCCTTGCAGCATATGATCCTGCCGATAACCGCGCTGGCCGTGGCGCCAACCACGGAAGTCATTCGTTTGATGCGCATCAGTACCGATGATGTGATAGGGCAAAATTATATCAAAGCCGCTGCGACCCGCGGGCTGTCGCGGCTGACCATTATTCGTCGTCATGTGCTGCACAACGCCCTGCCGCCGATTATTCCCAAATTGGGCTTGCAGTTCTCCACCATGTTGACGCTGGCTATGATTACCGAAGTGGTATTCAGCTGGCCGGGGCTGGGACGCTGGTTGATTAACGCCATCCGTCAGCAAGATTATGCGGCGATTTCTGCTGGCGTAATGGTGGTGGGAACGTTGGTGATCGTGATTAACGTGTTGTCGGATATTTTGGGGGCGATGATGAGCCCGTTAAAGCATAAGGAATGGTATGCCCTTCGATAATGTCTACCGCGAAAAGAAAATGCCTAGCCCCCTGCTGTATACCTGGCGCATTTTCTACGCCGACACTTTGGCAATGACCGGATTTTATGGGGTTATTGCCCTGATTTTGCTGTGCCTGTTTGGCAATATGCTGGCACCCTATGCTTTGGATCAGCAATTTCTCGGCTATCAATTGCTACCGCCGTCCTGGTCTCGCTACGGGAATGTTTCCTTCTTCCTCGGCACCGACGATCTCGGCCGCGATATTCTTAGCCGTTTATTGACCGGCGCAGCCTCCACCTATGGTTCAGCGCTGCTAGTGACCGTTGCCGCCGCCCTGTGCGGCGTGGTGTTAGGCGTGCTGGCGGGCGTCACTCACGGTTTTCGCTCCGCGATTTTGAATCATATATTAGATACCCTGCTTTCTATTCCGTCTCTACTGCTGGCGATCATTGTGGTGGCCTTCGTTGGCCCAAGCCTGCAACACGCCATGTTTGCGGTCTGGTTAGCATTGCTGCCGAGAATGGTTAGAACGATTTACAGCGCAGTTCATGATGAGCTGGATAAAGAATACGTGGTTGCGGCGCGGCTGGACGGCGCTTCAACGCCTTATATTTTGCTGTATGCCATTTTCCCCAATATTGCCGCCGTGCTGGTGACCGAGTTTACCCGCGCCCTCTCGATGGCGATTCTGGATATTGCCGCTCTGGGCTTTTTGGATCTCGGCGCGCAGTTACCTTCGCCAGAATGGGGCGCCATGCTGGGGGATTCGCTGGATTTGGTCTACGTTGCACCTTGGACCGTGATGTTACCGGGCGCGGCGATTTTGGTGAGTGTGCTATTGGTTAACCTGTTAGGTGACGGTATGCGCCGGGCGATTATCGAGGGAGTGGAATAATGCCGTTACTGGATATCCGCAATCTCACTATTGAATTTATGACCGCCGAAGGGCCGGTAAAAGCCGTCGATCGCGTCAGCATGACCTTGACAGAAGGCGAAGTTCGCGGCTTAGTCGGCGAATCAGGATCGGGAAAAAGCTTGATTGCCAAAGCAATTTGCGGCGTGAGCAAAGATAATTGGCGAATCACCGCCGACCGCTTCCGCTTTGATGATATCGACTTGCTCCAGCTCAGCCCACACCAACGGCGTAAGGTGATCGGCCATAATATTTCGATGATTTTTCAAGAACCACAGTCCTGCCTGGATCCTTCGGAAAATATCGGTAAGCAGCTCATTCAGGCCATTCCGGGTTGGACCTATAAAGGCCGCTGGTGGCAACGATTTCATTGGCGTAAACGCCGGGCTATCGAGCTGTTACACCGCGTCGGAATTAAAGATCACAAAGACATTATGCGCAGTTATCCCTACGAATTAACCGAAGGGGAATGCCAAAAAGTGATGATTTCTATTGCGCTGGCCAATCAGCCACGGTTATTGATTGCCGATGAGCCGACCAACGCCATGGAACCCACTACGCAGGCGCAGATTTTCCGATTGCTGGCACGATTGAATCAGAATAACAACACGACCATTTTGCTGATCAGTCATGATTTACAAATGATGAGTAAATGGGCAAACCGGGTAAACGTACTTTACTGTGGGCAAACGGTGGAAAGTGCAGTCTGCGAAGAATTACTGGCCGCCCCGCACCATCCTTATACTCAGGCGCTGATCCGCGCCATGCCGGATTTTGGCCGCTCTTTGCCCCATAAAAGCCGTTTGAATACCTTGCCCGGCGCGATTCCCTCGCTGGAACATCTGCCTATCGGCTGCCGCTTGGGGCCGCGTTGCCCTTACGCGCAAAAAACCTGTATTGAAACCCCGCGTCTGCGGATGGCAAAAACTCACGCCTATGCCTGCCACTTCCCACTGAATCTGGAGGAACCGTGATGACCGAAACCTTGCTTGAAGTGCGCAATCTGAGCAAAACCTTCCGCTATCGCACCGGCCTGTTTCGTCGTCAACACGTTGAAGCGGTGAAATCCGTCAGTTTTACCCTGCGGGAAGGCCAGACGCTGGCGGTCATCGGTGAGAACGGCTCCGGTAAATCTACGCTGGCGAAAATGCTGTCCGGTATGATTGAACCAACCGAAGGCGAGCTGCTCATCGACGATCATCGATTAAGCTACGGTGATTACGCTTATCGTAGCCAACGAATTCGCATGATTTTTCAGGATCCCAGTACCTCGCTGAATCCCCGTCAGCGGATCGGCCAGTTGCTGGATGCACCGCTGAAACTGAATACCGATCTGGACGCCAACGCCCGTGAACAGCGTATTTATCAAACGTTGCGGCAGGTCGGTTTGTTGCCAGATCACGCTAACTATTACCCGCATATGTTGGCCTCCGGGCAGAAACAGCGTATCGCTCTGGCTCGTGCCCTGATTTTACAGCCGAAAGTGATAGTGGCGGACGAAGCCTTGGCGTCGCTGGATATGTCCATGCGCTCACAAATTATCAACCTGATGCTGGAATTGCAGGACAAACATGGCATAGCGTATATCTACGTGACGCAGCATTTGGGCATGATGAAGCACATCAGCGATCAGGTGATTGTGATGCATGAAGGCGAAATCGTTGAACGTGGCAGCACCGCCGAAGTGCTAGCCGCCCCGCTACACGATTTGACCAAGCGCCTGATTGCCAGCCACTTTGGCGAGGCGCTCACCGCCGATGCCTGGCGACGTGACGGCGGGCGCTTTTAGGCGTCCCCACTGCTCGGAGCAGTGGAAAAGCACCATATTCAGTCCGGGCGTGATAGAATCGCTCGGTTTATTAACGCAAAACGCGCTGGTTAAGTCGATGTTTCAACAAATTGTTTTAATATTCGTCACCACTCGCGTCAGCACGCAACAATGACCACAAGGATTACTGCTATGGGTTTTCTAACCGGCAAACGCATTCTGATTACTGGCGTCGCCAGCAAACTGTCTATTGCCTACGGTATTGCACAAGCAATGCACCGCGAAGGCGCTGAACTGGCTTTCACCTATCAGAACGAGAAACTTAAATCCCGCGTTGAAGGCTTTGCGGCAGAGCTGGGTTCTACCCTGATCCTGCCTTGTGATGTAGCTGAAGATGCCAGCATCGACGCCATGTTTGCTGAACTGGGAAAAGCCTGGCCTAAGTTTGATGGTTTCGTTCACTCTATCGGTTTTGCTCCGGCAGACCAGTTAGATGGCGACTATGTTAACGCCGTGACCCGTGAAGGTTTCGGTATTGCTCATGACATCAGCTCTTACAGCTTCGTGGCGATGGCCAAGGCTTGCCGTTCTATGCTGAACCCGAATTCCGCGCTGTTGACCCTGTCTTATCTGGGCGCTGAGCGTGCGATCCCTAACTACAACGTTATGGGTCTGGCGAAAGCCTCTCTGGAAGCGAACGTGCGCTACATGGCTAACGCTATGGGTCCTGAAGGCGTTCGCGTTAACGGTATCTCTGCTGGCCCAATCCGTACTCTGGCGGCATCTGGTATCAAAGATTTCCGTAAAATGCTGGCTCACTGCGAAGCCGTAACCCCCATCCGTCGCACCGTAACCACCGAAGACGTGGGTAACTCCGCCGCTTTCCTGTGTTCCGATCTGGCGGCTGGCGTTTCCGGTGAAATCCTGCACGTTGACGGCGGTTTCAGCATCGCTGCGATGAACGAACTGGAATTGAAATAACCCGCAGCGGATTTATTCGCTCAAGGTTATCCGAATCCGCTGCCTCATCGCAGCGGATTTTTTTTGGCTTCGATGAGTTCTTTGCTCAGATTAATTCCATCAATTAATCGTTTTTTGGCAAAGTTATGGCCATTTTTGTTATATCAATCCATATGTTATTACTTTTGGTTATGGAATATGGTTTAACATTATTTTATCTCACTAATCCGATCGGCAATGATATCCACTGCGTTTACCTCATCGAACCACAGGATATCTTACCGATGTCGATGCCAACTCCGGTCTTCTGCTATTTATCCGGCAACGGCTTAGCTGGCAACGTTCATTTGTTGTTCTTCTGTGTTTGCTCAATTGATTCGGCTACAGCCCCTGCTGTTGCTGCCGTTTTTATCAGTAAAACAAGGAGATCTTCATGGTGCAGTTTCGACGTCAGGATAATGCCCACTGGTATCACGAGACTCAACGTAGCGTAACAGACGACGCATTACGGGAGGGCGTTTGTACCAGCGGCCATTACGGACACGATGATTTCTCGGCCTTAAGCAATAGTGAGAATCTGGCTAATGCTTTTTCTGATAAAAGCCCTTTCTTATTGGGATTAGAAGCGCAGGTCAATCCGGACTTACAGGATTTGTTACAGCAGCGCGACGAAACGCTACGAGCCTCGCACCGCATGTATCAAACGCTGTTCCCACCCCAGGTTTCCCTCTCTACCGAGCTGACTCTGTCTCTCTACGATCGTTTAAGCAGCGCCTTAATCGTGGCTCAGGTCACCGGTGTTCAACGTTTGTGTAATCACTATGCCGAACGTCTGATGCCGTTATCCAGCGATGACGCATCGCGAGAAAGCAATATTCGCCTCACGCTACTCACCCAGTACGCCCGGCAGTTAGCCAGTCAGCCGACGCTGATAAACCGCCGCGCATTGCAGCAGCTCAGCGATTCTGGGCTAACATCACTGGATATTATTCTCTTCTCGCAAATTATTGGCTTCGTCGGCTATCAGGCGCGAGCCGTCGCGGCAGTTTCTGCGTTAGCGGGTTATCCCACGGTGCTGTTGCCCGGTTTTCCTCGAATGGAAGATGCGGAAAGCGCGAATTTTAGTGATGAAGTGACGGGCTGGCAGGCCTGGCTGCCGGATCTGTCTTTAGAAACGGAATCGCAGGAACAGGAACAAAACCTGACCTTAACCGATGTGTTAAACCAGCATCCTCATAGCCAGCAGGTTTACGCTGATATTCTTTTGCGCATACGGGTTCCCGACCATCACCCGCAGCCGGCGTTACTGGAATTGGCGGCTCTGGTCAGTGCGCGAATCAACGGCAGCGCCTGTTGCCTGGTTCACCATCGTCAGCGCTACTTGCAATTAAAACCAGACATTACTCTCATCAATAAATTACAGTCAGGCATTAGCCAGAATTTGAGCCAAAGTTCGACGGAATCAGTGGAAAGCTCGGTGATTCATCTAGCGGCGGAACTCACCCGCGCGCCGGAAAGGTTTGGTCCGCCGATACTGGCTCCGTTGCAAGAGCGCGGTTTTTCACCGCTGCAACTGATGGACACCTTATTCAGCGTAGCGCTAGCAGGCTGGACCAATCGATTAGTACAAACATTGGGGTCGCCTCGCGGCGCATTGCAGCAGGCCTGGACCGATTAAACCGGTGCCAACCACTCTCTGGCGGCGTCAAAGAAATGCTGAGCCAACGGCGTCACGCGCCCCGGCTCGGCAACCACCACGGCCGCACGGCGACTCATACTGACAATATTCACCGGCCGTCGCATCAGCGCCGGTGACATATCCTCCAACAAGCTTCCACGTGGAAACAATCCGCAGCCTAAACCGACGAAGATCCCCTGTAATAACTGAAATATTGAGGTAGTTTCCAAGCGCGCATGCAGAGAGAAACCCGCGTCGCGAAAGCTGTTATCCAGATAACGACGGAAATAACGCGTCGGCTCCGCTAGACACAGTGGTAATTCCGCGACCTGAGCCAGTGACAATGGAGTTTCATCCACCAAATCAGGGAAGTGCTGAGGGTGAAAAATCAAATCTACACCGCTGTCTTCCAAAGGCTGAGACTGAAAATGCAGCTCATTCAGCGTGGAAAGCTCGAAAAAACCTATTCCCACATCCACTGAGTGACCGGTTAACGCCTCCAATAGCTGATCGGCACTCAGTACCGAAACCCGATAATCCAACTGCGGATAGCGCTCGCTGACCCTTTTAAGCAAATCTGACAGGGAAATGCTGCACTGCGGCACCACGCCAATCCGCAGAGTCCCGTTCAAACCGTGTTTGAGAGACTCAACTTCCAGCTTCAACCCTTGATAAACCGAAACAATCTCCCGCGCCCAGGCCAGCACGCGTTCCCCTTCTGGAGTAAAACCTTCGAAATTATTGCCCCGATTGATCAGCGAAACACCCAGTTCTCGTTCCAGATTTTTCAGGCGCATCGACAAAGTCGGCTGACTGACAAAACTGGCCTCGGCTGCCCGCCCAAAATGACGAGCCTGTTCCAGATTGCACAAATAGATCAGTTGTTTGATATCCATTACTGCGCTCAATATCGCGTTATTTATTCCAGTATATCATTTTGCTCCCCTATCTCAGCGGCCTGAGGCGGTTTTGCAGCAAAGCCTGTCTGAACTGCGCTATCCGCGCTCAGCGACTCTTTCTACACTTGCTCAATCCAATCAAGCAGCTCTCACCCAACATTAAAAACCATTTGGCAGACAAATAAGACTTTCTGCAATTTTTAGCCGATTTGTGAAGTTCATGGCGATTAACCCGGTCAAAAAGATGGGTTTCAGGCTGAGAGTCAGGAACAGAGAGTTTGCAAGACAAAATTTTACTTAAATTTGATAACTGGATCACATTTCGTTATCAGGTTAACCGCATTCTGTTGCATAACAATTCACTCAATTTTGGATAATTATGGAAAATCCTGTATATGCACAACATTTAGCGGGTCATTTAACCATGTACAATGTGATGAGCTATTGATGAGCCAAATAGCAGAATATATCACTAAATAAAATCCGCTCAGCTTTTAATCAAAATAAAAAATCGGTAAACCGCGAAAACATAAACGTTAATACTGCATAACATTTGTAACATGGGTTTATTCCCCTGCCTCGCTTATATGTAACAGAGTATTACAAAGCGCTTGTCTCATTGACAAAGATAGTGAACATTAACCGCCGCCATTCATCTTATAACAACGCAAAAGGATGCCGTTCCGCGCATCACATTTGCAAATTCCTGTCATTTTATGGCCGGTAGTAAAAATTAGAGGTCCCTGTGACAACTGCAAACAACAACAGCAACGAACCTGAAAGCATCAGTATGAATGCTTTCAAACAGCCGAAAGCTTTTTACCTAATATTCTCCATCGAACTTTGGGAACGTTTCGGTTACTACGGCCTACAAGGGATCATGGCCGTCTATCTGGTGAAAATGCTCGGGATGAGCGAAGCCGATTCTATCACCCTGTTCTCATCATTCAGCGCACTGGTCTATGGCTTCGTCGCCATCGGCGGTTGGCTGGGTGATAAAGTGCTCGGCGCAAAACGCGTTATCGTGTTAGGCGCGCTGACGCTGGCCGTGGGTTACACCATGGTGGCCTATTCTGGACACGATATTACTTGGGTGTATATCGGCATGGCGACCATCGCCGTAGGTAATGGTTTGTTTAAAGCCAACCCGTCCTCCCTGCTTTCAACCTGCTATAACAAAGACGACCCGCGTTTGGACGGTGCATTCACCATGTACTATATGTCCGTCAACATCGGTTCGTTCTTCTCCATGTTGGCCACTCCGTGGTTAGCAGCAAAATACGGTTGGAGCGTGGCATTCTCTCTGAGCGTGGTCGGTATGTTGATCACCTTGGTGAACTTCTGGTTCTGCCGTAAGTGGGTGAAAAACCAAGGTTCTAAACCAGATTTCGCGCCACTGCATTTCAGAAAACTGCTTATGGTGCTGATTGGTGTGGTTGCGCTAGTGACGCTGTCTACCTGGTTGCTGCACAACCAAATCGTGGCTCGCTGGGCGCTGGCGCTGGTTTCCCTAGGTATCATTATTATCTTCGCCAAAGAAACCTTCTCTCTGCACGGTACTGCTCGTCGTAAGATGATCGTTGCTTTCCTGCTGATGCTGGAAGCCGTGGTGTTCTTCGTGCTGTACAGCCAGATGCCAACTTCCCTGAACTTCTTCGCGATTCATAACGTTGAGCATTCCATTTTTGGCCTGGCGTTTGAACCTGAACAGTATCAGGCTCTGAACCCGTTCTGGATTATGGTTGCCAGCCCGATTTTGGCGGCGATCTATAACAAAATGGGCGACAAGTTACCGATGCCGCACAAATTCGCCTTTGGTATGATGCTGTGCTCCGCAGCCTTCCTGGTTCTGCCTTGGGGCGCCAGTTTTGCCAACGAACACGGCATTGTGTCAGTTAACTGGTTGATTCTGAGCTACGCCCTGCAAAGTATCGGTGAGCTGATGATTTCAGGTCTGGGCCTGGCGATGGTTGCACAATTGGTTCCGCAACGTCTGATGGGCTTCATCATGGGTTCATGGTTCCTGACCACCGCCGCTGCCGCACTGATCGCCGGTAAAGTTGCCGCGCTGACAGCGGTGCCAAGCGATGTGCCTGATGCCCATGCTTCCCTGGCTATCTACAGCCATGTATTTATGCAAATCGGTATCGTCACCGCCATTATCGCTATTCTGATGATGCTGACCGCGCCAAAACTGTATCGCATGACATTAGATCTGCAAAAGAAAGATAAAGACGCGACTCCGGTCACTGCTGCATAAGCAACCCATTAGTTTCGTTAGTCAAAACGCCTCGTTATGAGGCGTTTTTTGTTTTGATGCAAACCCTGTGGATCACACATCAAAGTCGATACTCGCAAGGTGACAATCAGCTAACGGCGAACACTGCAGATACAGGATGGGCAGTACCGCTAGCATTTAATTTCGTATTAACTTCCGCGATTGTGCAACGTAATCCTCATATTCAACCCTACCGGCGAAATCTCTACGATAACAGGACGAAACGATCCAGCCGCCGACGTAATTGCGCGTTTTCTTTCTTGAGTTGCTCAACTTGCTTCAGTAGCGTCAAGGTCATCGCCACGCCGTGCCAATCCAGATCCAACTCATTTTGCAATCGACGGGCGCGCTGGAGATACATTAACGCTTCCGCGTCAAATACCCAGAGAGAATCACCGGGATCTAGCGGAACAATCACTCCCAGCTCAACCACTTCTACCAATTCGTCCTGCAAAATGCCCGTTGTCTGGCATAATTCAGTCAGCGTATAAGTAATCTGTACTTCGGCCATAATCTGTTACTCCCATCCAGTCCGAGGATTAAATGCAGCCTGTTCAGACAGTTGTTGCCACAGTGCCCGTGCCTTCTCGTCCGGTTTTGGCGGCATAACCACCTTGAGAACCGCATACAAATCGCCAGTGCCTTTTTTGCTCGCCAACCCCTTACCTTTCACTCGTAACCGCTGACCGCTCTGACTGCCGGAGGGAATAGTCAGATTGATTTTCCCTGTAAGAGTGGGAACTTCAACGCTGGCTCCCAGCGCCGCTTCCCAAGGTGCGAGCGGCAACACGATTTGTAAATTCTGCCCGTCAATATCAAACAATGGATGCGGAGCGATACGAATGACCAGATAGAGGTCACCATTGGCGCCGCCACCGAATCCCGGAACGCCTTGCCCTTTCAAACGAATACGCTCGCCATCCCCAACGCCGGCAGGAATTTTCACCTTCAGCGTTTTGGTTGAGTCGGTTCTGCCAAGGGCATCATAAGTTGGGATTTGAATTGCGCGCGTCTGCTCGGAAAGCGTTTCTTCCAAGAAGATTGGCAACTCCATCTCAATGTCCTGCCCGCGCATACTCTGAGAAGATTGATGGGAGGAATAATGAGCAGAGGCGCCGCGATTGCCGAAGAAAGAGTCGAAGAAGTCGGAAAAATCATGGGTATCACCGCCACCTGCACGACCCTGCCACTGTTGCCCGCCGCCATGATAACCTGCCTGCTGGCCAAAATGAGGATCGTTGCGATGTAACCTCAGTTCGTCATATTCAGCTCGCCGTTCAGCGTCTTTTAACACTTCGTAAGCCTCGGCGATTTCCTTAAACTGACTTTCCGCATCTGGCTCGGTGCTGACATCTGGGTGATATTTCCGCGCTAACCTGCGATAAGCCGTTTTGATCTCTTTCTGCGAGGCCGTTGGCTCAACGCCCATAATCACATAGTAATCTTTGAATTCCATACGGCAATATCCTTAAGTTTAATGTGCCATAGATATAAGATATCCCCATCTAACTTTTATAAAACAAATTTATGCATATTTCTATCCGTACTCCCACGCGCCAATCCACCTGTAAACTATAGCGCTGACCTGGGTTTACGGACTCCCCTCAAGACATTTGGCGGGAACAGCCCTTGTTCATCCGTATCAAGCGCTCAACAGATGCCTGTTAATGCATAAAAAGAACGTCACTGACATGGAAAACCACCGAGTAAGGTGACAATCTGCCAGGTCAATTGCCCTTTCAACCTTATGTTATTAAATGAATTACGTGGTAAAGTGAGCGCCAAAATAAGCGATGCAATCACAATTTAAGCAACGGATAAGTCATGAATTTAAGAAACCGGACATTTCTTTTTTGGGGAGTGATGGATCTCTACGCGGTGTTATATATCGGTTTACAGTATTTCCTACAGGAAAGAATTCCTTTGGTAGCTGAAGTGCAGTACCTGCTGGATACCGGTTTTGATAAGTATCCGCTGATTTACACAATGATTACCCTATCGATCATTTTTAAAATATCGCTGGTAATGACCACAGTTCTGTTTCTGACTCGCAGCCAATATGCCATTAAAGCGGCATTTATTCAGGAGCCTTTACGCCTACTGTTAGTTATTCCCTCTCTCTCGATGATTACGCCGGTTCTGAAAGAATTCAACATTAAAATTCTTACCGTGAGCCTAACGCTATTGCTGATATCTGAAGTATTCAAAATCGTTTCTTTATATAGAGTGCAAATAAAGACCGAGCCCAATAAAACCACTCCCTTCATCGTCTGATTCGGGGGAAAACAGCATTTTCGCGCTATTGGCAAAACGAGTCGCTCAGTGGGAGCCAGGCCAATGCCCTGTTATGCCGCAGTCTGAGTCATTTCACCACGAGTACCGCCGCCAGGTTATCTCGCTATTTCGCTAATCACTTAGAATCAACCCAACCCATTGATTACATGCCCGTTTGGCGGGCATGCGGATGACCGTAATTGACTGACTCATAGAAGATAGCTTTACTTACTCCGCCGACCATACCGCTAACTGGTAGCCATCCGGATCGAGAAATTGAAAGCGACGACCACCGGGGAAGGAAAATATCGGTTTAACCATCACGCCGCCAGCTTCAACGACTCGCCGTTCGGTTTCTTCCAGATTATCAGCATACAAAATGACCAACGGCCCACCGGCTGCTGTCACGACCCCATCTGTGGTGAAACCGCCAGTCAGGCGACCATCGGTGAATTCGCAATAGGTTGGGCCATAATCGGTAAAGCGCCAGCCAAACAGGTTACCGTAGAAATTTTTTGAGCGAGTGATATCTCCCACTATAAATTCAATATTATCAATTTGACCCTTCTTGCCTGATACAGCCATAACACCTCCGGAGAAAAATGCACACCGCGTATTTTGCAAATAGACGCCCGCTGAGCCAGCCTGTTTGGCTGGAAAACCATACCATTAATCCTATACGTGAAATCCGTAATATTCTCAGAACTGTCGCCCATATCGCTTATCGCCGCCAGAACCCAAAGCGTGATAAGGAATAAGTAAAATTCACCCTATCGCACCGAAGCAGAAATAATCCTGTATAAGAAATAAACTATACTGTGATCACGGCTGCAAAATATGTCGGTAGTTTCAGACATAACATAATTTTCAGCCTTGGCAGAAGAAGTATGGCATAGAGGTTAAATCAGCCCGTGAGAGAGAGTCGGTAACGGGCAAGGAGGTATCTCATGGTCAATCATGTTTGGGGACTTCTGGTGCATCCCAGTCAGGAAATGAAACAAATCAAAAGTGAATCGGAAAGTATTCCCCACTTTTATACTCACCACGTCCTGTTGATGGCTGCAATTCCCGTGATCTGCGCATTTATTGGCACCACCAGAGTGGGATGGAATTTTGGTGAGGGTCAGGTGATTAAAGTCTCCTCGCTTACCGCTTTCTACGCCGCCGTAATTTTCTATGTGATGATTCTTGCCGCCGTGGCTTTAATGGGGCGAGTGATTTACTGGATGGCACGCCGCTATGAAAGTCGCCCAAGCTGGCAAAGCTGCACCTTGTTCGCCGGTTATGCCGCCACACCGATGTTTCTGAGTGGGATTGTGGCGGTTTACCCTTTGCTCTGGCTGTGCTTGTTCGCCGGGATTGTCGGGCTGTGTTACGCCGGTTATTTGATGTACCTCGGCATTCCAACCTTCCTGAATATCGACCGTAGCGAAGGTTTTATCTTCTCCAGTTCAACGCTGGCCATCGGTGTGCTGGTTCTGGAGCTATTACTCGGTTTCACCGTTCTGTTATGGGGTTATGGCGTCAGGCTAATCTGAGCAATTCTTATACCAACACCCTGCACCGTAGATCTCCTACGGCGTAGGGTGTATCTCTATTTCATCTTCCATGTTACTGATAATAGAGAGATTAACCTTATGAATAGACAGCGAACATTCGTTATTGCACTTATTTCCCCCCTTCTCTGCAATTCCTTCCCTGCTATGAGCGCTATTCCTATACAGGATGGGATTACTGAGCAAACTCTGATTTTCGTTCGTCATGCAGAGAAACCTGAGGCAGGTTTTGGGCAGATAAATTGTCAGGGTTTAAATCGTTCCCTGGCATTACCTAAAGTGATAAAAAATAAGTATGGCAAACCTGACTTTATATTCGCCCCAGATCCAACGCGAAAAAAAGCGGATTTCGGCCACTTCTTTTATTATCTCCGCCCGTTGGCGACCATTGAACCGACGGCTATCTACTTCAATATGCCGATAAATATCCGTGTGGGTCAGTCAGAAAGTGGCTGGCTTATCAACCAATTAGAAAAACCAAAATATTCAAGCGCTAAAGTGCTTATTTCCTGGGCGCATCATGAAATCATGGCTATCACTAAGGCACTAATGACCGAATATAACGGCGAGCTTGGACAAATACCCGAATGGGAAAATACTGATTTTGACAGTATTTACGTTCTTAAAATCGTGCGAAGTGAGGGGGCAAACCAGATTAGTTTTACCCATGACCAACAGGGGCTGAATGGATTACCGCTTGACTGCCCTGAAATTTCCCTGCCGCGATCTAATTCATTACCGGGCCGAGTTCCCGACAATAGCTGATAATAATAACTCTTTTTTATCTCGATTTTTTAACACTGGATAGCAAATTCTCTGTTTTTGGGTCATTAACAGCCTTTGAATCATATTAATGTCGGTGAGATCGCAATCTCTTACATCACCCCGACAAATAAGGTTGTACACTAATTGGGAAAAATAAAAATAAGGCGACGAAAATGAAAAAGCTGACTGTAAAAGAAATGACCGCAAGCGAACAACGCGACGTGAAAACCCAACTTGATAGAGCCAGGATCAACATGGGACGCGCACTCACCAATTCAGAACAAAACAAAGTGAAAGACGAAGCCATCGAAAAAATCATGCAAGCCCGAGCACTGGTCGCCAAAGCCAACCGCCCTGAGAAAAAAACCAAAAAAACGGCACCGAGCACCACCACCTTTAGCTGGTCCTCTTCCATCAGCAGCCGTCCACCACGTTGAGTCTTTCCCCCGTCAGGTTTTTGCCTGACTGGGCACCCAATTTCTAGTAGCGGAGGTCATCCTCCGTCACTATCGGATTGTTATGATTCCTGCCGTTAAATATGTTAATTCAATAGCTGATTTTCCCTCACGACTGTCCTAGTATGGCTAATGCTGTATTCCGTTAGTCCGCCCCGTGCACTATTAAGGAGTTTGTTGATGAAACTGTTTTATAAACCTGGCGCTTGTTCCCTCTCACCACATATCGTCCTGCGTGAGACCGGGCTAGATTTCAGCGTTGAACGCGTTGATTTGGCAACCAAAAAAACTGAAAGCGGCAAAGACTTCTTAACCATCAACCCCAAAGGACAGGTTCCTGCACTGGTGTTGGATGATGGCAGCCTGTTAACCGAAGGCGTCGCCATTGTGCAGTATCTGGCCGATCAGGTGCCATCGCGCAATCTGATCGCCCCCGCAGGCACCCTTGCCCGCTATCATGCTATTGAATGGCTAAACTATATTGCCACCGAATTGCACAAAGGATTCAGCCCACTCTTCAACCCGAAAACGCCGGACGAGTACAAAACCATCGCCCGCGAGCGTTTAGACAAACAATTTGCTTATGTCGATAGCGTGCTGGCGAAGCATCATTTCCTGCTGGGTGATAAATTCAGCGTAGCGGATGCCTATCTGTTCACTATTCTGGGTTGGGCAAAAGCCATGCAGTTCGATCTGCCGCAGTATAAAAATCTGACGGCCTATATCGCCCGGATTGCGGCACGCCCAGCGGTAGACGGCGCTCTGGTTGCGGAAGGTCTGAAGTAAGAAACGTAAAGAAAGAATGATATCCCCCGGCAATGGCAGACTTGCGCTTTTGACCGGGGGAAAATGATTAGAGTTTTACTGCCGTAAACTGATGAACCGGATTGACGATAAGATCCTGTGCAGCCACGATTTGTAATTCATACTCGCCCATTTGCTGGGTAGTCAGCATCACTTCATAAACTGCGGCGGTGACGTGCTCCAGCGCTTTATCTAACGCTTCGCCTTTTAGCAAATTCACCAACAGTAGGCCGCTGGTTAAATCACCGACGCCCACCGGCTGACGGCTGCCGAAATCCACCAACGGACGGCTGATATGCCAGGCATCTTCCGCTGTTACCAGTAGCATTTCAAAGCTGTTCAGGTCATAACCCGCGCGGCTAAGATGCTTAACCAGCACCACTTTCGGCCCTTTAGCGCACAGGCCGCGAGCTACCGTCACGGCTTGCTCGACGTTTTCCACTCGCGTTCCGCTCAGCTCTTCTAACTCAAGCAAGTTCGGCGCGATAATATCGCTGGCCGGTAATGCCTGCTTACAGAAGAATTCCGCCACGCCCGGCGCGACGATGCAGCCTTTTTCCGGATGGCCCATGACCGGATCGCAGAAATACCACGCCTGCGGATTGGCTTCCTTCACGCGTTTCACCGCAGCCAAAATATGGCCGCCCTGCTCCGGCGAGCCAATATAGCCGCTCAGCACCGCATCACAGTCTTTCAAACGGTCAACATCGGCAATGCCCTGCACAATTTCAGTCAAATGGCTGGCTGGCATCACGCAGCCAGTCCAATGACCATACTGAGTGTGATTGGAGAATTGAACGGTGTTCAACGGCCAGACATTAACGCCCATGCGGCGCATAGGAAATTCCGCAGCGCTATTGCCTGCATGACCAAAAACAACGTGGGATTGAATGGAAAGTATATTTTTCATCGGTACGGCCTAAAGTTAGGGGCTGCTCGGCCCTTTCAGTAACACCATTATCACTGCGTGTTTGCCCGCAGTTAATCGTTGACCATAAAAAACAAGGGACACCAGGCCCCTTGTTTTCGCACCGATTTAGATCCAGCTCACCAGGCAGTAATGTTTTTTGCCCCGGCGCAGTAAGGTAAAGCGGCCAAACAGACGATCCGCATCGCTAAAGGTGTATTCCGGGTTCGCCTGTTTCTCGCCGTTAATGGTCACGGCATTGGAACCAATCAGGGTACGCGCCTGACCGCGGGACGGAGCCAATTCCGCATTCACCAGTGCCTGTTGCAGATCGGCATCGCGGGTTAACTCAATCGCCGGCATACCGTCTTGGGCCAGTTGGGCAAAGTCGGCTTCGGTCATGTCGTTCAGATTGCCGGAGAATAGGCTGGCCGTAATACGTTTTGCCGCCGCCAGACCTTCAGCACCGTGAACCATACCGGTCACTTCTTCAGCCAGCACGTACTGAGCGCGCGGCGCTTTGCCGCTGTTTTTATCTTCTTCTTCCAGCGCATTGATCTCTTCCAGACTCATAAAGGTGAAGAATTTCAGGAAGCGATACACATCCGCATCGGCGGTGTTAATCCAGAACTGGTAGAACTTGTACGGGCTGGTTTTTTTCGGGTCTAACCATACCGCGCCACCTTCGGTTTTACCGAATTTGGTGCCGTCAGCTTTGGTAATCAATGGCACAGTCAGGCCGTACACTTGCTGCTGATGCAGACGACGAGTTAAATCTATCCCGGAGGTAATATTGCCCCACTGATCGGAACCGCCGATTTGCAGAACCACATTATGCTCTTTATTCAGGCAGGCGAAATCATAGCCTTGCAACAGATTGTAAGAGAATTCAGTGAAGGAAATACCGCTATCATCGCGATTTAGACGTTGTTTTACCGCTTCTTTGTTAATCATTTGGTTAACAGAGAAGTGTTTACCGATATCACGCAGGAAAGTCAGCACATTCATGCCGCCGAACCAATCGTAATTGTTGGCGGTAATCGCGCTGTTCTCGCCGCAGTTGAAATCCAGGAACGGGGAAACCTGATGACGGATTTTCTCGACCCATTCATTAACGGTATCCGCGGTGTTCAGCTTACGTTCCGTGGCTTTGAAGCTAGGATCGCCGATCAAGCCGGTCGCCCCACCCACCAGCGCCACCGGGCGGTGACCCTGTAACTGAAAACGCTTCAGGCACAACAACGGAACCAAATGACCCAAATGCAAGCTGTCTGCGGTAGGATCGAAACCGCAATACAGTGAAATTGGCCCTTGCGCCAGTCTCTCTGCTAACGCGTCTTCATCCGTAACCTGGGCAACGAGGCCCCGCTCTTGCAATTGTTTAATCAGGTTGCTGCTAGTCATTAACGACTCCATTGTCTTATGCAATATATTTATCTGGTTAACGTTTAACGGGAACACTTGCCATCGGGAAATGTTGTCGTTTATCGGCGTAATGCCTGCGTGCCAGATGGCACCCCATCAGGATGCGTTCAAGGAAGGGTATAGAATAAAGCGCCCGCCCCGCGAGCGCTAGGTTTAACCTCAATATTTCATCGTTCTCAGGGGGCTAAACGGTCAATTTTCCACGTATCGGCGTCTCGTTGGTAGAGAAAACGGTCATGCAGGCGATGTTCGCCTCCCTGCCAGAACTCAACCGAGTCGAAACGAACGCGGAATCCGCCCCAGAAACTCGGCACCGGTACCTCTCCCTGCTGGAATTTTTGTTTCAACTCCAAAAATTTGCTTTCCAGCACGCCGCGCGCGGAAATCCGCGAGGATTGCTGAGAAACCCAGGCACCTATCTGGCTATCTTTAGGACGGCTGTTGAAATATTTAAGTACTTCGAAGGTCGACAAACGTTCGGCTTTGCCGAGGAAAATCACCTGGCGATCCAGCGTATGCCAAGGGAATAGCAGGCTTATATGGGGGTTTTCAGCCAATTGCTGAGCCTTTCGGCTGCCTAGGTTGGTGTAAAACACCATGCCTTCGTCATCGAAATGCTTTAGTAATACAATACGTTGAAAAGGTTGACCATTGGCATCAACGGTCGCCACGCACATCGCCGTCGGGTCTGCGAGACGCGCTTCACAGGCTTGTTTCAGCCAGCGCTCAAATAAATCCAGCGGGTTAGCAGTCAGGTCCTTGCGGCGCAGACCGCCACGGGTATATTCACGTCGTAGGTCTGCAACATCAAACTCATTATTTTCAGTCATATACACTCTGTAACGCGCTGAAACTCAGTGGATTATTATTGTGCCTCTGTGACGCCAAGATCTCAATCGCCCTGACGTCACTGCCTGTTTCTAGTAGTCAATCACTTCGAGGGCACGAGCACGCAATCATTCATCACGATTTTATCGCCCCGCTCGATAAAGGCGCTGTCACCTTTCGACCAGAACGTATAATAACCGTCACTGTATCGGGTGCCCGAAGCAGCAACTACCTGCGGCAGATTCAGTTGCTTGCCATCCATCACAAACCTAACTTTGTCCTGCTTATTATCCAGCGCTACCGTCAACTGGGTACCCCCGCATTGATAGTGCAAAGTTTCACTTTTCTGTGAAAACTGGCTACATCCAGCCAAAGTCAGTACGGCAATCGCCGTGAAAACGGATTTCATTGCCTTATCTCCTGTCATGAGCTTCTCCCGCAGCCTATCACCCGTAGGCTGGACTTACCGAATATATTGAATTGCAGAATAAATTGAATCACCTAATATCCTAAAAGCGTCGCCTTATCGCCCTGGCTGTATGACCGGGTAAATCGCGCCCAAAACGGTTTCACAGCTGGCTCCGGTAACCGACGGTAAATTGCCCGGCAGGCCTGAAAGCGTGCGAAATGCTAGCCAGGCAAAAGCCAGGGCTTCCATATCGTCGCCACTGACGCCAAAGCTGTCGGTGGTCGCGACTTCAGTGCCCGGCAACATCGTCGACATTCGCGCCATCAATAGTGGATTCCGCGCACCGCCGCCGCACACCAGCAAACGCTCGCAACCTCCCGCCAGTTGAACCTGTTCGGCAATGGTCACCGCCGTCAGCTCTGCCAGCGTCGCCTGCACGTCTTCAGGCGCTATTCGCGGCATAATCTTCAGCTGCTGTTCCAGCCAGGCGGCGTTGAAATACTCCCGCCCAGTGCTTTTCGGCGCAGGTTTGGCAAAGTAAGGATCGGACAACATTTGCTTCAATAGCGGCTGATTGACCTTACCGCTCAACGCCCATTCGGCATCGCGGTCGTAAGGCAACGAGCGATGACGCCAAATCCACGCGTCCATCAACATATTTCCGGGGCCGGTATCAAAACCTCTGACCGGAGAATCAGGGATCAGCATGGATAAATTAGCGATACCGCCAATATTCAGCACCATCCGCCGTTCGGCATTATGCGCCAGCAATGCGTGGTGGAAAGCTGGCACCAGTGGCGCCCCTTGGCCGCCATAGGCCATATCCCGTCGCCGAAAATCCCCGACGGTAGTAATCTGCGTTATCGCCGCAATGCGATTATTGTCCCCTAACTGCAGAGTAAAACCTGGCTCTCCCATCGGTTCATGCCAGACAGTTTGCCCGTGACAACCAATTGCGGTGATGTCCTGCGGCGACACGCCGGTTTTTTTCATCAGCGCCAGCACCGCTTCGGCAAACAGCGTGCCCAACTGCGCATCTAGCCTGCCCACCGCCGATAAGGTGGTTTCTTGCCCCTGACACATCGCCAGAATATCTTTTTTCAACTGAAGCGGTATCGGGTGGCTATAAGTGGCCTGCTGCGCCACCATTCGCTCATTGATCGCAGCCAGAACCACATCGATTCCATCCAGGCTGGTACCCGACATCACCCCAATAAAGCGGCCTGATTTCATAGCAATGACCTTATCTCCCGCTGCGGGAGTACAATGACAAAAAAAAAACAACAACCCCCAATGAGGTTACTAAACCAGAATAATAAAATTAACACCATGAAAAGATGTAGTTTTTAGAGTGTATCCCGCGCTGTCTTCCCCTATATAATGCAAGGCTGGTTTTGCCAGGCAGCTCACAGAAAATGGATGATTTTTTTCTTTTTCATTTCCTGCTTTTAGAAATTTAAACCACCGTTTAATATTGATTAAGGGAATACACGTTAGGCTAGCGATCAACTAACCGACAATGTGCTTCAATACAGTGTGGTGCGATAACTACAATGTGATGCAATAACTGTTGGGGTCAGCCATACTTTTATCTATACCCGAAATTAATTGGTTTCGCGTATAGGTAGACAGGACATAGTGAACCGAATATCGGTTATGCACTTTAAACTAGGAGTTTTTATGATTAAGCCTTTCCTCGTCATTGCTATCGCTGCGGTTACTCTGACCGGTTGTGCGAACAACAGCACGCTGTCTGGTGATGTATTCAGCGCGTCACAGGCCAAGCAAGTGCAAACCGTAACCTACGGTACATTGGTTTCTGTTCGCCCGGTAACCATTCAAGGCGGTGACGGCGACAACGTAATTGGCGCTATCGGTGGTGCTGTGCTGGGTGGTTTCCTGGGTAACACCGTTGGCGGTGGTACCGGTCGTAGTCTGGCAACCGCAGCGGGTGCCGTAGCCGGTGGCGTTGCTGGTCAGGGCGTACAGGGCGCGATGAACCGTACCGATGGCGTGCAACTGGAAGTACGTAAAGACGACGGCACCACTATTCTGGTGGTTCAGAAACAAGGCCCGACTCGCTTCAGCGTTGGCCAGCGTGTGATGCTGGCAAGCAGCGGCAGCACCGTGACCGTCAGCCCACGTTAAGTTTGGCGCGGACATAAAAAAACCGGGGATCACATTGATCCCCGGTTGTTTTCTTTTGCTGTGAATAGATTATTTGAACTTTATTATTTTTACTTACTGTGTAATTGATTAATATTTTGTTCAAGTTTCATTAGCACACCTGTTAACAAAATAACCTCCGCATCCGTGATATTCGACATGACTTCGCCTCGGGTTGTTTCAATGACGTGTTCGAGTTTTTTGATGGTCGAACACGACTCTTCCGTTAATTTAATCCGCTTAGCGCGGCGGTCGTTAGCACAAGTCTGCCGTGTGATTAATCCCTTATCCTCCAGTTGGTCCAAAGTCCGAACCAACGATGGCTGCTCGATACCAATCGCTTTTGCCAGTTGAATCTGCGATTGCTCCGGTGGTAAACGACTAATGTTATGGAGCGTAACCCAGTGTGTTTGGGTCAGTTCCAACGGTTTTAATCGATGATCGATTAAAGCGCGCCAAACGCGAACTAATCGTGCTAAATCAGATCCTAATGTCGATTCCAATTGCCCCTCCTTTTAATTAGCGTGCTAGCATAACTCCCAGAGTCCAGTCTATTTTGGGTAATTAACATTAAAAATACAAATGTATATATACCGCCGATGCAGTGTTAATAGCAATAAATACGAGAAATCCTTTAGAAAAGGTGAAGATTTCTTTAATTCTAACCCCAAAGGATTAACCCAATGCAAGTAACTCCTGTACCAATGGCATCACCCTTAACGGACTGGGTACTGGGTGCCTCGATCTATTTCCCGCCTCTCTTCAAGGCGGTTATGCTAGGTTTGATATTTTGGCTATTGATCCATCATTTACTACGGAATTGGATCTACTCTGGCGAGATCTGGCATCCAATGTTAATGGATTTGTCTATTTTTGTCATTGCCGTCAGCATTTCTTTGTGGATTTTAGTCAGTTGGTAAATTGAGATGAAATATCAATCGATAAAATATTTTTCCAGCGTGATCGTTTTTGCTATCGCTATGTTCGCCGGTGGGTGGATGTGGAATTATTATATGCAATCCCCTTGGACGCGAGACGGAAAAGTCCGCGCAGAATTAGTCAACATCACTCCAGAAGTGTCCGGCAGGCTTATTCAAATTGCGATACACGACAACCAATTAGTAAAATCCGGTAGTCTGTTATTCGAGCTAGACCCGATGCCGTTCCAACTGGCGTTGGATAACGCGCAGGCCGCATTGGATAAAGCGCAGTCCGATATGGATAAGGCCAATCATGAATTGGCTCGACGTCAAAATTTACCTAAAAACCTCATATCAGGCGAAGACCTGGATATTGCCAATTTAACCGCTCAAGCAATGAAAGCGGCATATCAGGGCGCGCTGGCTAATCTGGAACAGGCTAAATGGAACCTGAGTAAAACCCATATTCATGCACCGACTGAGGGATATATAACCAATTTACAAACGCGCATCGGAAATTATGCTACCGCGGGGACTCCATTAGTGGCTTTGGTTGATATTCATTCCTTTTACGTAATGGGTTATTTCGAAGAAACCAAATTACGACATATCAAAGAAGGCAACCGGGCAAATATTGTTTTATATAATGGAAATATACCCCTTCAGGGTGTAGTAGAAAGTATCGGGCGCGCCATTTACGATCAAAGTGTCGATACAAATAGCGACTTGCTCGTCGATGTTAAGCCGAATGTCCCCTGGGTTCGTCTGGCACAGCGCGTGCCGGTACGTATCAAACTGATCGATGTTCCGCCGGACGTAACCTTAGTGGCCGGCACCACCTGCACCATTTCTCTGGCTGACTGACAAAAATGCACTGGCTACCGCTGCAGTGGAAACGCACGCCCTGGGGGAAGGCCAGCGGGGCGCAGTGGCGCTATGCCTTGCGTAATTCGCTGGCGATGTGCTTGTCACTGTGGGTTGCTTTTACTCTCAATCTGGATGAGCCTTATTGGGCGATGACTTCCGCGGCGGTTGTGAGTTTCCCCACCGTCGGCGGTGTAATCAGCAAAAGTATTGGTCGGGTGATTGGTAGTCTGATGGGTGCCGCTGCCTCGGTTATTATTGCAGGTCACTGCCTGAATGATCCTTGGCTGTTTACCTTCGCTATTGCCGCCTGGATCGGCTGGTGTACTTTCGTATCCAACCATTATCAAAATAACGTTTCCTACGCCTTTGCTCTGGCCGGTTATACCGCAGCAATCATCGCTTTTTCAACGGTCAACACTACGGATACTCAACAAATTTTCGATATCGCTCAGGCGCGAGTCTGCGAAGTGATTACCGGTATTTTGTGCGGTGGCCTGATGATGATGCTGTTGCCCAGCACCTCAGACGGCGAAGCGCTGCTGACCTCGCTGCGGCGTATGCATTCCCGCCTGCTGGAACACGCCATGCTGCTGTGGCAGACCGAAGACGATCCGCAGATTCGTACCTCACACGAGGGCGTGATCGGGCAGATTCTGACGCTCAATCTGTTGCGCATTCAGGCTTTCTGGAGCCACTACCGCTTCCGGCGACAAAACAATACGCTCAATTTTATGCTGCATAATCAATTACGAACCACCAGCGTCATCGCCAGTCTGCGACGTATGTTGCTCAACTGGCCCAATCCGCCTGGCAATCTGAAAAAGGTTTTGCAAACGCTGATTACCGAGCTTCAGCAGCCAGATTGCGATAAATATCGAGCCGCCAAAATTTTGCAACAAATTATCCCGCGAGATAAAGATGATTACCGCCACCGCGCATTCTGGCTGCGTTTACGTCATTTCTGTTGGTTGTATCTGGAATCTGGCCATTGGTTACGCCAATTGGAACAACACAGTGAACGAACTACATTGCCCCTCCCCAAGGTTGCCACGCTGGCGCGCCACACCGATACCTACGAAGCGGCTTACAACGGGTTACGCACCTTTGTCTGTATCGTTATTGGCTGCGCATTCTGGATAAACACCCAATGGAGTGCAGGCAGTTCGGCGCTGGCTTTGGCCGCCGTCAGTTGCGTACTGTATTCCGCCAGCCCGTCCCCGACGGACAGCATCATAACGTTGCTGAAAGCCATCGTGTTGTTATCCATCGGCTGCTTTATTTTAAAATTCGGCGTCATGATTCGAATCGACGACTTTTGGTTGTTTGCTGCCGTACTCTTACCGATCCTGGTTACCATGCAGATGTTTAAGCAGCAAAATCCGCCCTACGCGGCGCTGTGGGGGCAGCTTATCGTTTTTATGGGTTCTTTCCTCAGTGTGACCAATCCGCCCAGCTACGACTATCAGGGCTTCCTTAATGACAACCTCGGCAAGTTGGTGGGCGTGATGCTGGCGGGCGTGGCTTTCCAGATTTTGCGCCCCAGTTCGGATAAACGAAAAGGCCAACGAATTATTCGCGCCCTGCGGCGAGACTTTATCGACCAGCTCAGCCCTTATCCGCAACAAAGTCAGCCACGATTTGAATCGCTGATTTATCATCGCATCAGCCAGTTAAATCTCAGTCAGGATCAGGAAGCGCGCATCTGGCTGTTACGATGGGGCATGGTCTATCTGAATTGCAGTCATGTGGTATGGCAGTTACGGGACTGGCAAACCACTGCGCCGCCGCTGTCTGCGGTGCGGGATTTGTGTATTCATTGTCTGAAAGGCAGCGTAACGGAAAAAGGCGTTGAGCCTGAAGCGTTAGCGGCAACGCTGCAAGAGCTACTGCGCATCAGCGAAACTCTGGCTCATCATCCGGACTCGTCGGGGCGAGAACTGGCGGGGCTGGTTTGGCGTCTGTACTGCTCGCTGACGCAACTGCAGCTCGCCCTCACCCCGCCGGCTATTTCTTCCCCTGCCTAAGGATTAGTCAGGGGAGATCAATCATCAAGGAACGTCATAACCCAAAGCGGCGCGGCGAATGCGGAACCACTGCTGACGGCTGAGCGTTAGGGATATCGATTTCCACGCGGCGGCAACGCGCTCAATCTTGCCTGAACCAATAATCGGCAGCGGCACAGAGGGCAAACGCATCACCCAGGCATAGACCACTTGCTCGATATTCTCCGCACCGATTTCTTCCGCCACGGCCTGTAATTCATCACGTAATGGCTGGAACTCCCCATCGTTAAACAAACGCCCACCGCCTAAACATGACCAAGCCATCGGTTTAATACGCAATTGCTGACACATATCCAGCGTGCCGTCCAGAATGGTAGGCTGATGCAACGGCGATATTTCCACCTGATTGGTCACTAGCGAGAAAGGCAGGCGAGATTGCAGCAGACTGAACTGAGCCGGTGTGAAGTTAGATACGCCAAAATGCTTCACTTTGCCGCTTTTGTGCAACTGAGTGAAAGCCTCGGCAACGTCGTCAGCCTCCATCAGTGGATCAGGGCGGTGAATCAACAGCAGATCCAAATAATCCGTGTGTAAATGAGTCAATGATTGCTCGGCGCTGCGGATAATATGATCGCCATCGGTATTGTAGTGACCCAAGGCGTGCTCTGGCTTAGCCGTCGTCGCGATGCCGCATTTGCTGACGATTTCCATCTTATCTCGTAGTGATGGTTGTAAACGCATCGCTTGTCCAAAAGCCTGCTCGCACTGGTAGCCACCGTAGATATCCGCGTGATCCACCGTGGTAATCCCCATATCCAGATGCTGCTGAATAAAACCCTGTAGCTGGGCGGGCGTCATGTTCCATTCGATCAAACGCCAGTAACCGCAAATCATGCGGGAAAATTCAGGGCCTTGCGGCGATAATTGGCTACGTGTATGCATTTTGACCACCTATATATGTTGAATGACCTTCAGCATACACAAGCGACAGAAAGGATCATCATCCTGACGCAAGGAAATGGCGGTTGATCGGTATCAAAAGATGAATTTAAAATAATGACGGTTGTTCCGGTAGCGGTTCTTCCGGTTTTTTGTTGGCACGTAGCTGACGCAACAAACGTTGACGACACAGGCGCAGAACGTCGTGTTTTTGCATGTCGGTCATTTGCATCCAGCCAAAGCGCTCTTCCCGGCTGCGGAAACAGCCACGGCAAAAACCACGGTCATCTGCTTGACAGATACCGCGACAAGGACTGGGAATATCAAAAAACTCAAGCTGCTGAGCCACACAACCTCCTCGGATTACCCTTTCATTGAAGACGGCTTAACGGCGGCTGGCAAGTACAGATTCGCGATGTCGCTGAAAATAATCCCGCAGATAACGTATCACCTGACGATTTTTTTCCGGCATCGCCCTTTCCAGCGTCAACGCATGTAACCGCAGCGGCGTTGATTGCCACTCCGGTAGCA
The DNA here is from genome assembly GCF_001656035.1 of Yersinia entomophaga. Classification (NCBI taxonomy): domain Bacteria; kingdom Pseudomonadati; phylum Pseudomonadota; class Gammaproteobacteria; order Enterobacterales; family Yersiniaceae; genus Yersinia; species Yersinia entomophaga. Next base: position 1,310,769 of record NZ_CP010029.1, read on the forward strand.
GCGTGATTAATTCTCCGCGTTGCAGCTCATCACCAATTTCATACAAAGGCAGCACGGAAAGCCCCATCCCTTCGCGAGTAAAATCGCGGATAACCGGCATACTACCGCTAATAACCTGCCCGTGATTCAGACGCAAAACCATCGTTTCTCCCGATGTGTGATGCAAATCTAAATGAATAGCCGAGGGATTATTCACCGAGGACATCCAGCGGTGCGCCAGTAAGTCCTGCGGCGTTTCTGGCACACCGTGCTGACTGAGATAGCGCGGTGCAGCGCAAATCACCATCGGCCACTCCGCCAACGGATGGGCAATCATATTGGCGTCCGCCAGCTGTCGATTGACTCGCAGAGCGATATCAACCCGCTGTTCGATCAAATCCACCACTTCGTCATTGGCCAGAATCCGCAGGGTTAATTTGGGATGAGCGTTTAGCAAAGGGGACAACGCTTCCGCCAGCGGGCGACCACCGATACCTACGGTAGTGGCAATGCGAATTTCGCCCACCAGCGTATCTCGTAGCTCCGCCAACCGCTGCTCGGCCTCTTTCGCCTGCTGCAACATGGCTTCGCAGCCGGGATAAAAAACCTGCCCGGCTTCCGTTAACGTCAGCCTGCGGGTTGAGCGATGCAACAAGGGGACGCCGAGCGCTTTCTCTAAAGAGCGCATATGCTGACTAATAGCGGATGCGGTCATACCCAACCGTCGCCCCGCTGCGGTTAGCGAACCTTCGGCCACTACGGTGGCAAAAATCGCCATTCGGTTGAGTTTATCCATGATTATGAAGTTTTACTTAAAGAAGAAAGCACAAATATGGCACTTATCAGCCAGTTTGTTAAGTATTAGAGTTAGCCCCGTCAACCCAACTTGAGGAATTAAACGATGAAACTGGCAATTATTGGTGCAACTGGTTTTGTAGGCCGTAAAGTCATCGACGAAGCTCTGGCTCGCGGTCATCAGGTTACGGCGATTGCCCGTCAGCCTAAAGATTTACCTAAAACTGATAACCTGACCATCGCATTAGGTGACATTGCTGATACTGACTGGTTAGCCCAACAATTGAGCGGTCAGGATGCGGTTATCAGCGCTTATAACCCTGGTTGGACCGAAGAAAATCAGTTTGAAAAATTCACGGCGGGAAGCCAGAAAATTCTGGATGCGCAGCAAAAAGCCGGCGTGAAACGCCTGTTGGTGGTCGGCGGCGCGGGCAGTCTGGAAGTCGCCCCTGGCGTGGAGTTAGTCGATACGCCAGACTTCCCGGATGCCTACAAGCAAGGCGCCTTGGGCGCCCGTGCGTTACGTAACAAGTTACGCGCTGAAAACACGCTGGATTGGACCTACCTGTCACCGGCGGCCTTGCTGGAACCAGGAAAACGCACCGGCCAGTTCCGTTTGGGTACCACTTCGTTGCTGATGAACGGCACGGCGCCAGCCAGCATCTCCGTGGAAGATTTAGCGGTGGCTATTTTAGACGAAATCGAAAATCCGCAGTTTATTAAAGCGCAGTTTACCGCCGCATACTAAGGACGAACCCGTTCTGCATCAGCCTCGCGCATGGCAGTCAAACCTACCCTCATAGGTGTGCCGTGCGCGGGGCTTTTCTTCTTTCCGCTTGTGTCACGTCTTTCCGCTTTTGTCACGTTTTGTTTCCAAACGCTAAGGTTATCTTAAGTTTGCTACTGTATCGTGCCAATCATTAATGAATAATTGGTTCTGATTAGCAATGAATGGACGATTCAAGTTACAGTGTAACGCAATCACCTTTATCTTAAGCTGCGCGCTATTTTTCACGCTGTTTCTCAATGCTCTTTTTATACACAAAGCCTGGTCGCTGATCGCCTTCGGCAGCCTAGATAGTTATGTGTTCGCCGCCACGATTCCGCTGGTGATATTCTGCGCGTTGAATATTACTTTCAGCCTGCTGTGCGTGCCATATCTGCGGAAGCCAATCATTATCACACTGCTGCTGGGCAGCGCGGCTGCTAACTATTTTATGTTTAGCTATGGCGTGGTGATCGACGGCAATATGATGCAAAACGCCTTTGAAACCAATGCGCAAGAGGCAACCGCCCTGCTCACGCCACGCATGGGCTGGTGGTTGCTGGGGCTGGGCATATTGCCCGCCGTCGTCATTTGTTTCACCCGGATTGAGTCCACCAAGCCTTGGTGGTACATGCTGGGTCTGCGGGCGGCCAATATTCTGTTATCCATGATGATTATTCTGCTGATCGCCGCGTTATTCTATAAGGACTACGCTTCGCTGATTCGCAATAACAAAAGCATCGTTAAAATGCTCACGCCGTCCAACTACGTTAGCGGTGTGATTGAGTATGCCAAACACAAATATTTCACCAATAACCTGCCACTCATTCGTATCGGTGAAGACGCGCATAAAGGCCCGCAGATTTTGGCGCAACAGAAAAAAACGCTGATGATACTGGTGGTCGGCGAAACTGCGCGCGCAGAGAACTTCTCCCTCGGCGGTTACGAACGGGAAACCAATCCGCGTCTGAAGCAGGATCAGGTGATTTATTTTAAAAACACCGCGTCCTGCGGCACCGAAACCGCCGTGTCCGTCCCCTGCATGTTTTCTAATATGCCCCGTAAAGAATACGATGCGACCCTCGCCAGCCATCAGGAGGGTTTACTGGACATTGTGGCGCTCGCCGGGGTGAATGTGCTGTGGCGGGAAAACGACGGCGGCTGTAAAGGTGCCTGCGATCGCGTTCCTCATCAGGATGTGACGCAGTTAAATCTGACACAGTACTGCGAAGGTGATGTTTGTATGGATGACGCACTGCTGCATAATCTAGACAATTATATCAATGGGTTAAAAGGCGACAGTGTAATTGTTTTACATCAAATGGGGAGCCACGGCCCAGCCTATTATCGCCGTACCACGCCGGAATTTCGCAAATTCACGCCAACCTGCGATAGCAATCAGATTCAGGATTGCAGCCCGCAAGAGCTGGTAAATACCTATGATAATTCCTTGCTGTATACCGATGCGACGCTGGATAAAACCATCAAAATTTTGCAGCAACACAGTGATACATTTAATACGGCAATGGTTTATCTGTCCGATCACGGGGAATCTTTGGGTGAAAACGGCATGTATCTGCACGGAACGCCCTACCTGTTTGCCCCAAGCCAACAAACGCACGTGCCTATGTTGCTGTGGATGTCAGCGGATTATGAAAAGAATTTCGCCATCAATCGCAACTGTTTAAACCAAATGGCGCAGCAGGCTGAGGTTTCTCAGGATAATCTGTTCCATACCATTTTAGGGATGATGAATATTCAGACCAAAGAATATCAGCCTTCATTGGATATACTGCACTCTTGCCGCTCACCTGCCTGATGGAAAGAGATTAACGCTTAAAATGATGACCGCTGATGTTCGCCATCGGCGGTTTTATCTGAATAGCGGGACAAAGACCTTTTATCAAACCTATGAATGATAAGGTGATTATTTAAAATCACCTTATTTACAGCCTCGAAAAGCTCTCGGTGTATCTTTTTTTCTTGACCTAGACCAGTCGGTCTATTACGCTAATGGTCATGAACAAGATATTGCACTCTCAAACTGATACCCGCGAACATCTGTTAGCCACCGGCGAGCACCTGAGCTTACGTCTGGGCTTTAACGGGATGGGACTCAGCCTGCTGCTGACTACCGCTGGCGTACCAAAAGGTTCGTTCTATCATTACTTTAAGTCGAAAGAAGCTTTCGGCGAAGCCATGCTGCAACGCTATTTTGATCGCTACGATACTCAAATGCATAACCTGTTTTCCAATCCGCAAGGGGATCAGCGCCAGCACCTTCTGGGCTATTTTGCTCAGGGAATTGGCAATTTTTGCAACAGTGAGTGCCACAACGCCTGTCTGGCGGTCAAACTTTCTGCTGAAGTGAGCGATTTATCTGAGCCTATGCGCCACGCACTGGATACCGGCACCGCTCGGGTCATCCGTCGCTTACAGGACGCGATTGAAAAAGGCATTGAGGAGAAATCCCTGCGGGTGGTTTTATCCGCATCCGCCACGGCAGAAACGCTCTATGCCCTATGGCTCGGCGCCTCGCTGCGCGCCAAAGTGAAACGCTCCGTCGCCCCACTGACCTGTGCGTTAGAAAGTATCGAATTGCTATTACAACCGACAGCCTGATTTAACAGCCACTCATCTCGCCTGCGAGGTAAGTGTCTTACACAAACACTAGACGACTGGTCTATTATTACAGGAATTATCATGAAGACAGCAAAATTGTTCTCTCCGCTAAAAGTTGGCGCTGTGACGCTGCCAAATCGCGTGTTTATGGCACCGCTGACCCGTTTACGCAGCATGGAACCGGGTGATGTTCCTACGCCGTTAATGGCGGAATACTACGCTCAGCGTGCCAGCGCCGGCCTGATTATTACCGAAGCGACGCAGGTGTCTTTCCAGGCCAAAGGCTATGCGGGCGCACCGGGTCTGCATACTCAGGAACAAATGGAAGCGTGGAAAGAGATTACTCAGGCGGTGCATGATAAAAAGGGTCATATCGCGGTACAACTGTGGCACGTAGGCCGCATTTCACACAGTAGCCTGCAACCGAATCAACAGGCACCGGTCGCCCCTTCGGCTATCGCTGCGGATTCTCGTACCACGGTGCGGGATGAAAACGGTGCTTGGGTGCGCGTTCCTTGCTCAACCCCGCGCGCGCTAGCCTTAGAAGAAATTCCAGGTATTGTGGATGATTTCCGTAAAACCACCGCCAATGCTCGCGAAGCTGGCTTCGATTTCATCGAAATCCACGCTGCTCACGGTTATTTGCTGCATCAATTTATGTCTCCGGCGTCCAACCAACGTACCGATGCCTACGGCGGCAGCATTGAAAATCGCACTCGCCTAACACTGGAAGTGGTAGATGCAACCGCCGCTGAATGGGGCGCGGAGCATATTGGCATCCGCATTTCACCGCTCGGCCCATTCAATGGTCTGGATAACGGGGAAGATCAGGAAGAAGCCGCGCTGTATCTGATCGATGAACTGAACAAACGTAAAATTGCCTACCTGCACATTTCCGAACCTGACTGGGCGGGGGGTAAGCCTTATTCAGACGCCTTCCGCGACGCCGTGCGCGCTCGTTTCAACGGCGTTATTGTAGGCGCTGGCGCTTACAGCGCTGAAAAAGCTGAAGCGTTGATCGAAAAAGGCTTTATTGACGCCGTTGCCTTTGGCCGCAGTTATATTGCCAACCCGGATCTGGTACAACGTTTGCAGCAGCAAGCGCCCTTGAATACGCCGGACGGTGACACTTTCTATGGCGGCGGCGCTAAAGGTTACACCGATTATCCAACCCTATAATGCCGCGATTTAGCTAAACATCTTAATGCCGGTGAGCGTTTCTCTTACCGGCATTGCTGTATTTAACCGCCATTTGCGATTTCCTCTCGAGCAGCACACTCATCGATTTACGCCGCGAACGCTGCGCCCCAATGTTAGAGTGTAGAGAAATTTGCCAGCGCTGTGCGGTATTCGCCTGACTGGGCTTATCGGGGTATCTGTGGCGTTCAGGTGACGAGTATCGCGCAACAGCCCATGGAAGAAGCTCTGTCGCAACACATAGTATTGGTGTTTGGTTCAAAGAGTATTCAGAGTCGCGACGGAGGTATCCCCAGCCAGATTGCAGAGTGGATGAATCACCGTCGTAACAATTAAACGCCCTGCATGACGGTATGCCCATCCCTTTCCCGACCCGTGGAGTCAGCTGCTGGGAAAGTCATGGGCAAAGACGACGCTGACCGTCTGATGGGGCGCTTAGCGCCCTTTCTTCTTGCGACCGGGCTGGGCAAAACGCTTGCGGGAAGCGGTGTTATCCGCGGGTTTTTCGACGCTTTTCGGGCGGTTAACGCTCGGTTTTTTCGCGGCAGCAGGCTTGGCCTGCGCTTTTTTTTGCCGGTTTCTCGTCAGAGGAGGAATTTTCAATCAGCTTGAATAATTCAATCAACTCATCGTCGGTCAAATCTCGCCACTCGCCCTGCGGCAACCCTTTCAGATTGACGTTCATGATGCGAGTACGCTCAAGTTTGGTGACTTCATAGCCAAAATGCTTACACATACGGCGAATCTGGCGGTTAAGCCCCTGCACCAGCGTAATACGGAACACAAAAGGCGCTTCTTTTTTCACTTTGCACTTTTTGGTTACCGTTCCCAACATCGGCACGCCGGCAGCTAAACCAAGAATAAATTCGTCAGTCACCGGTTTGTTAACGGTCACTACGTATTCTTTTTCGTGATCGTTCCCCGCCCGCAGGATTTTATTGACCAAATCGCCGTGATTCGTCAGGAAAATCAACCCTTGGGAATCTTTATCCAGCCGACCGATAGGGAAAACGCGTTTGCTGTGATTCACAAAATCAACAATATTGTCGTGCTCGCCGTCTTCCGTAGTACAAATAATGCCAACCGGTTTGTTGAGTGCGATCAGTACCAAATCATCTTCATTACGCGGCTCAATCAGCTGACCGTTAACTTTCACCACATCCCCGACATAAACCTGATCGCCAACTGAGGCTCTCTTGCCGTTAATAAAAACATTTCCCTGTTCGACGTAACGATCGGCGTCGCGACGAGAACAGATGCCGCTCTCGCTAATGTATTTGTTAAGACGAATGGATGAGTTGGTCAGCATAGTTCTTCCGAAAAGGGCGGACTATACCTTATCCGCGCCGGGTTGCGAAGCCTGTAAAGCCCGATAATTTAAATGGTGCAGGCCCCGTCAAGTAGTGCGGTGCCATAAGAATTGTCGATAGTACATAACCAACGTCCGTCCGGTTCATGGCGAAAAACGTAAGTCGCTTATCGGGACGCTGTCACCGATCCTCCCTGTCCGTCAGGAAAATGCAACACCGTTTCGATCATCACCAATGCATCGCCCGATCCTGCAATAACCTGCATTTCGCCCTGCTCAACCACCAGCCGATCCTGAAAATAATCGGAAATAGCAATAAAAGCCCGACGAATATTGTCCGTTCCTCTGGCAATCATGCCGGGTTTCGCCACCAGCGCCGTATCTTCCGCATAGTGCTGCATCAGTGCGTCAAAATCTCGGTTAGAAATCGCCTTATCGCAGGTTTCGATGATTAAGCGTATGGGATGCGTGGTCACGGATTTCGTCCTTATAAAGATAAAGGCTGAGCATTCCCTTACCTTGGCACCCTTCCGGCATCATAGCTCCCTCAACTACCCGCCTGCAGGACAGCAACATCGCCTGAACGCAAAAATACTGATTACAGCGTAGGCAAAAGAAATATCGGCTGCCCCACCAGGGTAGTGAGCAGGAAGATATTGCTATATCATTGATGACTAAGTTTGATTCATGATCACTTATTATTAATTAATTGATAAAAGAGGTATTTCTATGCGCTTACTTCATACCATGATCCGCGTCGGTGATTTGCAACGTTCCATCGATTTCTACACCAAGGTATTAGGGATGCGCTTACTGCGTACCAGTGAAAATACTGAATATAAATACTCGTTGGCTTTCGTTGGCTACAGCGATGAAAGCCAAGGTTCAGTCATTGAACTGACCTATAACTGGGGCGTAGACAGCTACGAAATGGGCACCGCATTCGGTCATTTGGCGCTGGGCGTAGACGACGTAGCGGCCACCTGTGAGCAAATCCGTCAGGCCGGTGGCAAAGTTACCCGTGAAGCCGGCCCGGTAAAAGGCGGCAACACCGTTATAGCCTTCGTTGAAGATCCCGATGGCTATAAAATCGAGCTGATCGAAAATAAAAGCGCCGGTCAGGGTTTAGGCAATTAATCGAGCTGCCCCGTGCTAAAAGCGCCCGAAAGCAATTTCGGGCCGTTGACGTGCAATAGCCGCGAATAGGAAATAGAAGGTCACTGGCGTTAAATCTGATGAGAGTTCCCGCTCGCACGTTCATACTTGCAGCTAACGCCTTTACTTCCCTGATTTTAGAGCAGGTTTTGATCGCGATCCGGCTTCAACCTTGGCGTCTCCCCCTCTTCTGATGATTCCTCCTGCATCGCGCGGAAAAGTTTGACATAATGCGCGCAATATTCGAATGAAGATAAGAAACTAATGGCAGAAAAAAGTGATGTTAACGCCCTGAGTGGCCGTTTTCGTGGGTATTACCCGGTAGTAATCGACGTCGAAACCGCCGGATTTAATGCCAAAACCGACGCATTGTTAGAAATTGCTGCGGTAACCTTACAAATGGATCAGGACGGTTGGCTAAAGCGGGATGAAACTCTGCATTTCCACGTTGAACCTTTTGAAGGCGCTAATTTGCAGCCTGAAGCGCTGGCGTTTAACGGCATCGACCCAACCAATCCGCTGCGCGGCGCCGTGCGGGAATATGATGCATTACACGCCATTTTTAAAGCCGTGCGCAAAGGGCTGAAAGATCATGGCTGTAATCGCGCTATCATCGTGGCTCACAATGCCAATTTCGATCATAGCTTTGTGATGGAAGCCGCCGAGCGTGCCAAACTGAAACGCAACCCTTTCCACCCTTTTGCCACCTTTGATACCGCCGCCCTCAGCGGTTTAGTATTAGGGCAAACCGTGTTGGCTAAAGCCTGCCTGACTGCGGGAATTCCCTTTGATAGCTCACAGGCGCATTCCGCACTGTATGACACAGAACAAACCGCAGAACTCTTCTGCGAATTGGTTAACCGCTGGAAACGCTTAGGCGGCTGGCCGCTGGCTATCGCTGACGAATCTTGAGTACAACGGCTCCTTCCCCGAGACGAACGCCCGACTAACCGTCAACTGCCTCTTTAAACGAGGCAGTTTTGCGCGGATTGATTCAATATCAAACGCTCATCGCTTTAATCAATTCGAGCCAAATTCTCTTCGCTTTTTTGTTTGCTATGACTTGTCCAGATGACTCAATAGATTATCTCTATTACATTCAGTATCCATAAAAAATTTTAATTTTTTCTACTCACTTTATATCCGCTACTAGAAATATTTTATTTAATCTATTAAATATCGCTTTAAAATAAATAAAACTCACATATGGAATAACAAAAAAATATCAAATTAGAACTCATAAATTAGATCAAAAAATGATGGAAATAAGAAAAGAATTAAAAGTCACCACCACAACATCACAAACAAAGATCCCTCCTAGACAACAAAATAATAGCGTGATAATTTTGGCGGGATATTATTCATTAAGATAGCAGGATGTTATTCATATAAGTTAATACAATACATCACACAGATAGCATTCTTGATATCAACTAAAACAGCTCCAACGCCAATAAAGCGCAGTACAGTGAACTCAAGCCGGTTACAACTACAGCGCAGATGCACCACAACCTGTGGAACTCCGTAGTCTTACGGTCATAAACGTTTCTTCACGAGGAGGCATACGTAAGCAGGATATATGCTGGGAAATAGTGATAATTAATCAATGAATAAATCTGTGGAAATCATACTGGCAATACCAAAACAATAATCAATTGGCGCAGAGAATAGTAAAAACACGATTACCTCAGCGTGACTCAATATCTTGAAGAAACATTAACCAATAGAATTCACCTCTACCGGGTGATTTTTATTTCCCTGATACGACACAGTTAATCTATTTAATGGATCATTTAATTCTATGGATAAAAAACATATTAAAAATCAGATTTTCTCATGCAATGAGACAACGGCAATAATCCACTCCCCTTTAGCTAAAATATCGGCGTTTATTATTCTTACCTGCGGCGTTTCTGGCAGCACCTCCGTTCTGGCCGAATACGCGGAATTGGTTAGCGGTGATCAGGTTGTTAGAACAGGAGATGTTATTGATTCAGGCGATCGGCAAGCAGTGGAAAATGGCGGTAAAAGCCAAGACGCGACAATAAATCAACGGGGCGTACAAATTGTTCGCAAACACGGTACAACATATGGAACGACTATAAATAAGGATGGAGTCCAGAGCCTGTATGGCAATGGAATCGCCGACTTCACCACCATTAATCCCGGTGGAGAACAAGAGATTGGGTTCAGAGGTCTGGCTAAAAAAACCAAAATAAACGGCGGCACACAAACAATCCATGATGCGGGATTTTCCGCATATGCGGTGATCGAGCAAGATGGAACGCAGTCTATCCAAAATGAAGGGTTAGCCTACGGTACGACCATTGAAAGCGGAAATCAGCATGTGGCAAAAGGAGGTACAGCCGCTCACAGCACGGTAAAAGGCCGCGGCAGACTGAACGTAAGCGCCGGTGGCCGGCTTACGGGTAAAACACTCATCCTTGAACAGGGAACGTTAAACTTTACAGCCGAAAGCTCAGAGGATGTTTTACGCAATGACGGGCAACTGATATTTCAACGCGATGATTACACTCTGGATTTTGGCTTAGGCGGGAGCGGCTCCAGCGCTGTGGTACAAAATAGTCCCGGCAACACATTAACCCTGACCCAACCGAGCCACTACTTCTCGGAAACAATAATCAAGCAAGGTACCGTTAAAGCCGCAGAAAAACATGTACTCAGCCCAAACTCTCAGTTTGCAATCCATTCTAATGCGACTCTGGACTTAGGCGGTTTTGATCAAAAGCTTATCGCCCTAAATAATAACGGGACAGTCAATTTCGGCCATTCAGATAAAAGGGGGACGACATTAATCGTCACCGGTGACTACAGCAGTCACTTTGGTCTGTTGCACATGAACGCGACGTTGGCAGGCGACAGCTCCCTTGGCGATAAGCTTATTGTGGAAGGTAATACGTCAGGCCATACGTACGTACAGGTGAACAATCTGGGCGGCAGTGGCGCAAAAACGCTTAATGGCATTGAGTTAATTACTGTAGCGGGCATGTCTGACGGTGTATTTGTTAAAAACAGCCGTATTGTGGCAGGCAGTTATGAATATGACTTACACAGAGGTTCGGGGGATAACCAATCGAATTGGTATCTCAGTAGCAACATGACTGATGACCATACGATAGGAGTCGACGACGTCGAAGCTGAAGAAAGTAGCCTCGATACCCCGCTGGCCCCCATTCCCACACTCACCGATGACGATGAGCTAATCGATGACAATGAGCTAACGGACGAAGAGCCAGAAACAAGCAGCCCAGACACCCCGCACGTTGTCGATCCTGAAATAAGTGTCTCTGAAATAAATGATAATGATATTGACGCATTACCTATCACAGATCCGGAAATAAACAATCCCAATACCACTCCCGTGTCAGAGATACCCAGCATTCCCGCCGGGTCTGATGCAGATCCTGATGTGGATACGAATGTCATGACCTTACGCCCGGAAGCCGCAGCCTACGGCGCCAATCTGTCTGCAGCGAATAATCTGTTTATAACGAGTCTGAATGACCGTTTAGGCGAAACACACTACACAGACGTACATACGGGAGAACGGAGAGCCACCAGCATGTGGCTGCGTAATGAAGGCGGACACCAACGCACCCGCGAATCGCAGGGGCAACTGAGCAGCCTGACTAATCGCTATGTTGTGCAACTGGGAGGCGATATTGCCCAATGGAGTGATAATGCCTGGGGGCATTTCCGGTTGGGGATTATGGCTGGTTACGGCAACAGCAAAAGTAAAACCGAATCCCGAGTCTCCGGTTATAACGCTCGTTCCTCCATCGACGGCTATAGCACCGGTTTATACAGCACTTGGTATGCCAACAGCGAAGAAAAAAGCGGTTTGTATTTAGACAGTTGGGTCCAATATAGCTGGTTTAACAACAGTATTAGCGGGCAGGAACTGGCAACCGAAAGGTACAAATCCAAAGGTCTGACCGCATCAGTGGAAAGCGGTTATACCTTCAAGCTCGCGGGAAACATGGCCAGAAATGCCGCGTACTTTATTCAGCCCAAAGCACAAATGATCTGGATGGGCGTCAAAGCCGATGAACACAAAGAGGAAAACGGCAGCTATATATCCGGTGTCGGTCAGGGGAACATCCAAACCCGTCTGGGGGTGAAAGCCTTTATGAACGGCTACAGCGATTTGGATAAAGGTAACAATAGGATTTTCCAACCTTTTATCGAAGCCACCTGGCTCCACAATACCAAAAGCTTCGGTACGACCTTGGATAGCATGACGGTACAACAGAGTGGAACAGCCAATATTGGCGAGCTGAAATTGGGCGTTGAAGGTCACATCAGTGAAAAGCTTGGCCTGTGGGGGAATGTTGGCCAGCAGATAGGTGGACAGGGATATAGCGATACCGCCGTCATTTTAGGCGTCAAATATCAATTTTGATCCATGAGTCACTCATCAACATTCTGGTAATCAAACCAATATCGGTTGTTCAGTATAGAACTCTCTAATCAGCGGCAATAAAAATGGGTGGCCTTGGCCACCCATTTTTTACGTTCTAACTTATCAGATAATCGCGCGCTTATTCAGCCGCCTGATCTTCCTGTGAACGGTATTTGTCAGCGGTTTCTTTTAATAATTGCTGCAATTCGCCACGTTGATACATTTCGATCATAATGTCGCAGCCGCCGATTAACTCACCGTCGATCCACAGCTGTGGGAAAGTTGGCCAGTTAGCGTATTTTGGCATTTCAGCGCGAATATCCGGGTTTTGCAGGATATCCACATAGGCAAAACGTTCACCACAGGCAGACAGCGCCTGTACAGCCTGAGCGGAAAAACCGCAGCTAGGCAATTTAGGCGAGCCTTTCATGTACAGCAGGATTGGGTTCTCTGCTACCTGGCGCTGAATTTTTTCAATCGTTGTCATCTCTTGCTTCCTCAAGCCATATTATGGCTAACACTGACGTCATTGCGCTTAGCCGTAATAACAATCTATTTGTTGCGTTCAGGTTATTGTAACGACTGTGGCGCCCCGAATAAAACGCCATTTTTTGCAGGGTTTTATCACATCGCGCCTATCTGAATAGGCTCCGCTACATAAATACTCATTGAGAATAACATTTTTACTTCAGCAAATTCAGGAATATCTTTTATAGCCCCCGATTCCAGGATGAAAGCTAACACTATGACAAATGGTTATTTATGACGCATTAGCTGCATAAAAAGGCGGCAATTGACAAGCCATTAACGTTTTCTCACAAAATCTATTAGAATCATATAGCTCTCCGCTTTTTTATACGGCGAGTTTCAGCAATACTGTGAGTCTTCCATCATCCATTTCAGGGTCAAGGTTGGTAGCGTTATTATGCGTTTATTCTTCACGCTCTTTGTGCTGCTGTTTACCCAGCTATTTTTAAATCTGGCACATGCTTCGCCGCAGGCGCGCGTATCTGCCGACCAGAAAAAAAGCCATGTGAGTCAGGCTAGCCCTGACGATCGCAAAAAACGGAAAGTCGATAATAAAAGCAGCAGTAAGAAAGTTAAGCCAGTGACCCAAATTAAAAAGAAAGTTACGGCTAAAACCGCGGCTAAATCGACGACGGGTAAAGTAAGCAAAACCAAAACAACCGCCAACGCGAAAACCTTAACCCAAAAGAAAAGCGTTACGGCTAAAAAAAACGTTACCCGTAAAGAAACGAAAGTGGCTTATGGGCGACATCGAAATAGCACGAGCAAAAAAGCAGCGGCAGAATTACTCGCGAATAACAAACTAAAACTCAGTCCGGCACATAAAAAGCGCTATCAGCACGCCAAACAGACGGCGATGAGTAAGCTGATGAAACAAGTTGGGAAACCCTATCGCTGGGGGGGATCTTCGCCGAATACCGGGTTTGACTGTAGCGGACTCATTTATTATGCCTACAAAGATGTGGTCAGAATAAAAATGCCGCGCACCGCGAATGAAATGTACCACCTGCGCGATGCCGCGCCGGTTAAACGCGCAGAGCTGGAAAGTGGCGATCTGGTGTTCTTCAATATTGCTAATCGCGGCGTCGCCGATCACGTTGGAGTTTATTTAGGCAACGGGAAATTTATCCAGTCTCCGCGTACCGGCGAAGAAATTCGCATCAGTATGTTAGATAACGATTACTGGCAAGGCCATTACGTTGGGGCGCGCCGCGTCGTGACCCCTAAAACTATTCGCTAAAACTATTTGCTAAACGTACTCGTTAAAATCATGCTCTCAAACTTTCGCTCCGCCGGTTTATTGGCCGTCGGAGCGTTTCTACCCGGCTCTCAGCCCCTGTGTTCCACCAATCGAATAACCCATCGCCAATCACTTTAACTCTGTGTGGTTAAACCTGGTTTTCCAGTGGGAAATTGATAATATTGATACCCATAACAACTATATGACAATTATTTATCCGCTCGTCGCCACCGGGATCGCCCTGGCGCATCCGGTGATTTGATGGGCAAACACCCTGAGTCATCCCGAAAGGAGAAAGCAATGTCTTTTGAATTACCTGCACTGCCTTATGCAAAGAACGCCCTTGAGCCTCATATCTCGGCAGAAACGCTGGATTATCACTACGGCAAGCACCACAACACCTACGTGGTAAACCTGAATAATTTGATTAAAGATACCGAGTTTGCTGGTCAATCGCTGGAAGAGATCGTAAAAACCTCCACTGGCGGTATCTTCAATAACGCCGCTCAAGTATGGAATCACACCTTCTACTGGAACTGCCTGGCGCCAAACGCCGGTGGCGAACCGAAGGGCGCAGTAGCCGAAGCGATCGCCGCATCTTTTGGGTCTTTCGCGGAGTTCAAACAACAGTTTACCGATGCTGCCGTGAAAAACTTTGGCGCGGGTTGGACCTGGCTGGTGAAAAAACCGGACGGCTCGCTGGCGATCGTGAGCACTTCTAATGCAGCAACGCCGCTAACCACTTCGGATAAACCATTGCTGACTGTCGATGTGTGGGAGCACGCTTACTATATCGATTACCGCAATGCGCGGCCGACTTATCTGGAAAACTTCTGGGCGCTGGTTAACTGGGCGTTCGTAGAGAAAAATCTGGCCTGATTAGCTGGCTAATATCAAGGGCGGATAACGGCTCCGCCCTTCTCGCTCAAAATCTGTACAGCTCTAAAACAGTCAGGGTTTAGTTCATTACCGCTGTAAAGCTAAAGATCATAATCACTGCCAACGAACCAATAGTAGTAATCAATGACATTTTCAGATCAGTATCCATATAAACTCCTCAGTCGGTTAATTTGGGTGGATAAAGGCACATAGTTAGTGTGTAAAACGATTTTCCCACAGTTCGAGAATAAAATCTTGTTATCATTACTCACTTTATAACGTTGATTAGATCTTTCACTTTTTCTTTAAATCGGCCAAAATCCGCAGTTCATTACTGCGTACCGACCAATAACGCCTAAAAACCCCTTTCAGACTAGCGCGCTGACGAAAATAACCAGCGGAACTGATGATATCTGTCTGAAAGGGTTCGAACAACGCAGGCAAACGATTAACATAATACTTACCTGCTGTAACAGGTCAGTTTAGGAGTCATTCTTTTTATGGCAACGATTAAAGATGTGGCCAAACGCGCGGGCGTTTCCACCACCACCGTTTCGCACGTCATCAATAAAACACGTTTCGTCGCCGAAGACACCAAGGCCGCCGTGTGGGCCGCCATTAAAGAGCTGCACTATTCGCCCAGTGCCGTCGCACGAAGCCTGAAAGTCAATCACACTAAATCGATTGGTTTGCTAGCCACTTCCAGCGAAGCACCCTATTTTGCGGAAGTGATCGAAGCGGTAGAAAATAGCTGCTATAGCAAAGGCTATACGCTGATTTTGTGTAACTCTCATAATAATCTGGATAAGCAGAAAGCGTATCTGGCTATGCTGGCGCAAAAACGCGTCGACGGTTTGCTGGTAATGTGTTCCGAGTATCCAGAGCAACTGTTGGGCATGCTGGAAGATTATCGCAATATTCCGATGGTAGTCATGGATTGGGGCACCGCGCGCGGCGATTTTACCGACTCCATTATTGATAATGCCTTTGAAGGCGGTTATTTGGCTGGCCGTTATCTGATTGAACGCGGTCATCGCGATATTGGAGCCATTCCGGGGCAACTGGCTCGCAATACTGGCGGTGGGCGTCATCAGGGCTTTATCAAAGCGTTGGAAGAAGCCAATATTAAACTGCGTGATGAATGGGTGGTTCAAGGGGATTTTGAACCGGAATCCGGTTATAAAGCCATGCATCAAATCCTAACGCAGAAACATCGCCCAACCGCGGTATTCTGCGGCGGCGATATTATGGCTATGGGCGCTATTTGTGCTGCCGATGAATTAGGTTTACGCGTTCCGCAGGATATTTCGGTGATCGGATATGACAATGTGCGAAATGCGCGCTATTTCTCACCGGCACTGACCACTATTCATCAGCCAAAAGAACGTTTGGGCGAAAGCGCCTTTGCAATGTTGCTGGATCGCATTGTCAGCAAACGTGAAGATCCCCAAACCATTGAAGTACATCCAAAACTGGTTGAACGCCGTTCTGTTGCTGATGGTCCTTTCCGCGATTATCGTCGTTAAAACCGCTGTGGGAAGCCGTTTAGCCCGTTGAAACGGCTTCCCGCGTGTTTTCTACACCGTCCCCCGCTCGCAGCCATTCGGCATTCAGCGTTTCCGTATCCCCAAGGTACTCCAGCAGCCACGCCATAGCGGGCGAATGGTTGTTTTGCTCCCAGCTCAGGCAGCAAGGGCTATCTGGCAAGGGCTGAGCCAGCGTAATAATCACCAGTTTCCCCTGTTTGGCCAGCGGCTCGACGCGATGCGCCGGAACCATACCAATACATAAACCGTCACACAGACAGTCAATGCCCGTTTGCCAATCCGGTGCCACCAGCCGTCGCTGGTTGTCCAGCGTCCAGGTATCGCGCTTCGGCAGATTACGGGCAGTGTCCTCAATGCAGAGCGAAGGGTAAGGCCGCAGCTGATCGTCGGTCAAAGGGCCGCTCTGAGATGCCAGCGGATGAGTGGCACTGACCACGCAGTGCCAGTTCATAAACCCCATATCACGGAAGGTAAAGCGCCCACCGACTGGCACCGCACGCGTCGCACCAATAGCCACATCGGCACGACCATCCGCCAGCGCATCCCACACGCCGTTGAATACCTCAAAATGCACCCGCAGTTCGATATCGGGGAAATGACGATAAAAATCCAGCACCAACTGACGGCTGCGTAACGGCTTCACAATAATGTCGATAGCAATATCCAGATGGCCGCGCCAACCGTTAGCGACCTGCTGACATTGACGACGCGTATCAATCATTTTTTTGATAACAGTTCGCGCTTCTTTAATAAACAGCGCTCCCGCTGCCGTCAGTTCCACATCGCGGTGTCGTCGTTCAAACAGTGGCACTGCCAGCCATGTCTCGAGTTGTCTGACCGTATAGCTGACGGCAGAAGGCACGCGATGCAGTTCTTGTGCAGCAGCGCTAAAACTACCGGTTCTGGCAACCGCATCAACCACTTCCAATGAATATTCCGACCACATTGCCTTGCCTTCAATTATTTTCACACCAGTATGCAAATATTACCGTTTCACAGGGGAATAGCCAGCCGGATAGAATGCCCCCCGCATTAATTCTCCTGCAAAGATAACCTGCTTTCGGATTGTAGCCAGGCGGCAACGCCGCGAATCCCAAGGAACCGAGCCACTAAGTGACTGGGGTGAGCGAAGGTAGCCAACACCGCTGCGGTTCGAAAGATAACGGGTATACAGATAAACGAGATAAATAACGAAAATGAAAACATCCACTAGCTTTATGTTCTACCTCGCCGGTCTGAGCATGTTGGGATACCTTGCCACGGATATGTACTTACCCGCTTTTGGCGCCATGCAACAAGATTTGCAGGCTTCGGCTGGCTCGATCAGCGCCAGTTTGAGCATTTTTCTCGCCGGATTTGCCATTGCACAATTAGTCTGGGGACCTTTATCCGATAAATTGGGGCGGAAACCTGTGTTGTTGCTCGGTTTAAGTCTGTTTGCCTTCGGCTGTTTGGGAATGGTTTGGGTGCAAACGCCGGTACAACTGTTAGCATTACGTCTGGTTCAGGCCGTGGGAGTTTGTTCCGCTGCGGTGACCTGGCAAGCGCTGGTGATTGACCGTTATCGCGATGGCAAGGCCAATCGGGTCTTTGCCACTATTATGCCTTTGGTCGCCCTTTCTCCTGCGTTAGCACCCCTGCTGGGCGCCTGGTTACTGAACCACTTTAGCTGGCGCGCCATTTTCGTGGTGCTATTGGCGATTACTCTGCTGCTGTTGATTCCGACTGCTTTATTAAAAGAAAAGCAAAAGAATGCGCAAAGTAGTGAGAGCGAGAAAGATAATCTTAACTTCTGGCAGATTATTAAATCGCCGCTATTCAGCGGAAACGTGATGATTTTCGCCGCTTGCAGCGCTGGTTTCTTTGCCTGGCTAACCGGCTCACCCTTTATTTTGGGCGATATGGGCTATAGCCCGAATGTGATTGGCCTGAGCTACGTCCCGCAAACCCTGGCTTTCTTGCTGGGTGGTTACGGCTGTCGCAGCGCACTGAATTACATGAAAGGCAATACTCTGTTACCGTGGCTTCTGGTTGGTTACGCTTTAAGCATGATCGCCCTGTATCTGGTGGCGACCCTAACAGAACCTAACCTGCTGACTTTATTAATTCCATTCTGCGTGATGGCGCTGGTCAACGGTGCCTGTTACCCGATTGTGGTGTCAAATGCATTAATTCCTTTTCCCAATAACACCGGGAAGGCCGCTGCATTGCAGAATACCCTACAGCTGGGAACCTGTTTTATTGCCAGCATGTTGGTGTCAGCCTTTATTACTCAACCGTTATTAGCCACCGTGACCGTCATGGTGTTGACGGTATTATTTGCAGCGCTGGGTTATTTCATACATTTATATGCCACAAATAAGGATGACTCTGATAATCAAAGAGAATTAATCTCAGAGAGTCATCATTCCTAAGGGAAATTATTTCAGCCTTTCTAACGCGCCGAGACAGATTTATTATTGAGAAACCTTTCCGGCGCGCCTATACTCGATCCCAGTTATAAATAAAGCCGTTAGAAAAAAGTCATATTAGTTTCATATTTTGTACACGTTGATCGCGTTACATTTATCCTTAAGGATGAGTGAACCTAGTGCCAAACGCAGTAGATTTACTTCTTAATCTTCCTCTGTCCGTAGTTGGATATCAGACACCAAGGTAGCCAATACCTATTCGGTATGCGCCTGCAATTTTTTCGTTTATTGCGGGACATCAGTCAGAAGAAAGTGATGGAGAAACTATGAGTTCATCCTGTATAGAAGACCAAAGTATTCAAGAAAATCCGTGGTATCGCATTGTGAATGAAATGTTGAGCCAGGCCGATATTGAAATCAATGGTTCAAGACCTTTCGATATTCAGGTTCATAATCCTGATTTCTTTAAGCGCGCATTGCAGCAAGGCTCGCTGGGACTCGGGGAAAGTTATATGGACGGATGGTGGGACTGTGAACGACTGGACATTTTTTTCCAGCGCGTGCTACGAGCCGGTCTGGAAAAGAAACTCCCCCGCCATTTCAAAGATACCTTACGCGTCGCAACCGCCCGCCTGACTAACCTGCAATCGAAAAAACGCGCCTGGATCGTCGGCAAAGAACATTACGATCTCGGTAACGATCTGTTTAGCAGAATGCTAGACAGCCACATGCAATATTCCTGCGGATACTGGAAAGACGCCGCCAATCTGGAACAAGCGCAGGAACATAAACTGCGCATGATCTGTGAAAAACTGCGGCTGAAACCCGGCATGAAACTGCTGGATATCGGCTGTGGCTGGGGGGGATTATCCGCTTTTGCCGCCCGTCATTATGGCGTTTCCGTTCAGGGCGTCACCATTTCTGCCGAACAGCAAAAACTGGCGCAAGAGCGCTGCGCCGGACTGGATGTCACTATCCTGCTGCAAGACTATCGAGATTTGCATCAACAGTTTGACCGCATTGTTTCCGTCGGTATGTTCGAACACGTTGGGCCAAAGAACTATCCAACCTATTTTGAAGTCGTCGAACGCAATCTAAAACCCGATGGTCTGTTCTTGCTGCATACTATTGGCGCGAACCGTAGCAATCTGAGCGTTGATCCGTGGATTGACCGCTATATCTTCCCTAACGGCTGCCTGCCTTCGATTCGACAAATTGCCGACGCCAGCGAGTCGCGGCTCATTATGGAAGACTGGCACAATTTTGGCGCTGACTATGATCGCACGCTGATGGCGTGGTACGAAAAATTCCGCGCCGCGTGGCCAGTTTTGTCTGAAAAATACTCGGAACGATTTGAGAGAATGTTCAGCTATTACCTGAATGCCTGCGCCGGTGCGTTCCGCGTCAGAGATATTCAGCTATGGCAGGTATTGTTTAGCCCGCGCGGCGTTGATGGCGGTCTCCGCGTTCCTCGCTAACGTCTGATTCACGGGATCAAAAAAAGGGATACGGCCAAGGCTGTTATCCCTTTTCTTTTTTTCAGGCCGATTAAAGCAGCATTTGCTCCACAGCGCGGCGCTTGCTTCGATTCAGCGCTGTAATGTTAAGATTGCGCTTTAGCCGCCATGTCACTGGCCAAATGCGCCGCCGCGCCGGCGATATCCCGCTGAGCCAATATACGTTCTACCGTTTCGACCACCGCCTGGGTTTGCGGATCGATTTCAATATTGACGGTCTGCCCCAAACGTTTTTTGCCCAAAGTGGTGCGTTCCAGCGTTTCCGGAATCAAATGCACGCAGAAACGTTTCCCTTCTACTTCGCCAATGGTCAGGCTGATGCCGTCGATACCGATAAAGCCTTTGTGCAACACGTATTTCATCAAATCTTCACTTGGCATACGGAACCAGATCTGGCGATTATTTTCAGACGTGTAGATTTTGGCAATCTCGGCGGTGCAGGTAATGTGGCCAGACATCAGGTGCCCACCAATTTCATCGCTGAATTTAGCCGCGCGCTCCAGATTCACCATATCGCCAACCTGTAGCTGACCCAAATTGGTAATGCGCAGCGTTTCTTTAATCAAATCAAAGCTGACCAAATCGCCTTCCACCTTGGTCACCGTGAGGCAGCAACCGTTGTGAGACACAGATGCGCCTAAAGCCAGCTCTGGCAACATATCCGTAGGGAATTTGATGACGTGGGTGCGAAAATTGGCCTTTTCATCGATGGCCACAACTGGCGCGGTGGCCTTAACAATACCAGTAAACATAGGCAATGCCTCTTATTCGTTATCTATAGCGAGGAAAATTATCTTGATTGACCTCAGTTTGCCCTAGAAAAACCGGAAAACCAATTCGCGAAAGGTAAAAATCTGCAAGGTTATCTACTTCGTTGATAATAAGTTACAAATGATTGCTTAAGCTTTTAGAGACGGTACAATATTTGCCCTCAAGGACGATATTTTATCATCGTAACTATTAGCCTGCTTAATCCCAACATTATTAGAAAGGTGTGTACTTGCAAAAGTATCTAACAGAAGTCCGCTGCTTATTAGCGCTGGCTATTCCGGTGGTGATCGCCTCGGTATCCCAAACTGCCATGGGGGTGGTCGATACTATTATGGCCGGCTCGGTCAGTGCCACCGACATGGCGGCCGTCGCCGTCGGTACCTCAATCTGGCTCCCCGTTATCCTGTTCGGTCACGGCCTGCTCTTGGCATTAACGCCAACCGTAGCTCAATTAAATGGCTCAGGTCGCCGTGACCAAATCGCTCATCAGATTCGCCAGGGCTTTTGGCTGGCGTCGATATTATCGGTGCTGATTATGACTCTGCTGTATCACAGCGACCATGTCATCACCCGAATGCATAACATCGATCCGGTCATGGCAGAAAAAGCCGTGGGCTTCTTGCACGCGATTCTGTGGGGCGCGCCGGGTTATCTGTTCTTCCAGGTTTTGCGTAATCAGTGTGAGGGATTATCCAAAACCAAACCGGGGATGGTGATTGGTTTTCTTGGCCTGCTGGTCAATATCCCCATCAACTACATCTTCATCTACGGTAAGTTTGGCGCACCGGCGCTGGGTGGCGTGGGCTGTGGCGTGGCGACCGCCAGCGTGTACTGGGTGATGTTCCTGATGATGCGTTGGTATGTGACCAAAGCCCGTTCACAGCAGGATATCAAGCTGGAAAAAGGCTTCGCACCACCGGATTGGCATGTAATGAAACGCCTGAGCGGCCTCGGTTTGCCGATTGCTCTGGCGCTGTTTTTTGAAGTGACGCTTTTTGCCGTCGTGGCGCTGTTGGTCTCCCCCTTGGGGATTGTGCCGGTAGCTGGACATCAGATCGCACTTAACTTCAGCTCACTGATGTTTATGTTACCCATGTCTCTCAGCGTAGCGGCAACGATTCGCGTAGGACATCGTTTGGGCGAAGGCTCTGTTGCAGCCGCGCAGGTTTCGGCTTATACCGCCATCGCCGTCGGCCTGTGTCTGGCGATGATGACGGCGATATCGACCGTGATATTCCGCGAACAAATCGCCCTGCTCTACAACAAATCGCCGGAAGTGGTGATTATGGCGTCTCATCTGATGCTACTGGCGGCAATTTATCAGCTGTCTGACGCGGTACAAGTGATCGGCAGCGGCGTACTTCGCGGCTATAAAGATACCCGTTCTATCTTCTTTATCACCTTTACATCTTATTGGGTGTTAGGTTTGCCGAGCGGCTATATTCTAGCCCTGACCGATTATGTGGTCCCGGCGATGGGGCCAAGCGGTTTCTGGACCGGTTTCATTATCGGTCTGACCGCTGCGGCGATTCTGATGACATTGCGAATTCGTTGGCTGCAAAGGCAACCCGCCGAGTTTATTTTGCAGCGTGCCGCACATTAAACTCGTCGCAGTTATGATTCGGGAAATAAAGTTCTAAAAAAACCTGCGCCGGGTTATTCCGCCCGGTGCAGGAAAATCCGAATCAAAGCTGGAGAAAAAAACGTCGCAATGAGCGAAAGCTCAGCAATCGCGTGAAATTACGAATAAAATTGCGTTTTTCTCCTTGCCAGAGGACGGGCTGCCCGTTAATATTCGTCCCCGCCGTCACCTTTGATGGCCGGTAATAATCGATGCGTCCGTAGCTCAGTTGGTTAGAGCACCACCTTGACATGGTGGGGGTCGGTGGTTCGAGTCCACTCGGACGCACCAACATTATTATCAAGCATTGGCAGTAGATTGAATGATATGCGTCCGTAGCTCAGTTGGTTAGAGCACCACCTTGACATGGTGGGGGTCGGTGGTTCGAGTCCACTCGGACGCACCATTCAAACATCAGATTGACAAGATTATTCAGTGCGTCCGTAGCTCAGTTGGTTAGAGCACCACCTTGACATGGTGGGGGTCGGTGGTTCGAGTCCACTCGGACGCACCAAATCTTGATTCTTACCGCGCTTTCTCATTCATTCTTCTCATTCTCAACCGCTATTCTCATGACCCGCAAAATGCTTCAATTCGTTTTTCCAAGTTCCTGACGATCCAGCGCATTCACCTCGATTTTATTCGCTGTATAGCCCCTAATGTCACATAAAATTTACACTCTGTATGCTTAATCACTGACTGTTGCGCAACAAATCGCGCCGAGCGCCTCAGTTTGCGCTACATTTGCGTGATTTTTATCAAAACTGGTGATGAGAATTTGATTTTCATTTCATTTCCGGTCACTTACGCCGTATAATACGAACCGTCGTTTCAGTTGAATGGTTTCAGCATCTTGATCTATAGATACGCTAAAAAAATACAACTCCTCAATTGGCTGTCGCAGACAGGCCCAGCGCGAAGTCCTGCGCAAAAGTTTTCCGCTCGATCTCTTCAACTGTCACCTATTCTTAGTATTGTTTCATTACACCAGACACGCCCCACATTCCGTTCCGTCAGCCTAGCTGGCGGATTCTTTCGCTTTTTATCCATCACAACTTGTAGAAAAATCCGTCATGAAAAAGACTAAAATTGTTTGTACTATCGGGCCAAAAACCGAATCTGAAGAAATGTTGACCAACCTGCTGAAAGCAGGAATGAACGTCATGCGTTTGAACTTCTCCCACGGTGACTATGCTGAGCACGGTCAACGTATCAAAAATATCCGTGCGGTTATGGAGAAAACCGGTCTGAAAGCGGGCATCCTGCTGGACACCAAAGGCCCGGAAATCCGCACCATGAAACTGGAAGGCGGTAAAGACGTGGCGCTGGTTGCTGGCCAGACCTTCACCTTCACCACTGACCAGAGCGTGATTGGTAACAACCAAACTGTCGCCGTTACCTACGCTGGCTTCGCCGCTGACCTGAAAATCGGTAACACCGTGCTGGTTGATGACGGTTTGATCGGTATGGAAGTGATTGAAGTCACTGAAAGCACTGTCGTTTGTAAAGTACTGAACAACGGCGATCTGGGCGAAAACAAAGGCGTTAACCTGCCGGGCGTTTCCATCCAACTGCCTGCACTGGCTGAAAAAGACAAAGGCGACCTGATCTTTGGTTGTGAGCAAGGCGTTGACTTCGTTGCGGCTTCCTTTATTCGTAAACGTTCTGACGTGCTGGAAATCCGTGAGCACCTGAAAGCCCACGGCGGCGAACACATTCAGATCATCTCCAAAATTGAAAACCAGGAAGGCCTGAATAACTTCGACGAAATTCTGGAAGCGTCTGACGGTATCATGGTTGCTCGTGGCGACCTGGGCGTTGAAATCCCGGTTGAAGAAGTTATCTTCGCGCAGAAGATGATGATCGAGAAATGTAACCGCGCGCGTAAAGTGGTCATCACCGCCACCCAAATGCTCGATTCCATGATCAAAAACCCGCGCCCTACCCGCGCAGAAGCCGGCGACGTAGCTAACGCCATTCTGGACGGTACCGACGCAGTGATGCTGTCCGGTGAAAGCGCCAAGGGTAAATACCCGCTGGAGTCCGTGAGCATCATGGCGACCATCTGTGAGCGTACAGATCGCGTTATGCCTAGCCGCATCGAATCACTGAACGACAACCGCAAAATGCGTATCACCGAAGCCGTTTGCCGTGGTGCAGTTGAAACCGCAGAGAAACTGGGTGCTCCGTTGATCGTCGTTGCAACCGGCGGCGGCAAGTCAGCCAAGTCGGTACGTAAATACTTCCCAACCGCGACTATTCTGGCGCTGACCACCAATGAAGTGACTGCGCGTCAGTTAATTCTGACCAAAGGCGTTATCCCTTCCGTCGTGAAAGAAATTGCTTCTACCGATGATTTCTACCGTATTGGTAAAGAAGCGGCATTGGCAAGCGGTCTGGCGCAGAAAGGTGACGTAGTCGTGATGGTTTCTGGTGCACTGGTACCAAGCGGCACGACCAATACTTCTTCAGTACACGTTCTTTAATCCAACTCGGGTTGTTCTGCTGAATATATTTAAACGCCGCTTATTACAGCGGCGTTTTTCTTTTATCTTTTTGTTCCCGTCCTTTCTCAAAAAACATTTAATCCCACCCCGGTTACAGGCTGTTTTATAAATAAGACTTGTCCCATGGAGTACATTGGTTTTGTTTTTATTTTTTAACGATTTTTTAAAACCAGACGCTTCTTTGAGCGAACGATCAAAATAAAGCTCATTAACATAAAAAATTTATTCTCTTTCGAAAAAAGTTTGTGTAATACTTGTATCGCTACATGGAGATTAACTTAATCTAGAGGGTGTTAATAATGAATCGTACTAAACTTGTACTGGGCGCGGTAATTCTGGCTTCTACTATGCTGGCTGGTTGTTCAAGCAATGCTAAAATTGATCAACTGTCTTCAGACGTTCAGACTCTGAACGCTAAAGTTGACCAACTGAGCAACGACGTGAACGCAATCCGTTCTGACGTTCAAGCAGCTAAAGACGATGCAGCACGTGCTAACCAACGTCTGGACAACCAAGCTCACGCTTACAAGAAGTAATATTACTTCAATGAAAAATGGCGCACATTGTGCGCCATTTTTTTTACCCCGAACAATCCCCTCACCTTCGTCATTTGCACTTTATCCTTATCCGGTAAGTCGATTTATTTATCTGCTGGAACAATGAAAGCATCCTTGCTTTCATCTTGTCCCGCAACGTCGAGGCGTTTATTTGCGGTGATTAGTGGGACTCAGAATAGATTGGGCCTGGCTGAGTAAGCTTAGGGATAGTCTGTTCTTCAGCCTGTGACGCTTCCAGAGGGGCTACAGCAGCCGGAGCGGCATCAGAGGCTACCATTCCTTTGCTGGCTAATACTGGCATCCCAGAACGGCGTACAATCGCACTTTCAACCACTGCGGTATCTGTCTCGCCATCGGCCATAAAGGCTTTCACACCGGCACTCAGCGCGATTGGCATGGTTTGCGGATCGTCATTGTCTGTACGGGACAGCGGCTGGTGAACTTCTACGTAGCGTTTACCGTCCGGTTCAACAGAATATTTGATCGGCTCATTGATAATCTGTACGCGGGTGCCTTTAGGTACCGAGTTGAACAGCGCCTGAATA
This sequence comes from Yersinia entomophaga, assembly GCF_001656035.1. NCBI lineage: Bacteria > Pseudomonadati > Pseudomonadota > Gammaproteobacteria > Enterobacterales > Yersiniaceae > Yersinia > Yersinia entomophaga. The sequence continues at coordinate 1,337,138 of NZ_CP010029.1, forward strand.
TCGTCAGGACGCAGACGGATACAGCCAGAGCTAACGCGCATGCCGATACCGAAGTTAGCGTTGGTACCGTGAATCAGGTACTCACCGGCACCGGCAGACAGACGCATCGCAAACAGACCCATAGGATTTTCCGGACCGGCAGGAACAACGGCCGGTAAAGTCACGCCTTGCGCCAGATAGTGCTTACGAATATTCGCCGTTGGCGTCCAGGTTGGATTCGGGATTTTCTGACTGACGGAGGTCGTCATAATTGGGGTGTTACGCCCTAACTGGCCGATACCGATTGGATAAACGATGACTTTATCCTGACCTTTTGGATAGTAGTACAGACGCAGTTCTGCCAGGTTAATCACAATGCCTTCACGCGGGGTGTCTGGCAGTATCATTTGCGTTGGAATGGTTAACACTGAACCCGGCTTAGGTAAGTACGGATCGGTGCCTGGGTTGGCTTCCAGCATACCCAATAGACCGATTTTATAATCGGCAGCAATAGCCTCCAGCGGACGGCCATCGTTTGGAACGGTAAAGGTAGTATTTTCACCAATAAGACGACTATTGGCCGGTGGCAGAGGATATTCAGTTGCATTGGCCGCAGTGATACTGCCTGCCATACAGGTGGCGAATAACATACCTATCAAAGTTAATGCACGTTTCATGCTTAGTTCCTACATCACTTCTTCAAATTCGGTTTATACGGCGAGCTAGTTCGTGTGATTTTCATAGCCAATAATTGGCAAAACTATACTAACAGTAATGATTCTAAAGGCAATTTATTTCTCTAAAAATCAAGGTGTTAGAAATTAATTTTTCTTTGCCTTTTTCGCCCCCCAGACAAGATTTAACCTGCTGAAATATCACCGTTTTAACACTGTGACTGACTTCGCAAAAATATTTTTATAACAATTATGGGTGAATAGATTAATAAATGATTAAGAAGGTTCTGAGAGGCAGACACGCTGCCTCGGAAGAAAGGTCACTCAGACTAATAATGATGCTTTATTACGAATTGCGCGAATCATTGCTTCCAATCCCTGGGATCGAGATGGCGTTAAATGCTGGCTTAGAGCCAAATCGGCAAAATAAGGGCGAACGTCCAGATCGATAATTTGCTGCGGAGTTAACCCCTGATACAGAATAAAGACGACCGCAACTAACCCTTTTACGATAGTCGCATCGCTGTCACCGGCAAAATGAATAGTGCCCTGCTCGGTCAAGGTCAAGGTCATGCTGATCCACACCTGGCTCTGGCAGCCGCTAATCAGGTTTTCTGGCTGGCGCTCGGTGTCGCTCAACGGCGGCAACATAGCGCCCAATTCGATCACGTACAGGTATTTTTCTTCCCAATTATGGCAGCGGGAAAAATTGCGAATCAATTTTTGCTTATCTGGCAACGTGGCCATGGAGAGGCTTCCTAATACGGTAAAAAATAAAGCTGACCAAGACGCTAGCCAGCTTTGATAACGGCAACGCTCTGACCAACAGGCGCTGCGGAGTTTGGCTTTACTTAGCCTAGCAAACGCTTGACCCGTTGTAACCCCGCCACCAGCCGGTTGATATCCTCTCGGCTGGTATAAACCGCCAGAGAAGCGCGGCACATGCTCGGAACGCCGTAGTGCTGCATCAATGGCATCGCACAGTGATGGCCGGTACGAATGGCAATCCCGTACTGATCGAGAAAACTTCCTACGTCAAAGGCATGATGTTGCCCCAGATTAAAGGCAATGACTCCCGCCCGTGACGCTGGACCGTACATGATTACCCCTTCAACCTGCTGCAGTGCTTCGACGGCGTAGGCCATCAGCTCATGCTCGTAGCGCTGTATGTTATCCAGCCCCAGTTCGCTCAGGTAGCTCATTGCCGCGCCTAACCCCATCATACCCGCGGTGTTCGGCGATCCGGCCTCAAAGCGCCCCGGCGCATCAGCGTAGGTGGTTCCTTCGGTCAGGCTGACGGTTTTAATCATCGCCCCACCGCCTTCCCACGGCGGCATTTGCTGCAACAGTTCGCTTTTTCCGTACAGAATACCAATACCGGTCGGTCCATACAGTTTGTGGCCGGAGAAAGCATAAAAATCACAGCCCAGTTTCTGTACGTCCACCGCCTGATGCATCACCGCCTGAGCGCCGTCCACCAGCACCAGCAAACCGGCGGCCTTGGCCGTTGCCACGATTTGCTCAATCGGGTTAACCGTACCCAATACGTTGGAAACGTGAGTCATGGCCAGCAAACGAGTCGTATCATCGATCAGGTGCGGTAGAACGCTCAGATCCAATTCGCCGCTCGCGGTAATCGGCCAGACGCGAATTTCAATGCCGCGCTCCTGAGCCAGCATCTGCCAGGGAACGATATTCGCGTGATGCTCCATTTCGGTGATGATAATACTGTCACCAGCTTTGAGGAAATGTCGCCCGTAGCTGTTTGCCACCAGATTAATAGCTTCGGTGGTACCTTTCACAAAAACGATTTCATCCGGCGAGTTGGCATGGATAAATTCTGCCGCCTGGCAGCGGACTTGTTCCATCGCCTGAGTCGCCTCAGCGCTGAGGGTGTGAATTCCCCGATGCACCGCCGCATAGCCGCTGCGGTAAAACTCTAGCTCGCGCTCAATCACCGCATTGGGTTTCTGCGCGCTAGCCGCGCTGTCCAGATAGGCCAGCGGCTGGCCGTTGACTTCCCGGGCAAGCAATGGAAAATCGGCGCGAATGCGTTCCAGCGGGTAACTCATAGTTGTTCTCTCATCATTATTCTCCCGCCAGACGCTCGGCAATCCGCTCCATCACCAGTTTACGGATGGTTTCGTTGCTCATCGCTTCGGTCAATTCCGCAGCGAAAGCAAAGATAATCATTTGCTGAGCATCGGCCTGACTGATACCGCGGGACTGTAGATAGAACAGCTGTTCGGCGTCAATCCGCCCGACGGTCGCACCGTGGCTGCACTTCACGTCATCGGCGTAAATTTCCAGCTGCGGTTTGGTGTCCACCTCTGCCAGTTTGCTCAACAACAGGTTGTTATTGGTCATCTGACCGTCGGTTTTCAGCGCGTGCTGTGCCACCTTGATCATGCCGTTAAACACGGCCTTGCCCCGCTCCCGCACCACGGTTTTATGTAGCTGACGGCTTTCGCAATAGCCTTTATTGTGTTCCAGATAGGTTCGGGTATCACAAACTTCGCGGCCAATAGGTAACAGCAGGCTGTTCATCGATAAACTTGCGCCCTCGCCGTTAAGCTGGGCGCTGGTGTTATGGCGAGTCAGACCGGCACCCAGCAAGAAACTGTAGCTTCTGGCGCGAGCGTCACGTCCCATCACCACGTCATTATGAGCAAAGTGATAGCTTTGCGGCGTTTCAAAGGCCAGCTTGCAGTGGCTCAGTTGGGCATTGTCGCCGACAGAAATGGTCAGCCGCGCGCCGGTAAAGTGAGGCAAATCATTCAGGCTGACATAATGCTCGACAATATCAGCCTGAGTATTCGCTTCCAGCATCACATGGTGGCGATAGTGGCTGGTATTCACCAGCTCAGTATCTGCACCAGAGCTGATATGCAGCAGATATAGCGGTTTTTCCGCCTGTTTTCCCGCTGGCAGACGAATCACTGTGCCCTCCTGCGCCAGACTTTCCGTCAGATGCAGGAATACCTCAGATTGCACCGGGGCAGGCAATTCGGAGGCAGCAGTCAGTGGGCTAACCAGATAAACACCGAATTCGGTATCGCTCAGGCTGGCGTCGAAACGGCCGTCCACAAAGACCAGACGATAGGCGTCTAGCGGCAGCGCCAGCGCGGTTAACTGCTGTGAGCTAACCTGTGTCTGAGCAAAGCCAAAACGTTGTTCAAGCAAGTGGTTAATCGGCGTATATTTCCAGTCTTCATGCTTTGCGGTTGGGAAACCCAACCTCTGAGCCTGCTGCCAATGGCTATCGGCACGCCCACCGCGAGCGCCTTGCTGTACCAATTGACTCAGTTGCTGCAGTACCGTAGCACTGTTCTGATGCGGGTTATTACTGTTGGTCGGTAAGCCAGCCATAGCCTTGCTCCTCCAACTGTTTGACTAGCGAGAAGTCACCGGACTTGATAATTTTGCCCTGATACAGCACGTGTACGAAGTCGGGCTTCACGTAATCCAGAATACGTTGATAGTGGGTTACGATGATGAAAGCACGTTTTTCATTGCGTAGAGAGTTCACCCCGTTCGCCACGATTTTTAACGCATCGATGTCCAGACCGGAGTCGGTTTCATCCAGAATGCACAGATCTGGCTCCAACGCCGCCATTTGCAGGATGTCATTACGTTTTTTCTCACCGCCGGAGAAACCAACGTTCACCGAACGAGTCAGCAAATCTTCCGGCATCTTCAACAGTTCAATTTTTTCTTCAATGAAATCGGAAAAATCGAAGCGATCTAAAGGTTCTTCTTCACGGTATTTACGTACCGCATTCACGGCCGTTTGCAGGAAGAAATGGTTACTGACACCGGGAATTTCTACCGGATACTGGAACGCCAGGAAAACCCCTTCACCGGCGCGTTCTTCCGGATCCAGCGCCAACAGATCCTTACCTTTAAAGATCACTTCGCCTGCGGTGACTTCATATTCTTCACGGCCGGCCAGCGTGGCGGACAAGGTACTTTTACCCGAGCCGTTCGGCCCCATGATGGCATGAACTTCACCGGGTTTGATTTCCAGATTCAGGCCTTTGAGGATCTCGTTGCCTTCTACGCTGACTTTTAAATTCTTGATGCTTAACATGCTGTTTCCTTTGTGCGCCGTGGCGCAACGCTGTGCGGTGCAAATGCCACGGGATTAACCCACGCTGTGTTCCAGGCTAATGGCGAGCAATTTCTGCGCTTCGACGGCAAATTCCAGCGGTAATTCCGAGAAGACATCTTTACAGAATCCGTTGACGATCATCGAGATAGCGTCATCTTCGCTGATGCCCCGCTGCAGACAATAGAACAGTTGGTCATCGCCAATCTTGGAGGTGGTGGCTTCGTGTTCCAACTGAGCGCTGTTGTTGCGCACTTCCACATACGGGAAGGTGTGCGCGCCGGAATCCGGCCCAATCAACATCGAGTCGCACTGGGTAAAGTTACGGGCATTTTCCGCACTCGGTAGGATTTTCACCAGACCACGATAGGTATTCTGGCTATGGCCGGCGGAAATCCCCTTGGCGATAATGGTGGATTTAGTATTTTTGCCAATGTGGATCATCTTGGTGCCGGTATCGGCCTGCTGATAACCGTTGGTCAACGCCACGGAGAAGAATTCGCCGATGGAGTTATCGCCCTGCAAAATCACGCTCGGGTATTTCCAAGTAATGGCCGAGCCGGTTTCCGACTGAGTCCACGACATTTTTGAACCTTCCCCTTCACACAGAGCGCGCTTGGTAACAAAGTTGAGAATGCCGCCGGTGCTGGCCGTACCGGCAAACCAGTTTTGCACCGTGGAATATTTCACTTCGGCATTTTTGTGCAGAATCACTTCCACCACCGCCGCATGCAACTGATAGGTATCACGCACCGGCGCAGAACAGCCTTCGATATAGCTTACGTAGCTGTCTTCATCGGCAATCAGAATGGTGCGTTCGAACTGGCCGGTTTTCGCCGCGTTAATCCGGAAGTAGGTAGAAAGCTCCATCGGGCAACGCACGCCTTTCGGCACGTATACGAAGGTGCCGTCCGAAGCCACGGCGGCGTTCAATGCGGCAAAGAAGTTATCTTTGGCGGGCACTACACTGCCGAGGTATTTGCGAACCAGATCCGGGAATTCCTGAATTGCTTCACCAAAAGAGCAGAAAATAATCCCGTGGCCAGCCAGTTTTTCACGATAAGTGGTGGCGACCGAAACCGAATCAAAAATCGCATCTACCGCCACTTCCGCCCCTTCACGAACCGGAACCCCTAACTGGGCAAAGGCGTTTTCCACTTCTGCGGTGAGATAATCATTGGCGGCGGTGCCGAGATCTTCGCCGTCGGTCGGCTGCTGCACTGCGCCGGGTTGGGAACCGCAGTTGTCATCGCAGCTACCGCAAGATGGTGCCGAGTAATAGCTGTAATCCTGATAATCCAGGCTTTGATAGTGGGCTTTCAGCCAATGCGGTTCTTCCATCTCCAGCCAGCTTCGATAAGCACCGAGACGGAATTCCAGCATCCACTCAGGTTCGTTACGTTTGGCCGAAATCGCTCGCACCACATCTTCGTTGATGCCTTTGGCCAACTCATCGGTGGCTAAATGGGTAAAGAAGCCTTCTTTGTAACGACCATCACTGACCCAAGCCTGCACATCATCTGGAACTTCTACATTGCTTCGTGTCATTTCGTTTACATCACTCAAACGCCAAAACTCTCGCCACAACCGCAGGCATGCTGAGCTTTAGGATTATTAAATTTAAAGATCTGATTCAGCCCTTCGCGGACATAATCTACTTCCGTGCCATCAATAAAAGGCATCGCTTTTAACGGTACAAAAATTTTGGCTTCGCCATGCTCGAAAACCAGATCGTCATTGGCAGGGTTTTTTGCCATGTCCATCACGTAGGCAAACCCGGCGCAGCCGGATTGTTTAACGCCCAGATGCAGCCCTTTCACTTCGGGATCTTGCTGCATTAAGCGGGCAATCTGCGCGGCGGCACTGTCAGTAATGGTGACGCCCTGCCAATCATTGTCGTCGAGTGAAAATGTACCAACTGTATCCTGTTGCATATGACCTACCTTATCTATCTCAACAACCTTATTAGTTGTTATTATGCTGGTTGAACCTCACTCGGCGTCAACACAGATTGTTCACAATGGTAGTGATAATAATTATCACTTCAACCGTTTGTTTTGCAGGGATATTAAGAAAAGTGCCTTTTTAACCCCGGGTGAGGCGGCAACCTATAAGGAACGCTGCGATGGCCAGAAAAAACGGAAGAGAGTCGCACAATATTATCATTATGAAATCACACAATATATTTCATAATAATAACTGAAAACCCTGCATTATTAGAGGCCAATTTCCCTTTACTTCTAATAATTTTAAACATTCATAGGAAATACCTATTTCTACGCTAACTTTAGCCGAAAATCCCCCTCGGAGGAAACCTCTACGGCAAAAAGTGACCGATTTGATCGTGAAAAAATAAGCCGTTCGCGGGTAAGGGATTGAATGAAAGGAAACTGTGTCTGACAAGGATTAAGAAATATTCAGAACCGGCGCTGTCCGGTTCTGAAAATACCGCTTCAGATTAGGCAAAATGAAGACAGACGCTAGCTGCCTAAAATTGCCGTAGTGAGACGTGATGTACAGCAAAGCCGATCCTGCTGATCGAAAATCTCGATCTGCCAAACCTGATGAGTACGGCCAGCGTGAACCGCCCGACACACGCCGCGAACCACCCCTTCCCGCACCGCTCTCAGGTGGTTGGCATTAATTTCCAACCCTACCACCTGTTGATCACATTCGGTGGATAGATAACCCGCCATTGAGCCCAGCGATTCCGCCAACACCACAGACGCCCCGCCGTGCAGTAGGCCAAAAGGCTGGCGCGTGCGGTGATCCACCGGCATTGTCCCTTCGATTTCATTGTCCCCGATGCGGGTAATTTCGATGCCCAAATGGGACACCATGCAACCTTCACCCACTTGATTCAAGTCTGCCAGCGTAGCTGCTCGTTTCCAAAGCATTAAACTATCTCCAATAGAGCCTGTAACGGATGCCTGAGGCTATTTCCTTCCATTCGTTTTACCTGGCTACGGCATGAATAACCCGTTGCCAGACAGCGTTTTTCCGGCAATTTCTGCAATGCCTGCTGCCATGATAGTTCATAAATTCCGATCGAGTTATGGAGATTCTTCGATTCGTGACCGTAGGTGCCCGCCATACCGCAACAGCCAACGCTGACGTTTTCCAGCCGCGCGCCGTAGCGTGAAAATATCCCCGCCCACTGCTGCCCGCTGGCCGGTAGCGCGGTGCTTTCAGTACAGTGGCCAAACAAATACCAAGGTTCATCGTTCAATGGCTGCGCTGGGCTATCCGGCAATGTCGTCTGTAACCATTCATGTACCAGTTGCACCTTAAAGTGACCGCGACGCTCTCCAAGCATTTCCTGATATTCATCGCGATAGCACAGTACCAAGGCCGGATCGACGCCCACCAGCGGCATGCCTAATAAGGAAATTCGATTAAGGAACTCGGCGGTTTTAGTCGCAGTTTTAGCGAATCGCTGTAAAAAACCTTTGATATGTTGGGCTTTACCATTAGGCGAAAACGGCAGCAAGACCGGATTAAAACCGAGTTTTTCTACCAATCGAACAAAATCAGCCACCACCTGTGCATCGTAATAACTGGTAAAAGGATCCTGTACAATTAGCACATGATGGCTACGTTCTTCATCACTCAGTTTTTCCAACTGTTCCATCGTCATCGTGCTGGCATAGTGGCCGGAAAGCGCCTGTTTCAGGGTCGGCGTCGAGAGCAGCGGTAAATCCACCATCCCAATACTCCGGCGACTCAGTTCGCTCACCCACGGCTGTTTCAGGAAGAAATTGAACAGGTTGGGCGCCTTGGCCATCAGCGGCGTATAGCTTTCCACGCCAGCGACCACGTAATCACGCAACGGACGGTGATAACGGGTGTGATACAGCTGCAGGAAGCGCGAACGGAACCCCGGCACGTCAATTTTAATCGGGCATTGAGTCGAACAGGCTTTGCAGGCCAGACAGCCTGACATCGCCTCCTTCACTTCATGGGAGAAATCGTAGTCCCCTCGATTGGCGCGCCAGCTATGTCTGGTTTTTTCGATCAGTCCACGCAGGCTAGGCCGGCGATTAGCCAGGCCGTTTTCCAGTACCAGAGGATCGACGCCCTGTTCGCTCAGCAAACGCAGCCATTCCCGCACCAATGTGGCGCGACCTTTCGGGGAATGAATGCGGTTGCCGCTGATTTTCATTGAAGGACACATCGGGCTGCGAGCATCGAAATTAAAGCATAATCCGTTGCCGTTACATTCCATTGCGCCGCGGAATGACGTGCGCACCGTCAGCGGAATTTGTCGATCCTTTATGCCGCGTTTTGCCGAGGTATCGACTTTCATCATCGGCGCATCACTGTCTAACGGAGAACAGATTTTCCCCGGATTCAGGCGATTGAGCGGATCGAAAGCAGACTTAATGCGCCGCAGCTCGTGATACAGTTTTTCACCGAAGAAACCCGGGCTATATTCAGCGCGGAAACCTTTTCCGTGTTCTCCCCACAGTAAGCCCCCGTAACGCGCAGTCAGCTCGACTATCCGATCGGAAAGCTGTTTCATCAGCATTTCCTGCTGCGGATCGCACATGTCCAAAGCCGGACGCACATGCAGCACGCCGGCGTCTACGTGACCAAACATGCCATAACTCAGGTTATGGCTATCCAGCAACTGACGGAATTCGACGATATAGTCCGCCAGATTTTGCGGCGGAACGCAGGTATCTTCGGCAAAAGGAATGGGTTTAGCCTGACCCTTACTGTTTCCGAGCAATCCTACGGCTTTTTTACGCATACCGTAGATGCGCTCAATACCGGCCAGATCGTCACAAATCTGATAGCCAATCACACCGCCCTGCTGCGTAGACATCAATTCATCTAACCGCTGACACAACGAGGCCATTTGCTCGTCGATAAGTTCCCGATCATCTCCGGCGAATTCGACAATATTCAGTCCCAATAGCGTCTTATCTGGCACATCGGTGATCAATTCTTTAACTGAATGCCACACAATGTCTTCTCTGGCCAGATTCAGCACCTTAGAATCCACCGTTTCCACCGACAGCGCCTTGGCTTCCACCATGAAAGGCGCATTGCGCAAGGCCGAATCGAAGGAATCATATTTAACGTTCACCAAACGCCGCACTTTCGGCAGACGGGTAATGTCCAGCTTGGCTTCGGTAATAAAGGCCAGCGTGCCTTCCGACCCGCATAGAATACGTGTTAAATCAAAAGATTGCAGATCATCACTCAAAACATGGCGCAGATCGTAACCGGTCAGGAAACGGTTCAGTTTGGGGAATTTTTCCAGAATCAGCGCGCGGTTATCCCGACAACTCTCCAGCACGCTACGATAAATACGCCCAATTACCGACTCCTCGGCGGCGATCGCTTCGGCCTGAGCAGTTGGCAGCGCGCGAGTATCCAGCAGTTCGCCCCCCAAAAGCACCGCTCGCAGACCTAAAACATGATCGGACGTTTTGCCATACACCAACGAGCCTTGCCCGGAAGCATCGGTATTAATCATGCCGCCTAACGTGGCGCGGTTGCTGGTAGAGAGTTCGGGAGAGAAGAAATAGCCGTGCGGACGCAAATATTGATTAAGTTGATCTTTAATCACACCGGCTTCAACTCGCACCCAGCCTTGCTCAGTGTTGATTTCCAGAATGCGATTCATATGGCGGGACATATCCACCACAATACCGGTATTCAGTGCTTGACCGTTGGTGCCTGTGCCGCCGCCACGTGGGGCAAAGGTCAAAGATTGAAACGTCGATTCTCCGGCCAAACGACCAATCAGGGTGACATCGGCGGTGGATCGCGGGAATACCACCGCATCGGGCAGCAATTGGTAGATACTGTTGTCCGTTGCCATCGTCAGGCGGTCGGCGTAATCGGTGGCGGTGTCGCCGGTAAAACCGTGTTGCTTCAATGCCTTCAAAAAGTCCAGCACCAGCGGTAAGACGCCAGGGGCCTGAGAAATCCGTGGGATCATTATGGTTGACCCTATCTATGTTGTTTTCACACACGCCATCCGCCGCGCATCACCCTGTCACATCAGCGAATATACGTACTCCAGTGGCAGAAAGGTTAGCCGCTTGTTAATGCTCTTGTCGAATCATTTATGACAATTCAGAATGATGAGAAAGGCTTGGCTCATTGCAGGGAGGAATAGAATAATAATTGATTAACGATCAACATTTTATATTGCCCTGCCAACGAACAGATCAACTCGCATAGAGTGTAAAAAAGCCCACGTCAGAAACTTTCAGGCAGCAAACGTCGCGGTAAAACCGGCGTTGTAAAACACGAATACGGGGTTGGCATAAGAAGATGTAAACCATTCCGCGCCGCTGGTGCCATTAGCGTCGAGTCTAGCTCTGCGGCATTCTCTCTCTATAACGCGATACCTCTGTGATATTTCTCTCAATAGAACGACATCGCTGTAACACCGGCTATTCCCCGAACCAAATGATTCGCGAATGAATCTACCTCACAAAATAAGCGTGCTTTTATTACTCAGCTCCGTCAGTAAAAATGCTATGAATCTGTTAAATTACGCAAAAATACACCATGATTAGACAGTCAGTCCGAATACGGCGACCTTGCCCTACTTATCGAAACGAGAACTCACCGATGAATTACCCGCAACAACATCGTTACGACTTACCCAAACTCATATTTGGCGTGATATTCATTTTGATAATGATCATTGCCAGCTTCTGGGTGGTTCAACCCTTTATTTTGGGGTTCGCCTGGGCGGGAATGGTGGTTATTGCTACCTGGCCTTTATTGATTCGTTTGCAGGGGTTACTTTGGGGACGGCGCTCATTAGCCGTTGTCATTATGACACTGCTGTTAATTCTGCTGTTCGTTATCCCAATTGCGCTGTTGGTCAGTAGCGTTTTGGAAAATAGCGCTCCGTTAATTAAATGGGCCAGCAGTCCGGCGAATTTACAGATACCGGAAATGGCATGGCTAAAATCTGTTCCGATGCTCGGTAACAAACTCTACAGCAGCTGGCATACCCTGATAGCCGGCGGCGGCAATGCGCTAATGGCGAAAGTTCAGCCTTACGTGGGGGAAACCGCCACCTGGTTTGTGGCTCAGGCCGCTCACGTTGGCCGCTTCCTGCTGCATCTGACTCTAATGGTGTTATTCAGTATCCTGCTGTATTTCCACGGTGAAAACGTCGCACTGGGGATTCGCCATTTTGCCGTTCGTCTGGCAGATAAACGCGGCGATGCTGCCGTCATACTGGCGGCGCAAGCCATTCGGGCCGTAGCGTTGGGCGTGGTTGTTACCGCGCTGGTGCAAGGGATTCTGGGCGGAATTGGACTGGCTATCGCCGGCATCCCCTACGCGATGTTATTGACGGTAGTGATGTTTGTTTGCTGCGTCGCGCAACTTGGCCCCTTACTCGTACTGGTTCCGGCGGTTATCTGGCTGTACTGGAGCGGGGACAATACTTTTGGCACTCTGCTATTGGTCTGGAGCTGCGTAGTCGGAACGCTAGACGGCGTGCTGCGGCCAGTGCTGATCCGTATGGGCGCAGACCTGCCTATGATCCTGATTCTGTCTGGCGTTATCGGCGGTTTGCTCTCCTTCGGCATGATTGGCCTGTTTATTGGCCCGGTGGTTCTGGCCGTCTCATATCGCCTGGTGAGCGCCTGGATTCATGAAGCGCCTGAGCCGGTAGAAGATGTCGCCGAAGTCGCTAAACACTTAGATGAACTCTAATAGCACAATGGCTCGTTGGTAATACTGGCGAGCCATTATTTTCTCATTCCCTCCTTGCCCAAATAATAGATAAAGCTTTAGGTTCAACACTCTCCATTCTTTTTTCACGTTAAGAAACTCAAGTTTATTAAAACAGCATTGTTATTCACTATAAAACCGCCCACACTCTTTCATTTAGTCACTGATAAACAACCGTTTTTATTAGGATGATTCTTAATGACTATCTAACTTATTTTATTTAAGATTATTATTAATCGACAACTCATTTGAGATGTTTAAATAAATCAGTAGATTATTGCTTTATCGCAATATCAGCACCGAATACCCTAATTGCTGTGTGTAGTCTTTGCCTATCTCCTATGATGGGCTTTTTTTTGTCTTCCGCGCCAAATAATGAATTATTGCCTCTCACCCTTATATTCCCAATCAAAAACAGTTTCTAAAGGTTATAAAATTCCAGAAAAAAATCCGCAGCCTAAGCTACGGATCTTCAAAGAATGACGTACCTTAGATATTAATGGGTTACAGGTTTAACCTGCCCCAAATCCATCCAGGTTTGCACTACGGTATCCGGGTTCAGAGACAGACTATCAATGCCCTGCTCCATCAGCCACAGAGCAAAATCGGCGTGATCTGACGGGCCCTGCCCACAAATCCCGACGTATTTACCCTGCCGTTTTGCCGCCTGAATCGCCATCGACAGCAAGGCTTTCACCGCCTCGTTGCGCTCATCAAACAGCTCAGATACCACGCCGGAATCACGATCCAGCCCCAACGTCAGCTGCGTCATATCGTTCGAACCAATGGAGAATCCGTCGAAATGTTGGAGGAATTGATCGGCCAATAATGCGTTCGAGGGGATTTCACACATCATAATGACTTTCAGGCCATTCTCACCACGTTTCAGCCCTTGCTTAGCCAGTTCGGCTACCACCGCCTCCGCCTGCGCCACGGTACGCACGAATGGCACCATGATTTCAACGTTGGTTAACCCCATTTCGTTACGCACACGTTTGACAGCTTCACATTCCAAGGCGAAACAATCACGGAAGCTATCGGCCACGTAACGACCGGCACCGCGGAAGCCCAGCATCGGGTTCTCTTCATGAGGTTCGTAGGCCGCGCCGCCCACCAGATTGGCGTATTCGTTGGATTTGAAGTCAGACAGACGCACGATCACGCGTTTTGGCCAGAAAGCCGCACCCAACGTCGAAATGCCTTCGGTCAGGCGGCCGACGTAAAACTCAACCGGATCGTCGTAGCCGTGCATCAGCGCTTTAATTTCAGCCTGCAACGCCGGTTCCTGCTTATCAAATTCCAGCAGCGCCCTTGGGTGCACGCCTATCATGCGGTTGATAATAAACTCCAGACGCGCCAGACCAACCCCTTCGTTTGGCAAACGGGCGAAGTCAAAAGCACGATCAGGATTACCGACGTTCATCATGATTTTTAACGGTAACTCAGGCAGTTCGGTCACTTCGGAGCTTTGCACTGAAAAGTCCAGTAGATCCTGATAGACAAAGCCGGTATCCCCTTCGGCGCAGGATACGGTCACCTTCTGGCCTTCACGCAGACGATCGGTGGCATCCCCACAACCCACAACCGCAGGAATCCCCAGTTCACGGGCAATAATCGCTGCATGACAAGTTCGCCCCCCGCGGTTGGTGACAATGGCCGACGCCTTTTTCATGATAGGTTCCCAATCAGGATCGGTCATATCTGTCACCAGAACATCACCGGGCTGAATGCGATCCATCTCGCTAATATCATGAATGACTTTGACCGGACCTGAACCGATTCGGTGACCGATAGCTCGCCCTTCAACCAGCACTTCGCTCTGGTTGTTCAACAGGTAGCGTTCCATCACTTGTTCATTGGAACGAACGGTTTCCGGACGCGCCTGTACGATAAACAGCTTGCCGGTGTGACCGTCTTTGGCCCACTCGATATCCATCGGGCGACCATAATGCTGCTCAATCAGTAAAGCCTGATGAGCCAAGGATTCGACTTCTTTATCGGTCAAAGCGAAACGATTGCGCAGATCTTCTGGTACATCTTCAATACACACCTGTTTGCCGTGTTCTTGGCTATCGGCATACACCATACGAATTTTTTTCGAACCCATATTGCGACGAACAATGGCCGGTTTGCCATTACGCAGCGTAGGTTTGTGAACGTAGAATTCATCAGGATTAACCGCGCCCTGCACCACCATCTCACCCAAACCGTGGGCGGCGGTGATAAATACCACCTGATCAAAACCGGATTCGGTATCGATGGTGAACATCACGCCGGACGAGGCCAGATCGGAGCGCACCATCCGCTGAACGCCGGCAGACAGCGCCACGCCGCGATGATCGTAACCCTGATGCACCCGGTAGGAGATGGCGCGGTCATTAAACAGGGAGGCAAACACATGTTTAATCGCCACCATCACCGCATCGATACCCTGAACGTTGAGGAAGGTTTCTTGTTGACCCGCAAAGGACGCATCGGGCATGTCTTCCGCCGTCGCCGAGGAGCGCACGGCAAAGGAGGCTTCCGGCTCGCCGTCGGCAAGCTGTTGATAAGCTTCATGAATAGCTTGTTCAAACTCAGGATGGAACGGCGTATCAATCACCCATTGACGAATCTGGGCACCGGCGTTAGCCAACTGCGCGATATCATCAACGTCGGTGTTATCCAGCAGCTCATAAATACGTTGGTTAACGCCACTTTGCTCGAGAAAGTCGTTAAACGCCTCGGCCGTGGTGGCAAATCCGTTGGGAACAGAAACGCCCAGTTCAGAAAGATTGGTTATCATTTCACCCAGGGAGGCATTCTTACCGCCCACACGGTCAACATCGTGCATACCAAGCTGGTTGTACCAAAGCACATTACGCAGGGTTCGGCCATTGTTCGACATCTAAACAATCCTTTTACATTCAGTAGGGTACGAATAAAAGTTATCTTTGCTGTTAAACAGCAGGGATCAGACTAGCACAATGCTCCGTTAGCTATGGACAGGTGAATCGATCAACCCAACACAAAAAAATTTTTTAAGGGCAATTCTGCGGCAAAAGCTTTACCCAAAACGGGAATAAGGCACACTATCAGACAGATCACAGATGATTATTCGGGCAGTGGCTTAAAGGAGTCAGGGTGGAAAGAAGCGTTTTTTATATTTCAGACGGTACCGCCATTACGGCGGAAGTCTTGGGGCACGCCGTGCTATCGCAGTTTCCGGTTGATGCCACGACCTTTACCTTACCTTTTGTCGAAAGCGCCGCCCGTGCTGAAGCGGTTTGCCAGCAGATAAATGAGATTTATCAGTCTACCGGCGTCCGCCCGCTGGTGTTCTATTCGATTATTTCGTCGGAAGTCCGCGAGATAATCCAACGCAGTGAGGGATTCTGTCAGGACATCGTCCAGTCGCTGGTTGCGCCACTCCAGGACGAACTGGGCGTTGCGCCTCAGCCGGTGCTCAACCGCACCCACGGCCTGACCGAAAGCAATTTGGGAAAATACGACGCCCGTATCGCCGCTATCGATTATGCGCTGGCTCATGATGACGGCATTTCGTTGCGCAATCTGGATCAGGCGCAGGTGATTTTGCTGGGCGTATCTCGTTGCGGTAAAACGCCCACCAGTCTGTATCTGGCGATGCAATTTGGCATTCGTGCCGCCAACTACCCTTTTATTGCCGATGATATGGATAATCTGCAGTTACCTGCGGCGCTTAAACCCTTTCAGCACAAACTGTTCGGTTTAACCATAAACCCCGAGCGGCTGGCAGCAATTCGTGAAGAGCGGCGGGAAAACAGTCGTTATGCCTCTTTACGACAGTGTCGTATGGAAGTCGGCGAAGTCGAGGCGCTGTTTCGCAAGAATCAAATCCGCTATCTAAATTCCACCAATTATTCCGTTGAAGAGATATCGACCAAAATCCTGGATATTTTAGGAATGAGTCGCCGGATGTTTTAAGGCTGCATTCATATAAATGATTGAATATACCGAATTCGATATAAATTCTATTAATCTCCTCTGCGGCGGTTGAATTCGTCTGGTTTTGGTTTATTGTGATCGCCATCACTTCCCGGTATTCCTGCCGCAGAGAAGAACATTTTTAGAGAATATCCATGCATAAAACAGATGAACTGCGGACCGCGCGCATCGATAGCCTGATCACGCCACAACAGTTGGCGGATAAGTTGCCTATCTCTTCCGGCGTAGCCAATAACGTGACCGCGTCACGTAAGCGCATTGAAAAAATCCTGACCGGTGAAGATCCTCGTCTATTAGTGGTGGTCGGCCCCTGCTCTATTCACGATCTGGATGCTGCCATTGATTATGCTACTCGCCTGAATGTGCTGCGGGAACGCTATGCAGATCGACTGGAAATCGTGATGCGTACCTATTTCGAAAAACCTCGCACCGTGGTGGGCTGGAAAGGTTTGATCTCCGATCCGACGCTAGATGGCTCCTGTCAGGTCAATCTTGGCATAGAATTGGCACGTAAGCTGTTGCTGAGCGTGAATGAACTGGGATTACCAACGGCCACCGAGTTTCTGGATATGGTGACCGGGCAATATATTGCCGATTTAATTAGCTGGGGTGCCATCGGCGCTCGCACCACGGAAAGTCAGATCCACCGTGAAATGGCGTCGGCGTTGTCCTGTCCGGTTGGCTTTAAAAACGGCACCGATGGCAACACCCGTATCGCTATTGACGCCATTCGTGCGGCTCGGGCCGGTCATATGTTCCTGTCGCCGGATAAAACCGGCCAGATGACCATCTACCAAACCAGCGGTAACCCTTACGGCCACATTATAATGCGCGGCGGTAAACAACCTAATTATGGCGCTACGGACATTGCCGCTGCCTGTGATAGCCTGCGTGAATTCGATTTACCCGAGCATTTGGTGGTCGATTTCAGCCACGGTAATTGCCAGAAAATGCATCGTCGCCAGTTGGAAGTCGCCGAAGACATCGGTCAGCAAATTCGCGCCGGTTCTACGGCAATCGTGGGTGTGATGGCGGAGAGTTTCCTGGTCGAGGGCACGCAAAAAATCGTGGCCGGACAGCCGTTAACCTACGGCCAATCCATCACCGATCCTTGCCTGAACTGGGTCGATACCGAACATTTATTAGCAATTCTGAATGACGCCGTGAATACCCGTTTCTAACCTGCCCCAACCGACAATCCGCGTTAATCATTAATGCTTCAAATTTAGCCAGTTCAGATGTCATCAGGCATCTGAACTGGTTGATTTTTTCTGAATTCCCTCAGGCTTCAACGCTGACTTTTACATGAAATAATAACCCCAATTGTTAAATAAATTGGGCTATTCGGCTGTCGCCTCGTCTTTTGCATCAGAAGCGTTATTTTGTATATAATTTTTTCTTTTTGTAATTAATGAGATAGACCAGAGACAGCAGGAAATCAAAAAAGTTGTCCAAGGCAATATTTTGCTTGATGTAACCTCCCATTCACATGATAATGATTATCAAATTGATAACCATTTCCGTTTGCATCTAATGAATAACCCTACTTACAGCGATTTGTACCCTGCAACGGCTAGCGGAGCAGAAGATTCTCTCCCGCTGGTGGAGCAACCTGCTTGCATCAATAGCGAGCAACTGCTTGGTAGACATGGACTCGTCATCATCAACCATCAAGGACAATTTTATCAGCTGCGGCAGACCAAATCCGGCAAGCTGATATTGACCAAATAATAACTGCTCCTTGAGATACTTTTTCGCGAGCCACCCAGATCGTTCGATCGAGGCAGCCAGCAATCTAATGATTATGTTTAACTACATATGGAGAATTGCCAGATGTCTCGTGCTTCATCTACGTTGTTCCGTGCGTCATCGCTGAGTTTGGCTATCGCCTGCGCCATTCCTTCGCTGGCCTACGCCGCGCCTACCGCACCGAGCGAATCCGCTGCCACAACAGAAACAGCCAAGAAAAAAGCGGTCCATTCCAGTGAAACCATGACCGTTGTCGCCACGGGTAACCCGCGCAGTAGCTTTGACGCACCGATGATGGTGACGGTTATCGAAGGGGATTCGCCGCTCAGCCAGACGGCCAGCACCTCAGCCGATATGCTGCGTCGCGTGCCAGGCATCCTGATTTCAGGCACGGGACGTACTAACGGTCAGGACGTCAGCCTGCGCGGCTATAACCGTAACGGCGTATTGACACTGGTCGACGGCATCCGTCAAGGCACCGACACCGGCCATATCAATAGCACCTTCCTCGATCCTATGCTGGTCAAACAGATTGAAATCGTGCGTGGCCCAGCGGCCATGCTATACGGCAGCGGCGCATTGGGTGGCGTAATCTCCTATCAAACCGTTGATGCCGCCGATCTGCTGGAGCCGGGTCACAGTAGCGGTTACCGCGTATTTGGCTTAGGTGCCACCGGTGATCACAGCTTGGGCATGGGGGCTTCTGCCTTCGGTAAAACCGATGATTTGGACGGTTTGATTTCCTTTGGCACTCGCGACGTAGGTAATCTTCGCCAAAGTAATGGTTTCAGCGCGCCCAATGACGAAGCGATTAGTAACGTTCTGGCAAAAGGCACCTGGATCATCGATGATAACCAGTCTCTGAGCACCAACCTGCGCTATTACAATAACCGCGCCCGGGAGCCAAAGAATCCCCAAACGCCCGCCGCTTCCGCCGGTAACCTGATGACCGACCGCTCGACCATTCAGCGCGATGCACAGTTGAGCTATAAGCTGCATCCGCAGGGTCAGAATTGGCTGGACGCCACGGCAACGGCCTACTACTCCGATGTCAATATTGATACCACCACCAGGGGCACCGGCTTTGAAGGCCGCGAGCAGAAAACCCACGGCGCGAAACTGGAAAATCGCACTCGCCTGTTCGCTGACAGCGCTGCATCGCACCTGTTGACCTACGGCACCGAAGCCTATCGTCAGGAACAAACGCCTAGCGGCGTCACCACCAGCTTCCCGCAGGCTAAAATCAACTTTGCTTCCGGCTGGGCGCAGGACGAAATTACTCTACGCGATCTGCCGGTGACCGTGCTGGCGGGTACGCGTTTCGACAGCTACAGTGCCAGCAGCCAAAGCAATGCCGATGTTGACGCAGATAAATGGTCGTCGCGCGGTGCTGTCACCGTAAACCCAACCGACTGGCTGATGGTTTTCGGCTCTTATGCCCAAGCCTTTCGCGCTCCTACAATGGGCGAAATATATAATGATTCCAAACACTTCTCGATGGGGCCATTTAATAACTATTGGAAACCCAATCCGAATCTGCGCCCCGAAAGCAATGCTACGCAGGAGTTCGGTTTTGGCCTGAACTTTGATGGCGTATTAGCCGAGAACGACAGCCTGAAATTCAAGGCCAGCTATTTTGATACGCAGGCCAAAGATAAAATTGAGATGAAAGTCGATAACCTCACGACCACCTCTATTAATATTCACCGCGCCAAAATATGGGGTTGGGATGCCACTATGGATTACCAAACCGATTGGTTTAACTGGAATCTGGCCTATAACCGTACCCGTGGCAAAAATATGGATACCGGCGGATTCCTCGACAGCACCAATCCAGACACCGTCACCAGCGCATTGGATATCCCGATTGCCTCGACAGGCTTCTCTGCGGGTTGGGTCGCCACTATGGTTGAACGTAACAATATCGTGACCCGCAACACCAAACAGCAAGCCGGTTACGGCGTCAATGATTTCTACATTAGCTATAAAGGCCGCGATCAGTTCAAAGGGGTGACGACCACCGCCGTGCTGGGTAACGCCTTCGATAAAGAGTATTACTCACCACAAGGTATTCCGCAGGATGGCCGCAACGCCAAACTGTTCGTTAGCTATCAATGGTAATTCATACCCAGGTATGAATTACCCCGTCTAAATTACCTGAGCCAGACTCGATTCTGGCTCAGGTATTTCTCAACAGGAGAGAATGAATGTCAGCAATACTGTTTACCCAATATGAGCAAGCTAAACTCGACAATCCAGGCAAATTTGCACGCGATCTGGCAGAGATCCTTGGTATCAGCGAAGCGGAATTGACCCACGCTCGCGTAGGCCACGGTGCAGAGCGCCTGAAGGTGGATGCTCGGACTCTGCTGACCGAACTGGAAGCGGTTGGCGTGACCAAATCTATTACTCGCAATAACTACGCGGTACACGAGCAAATGGGTCGTTACCAGAATCAGAGCCTGAACGGCCACGCCGGTTTGATCCTGAATCCGCGTGAGCTGGATCTGCGTCTGTTCCTCGGCCAATGGGATACCGTTTTCGCTCTGCGTGAAGCGACGAAGCACGGCGAACGCTTTAGCTTCCAGTTCTTTGATCTGCAAGGTAATGCGGTTCATAAAGTGTATAACACTGATGAGACCGACATGGCTGCATGGCATGCTTTGGTCGAGAAATACGGCACCGCTAACAACCCGGAGATCGTTATTCAGCCTAAGGCTGACTCCGCTGAAGTGACACCGAATGACAATCATCAGCAAATCGATCAGGAATGGCGGGCAATGACCGACATTCACCAGTTCTTCCAGTTGCTGAAACGTAACAACCTGACGCGCCAGCAGGCTTTCCGCGCCGTCGGCGACGATTTGGCTTATCAGGTAGATAACAGTGCGCTGGAGCAAATCCTGAACGCGGCTAAAGAACAACAAAATGAAATCATGATCTTTGTCGGCAACGGCGGCTGCGTGCAGATCTTCACCGGTCAGATTGAACGTGTCATGCCACACATTGAGAAAGAAGCGCCTTTCCAAGAATGGATTAACGTTTACAACCGTCGCTTCACCCTGCATTTGATTGCCAGCACTATTGCCGAAAGCTGGGTAACGCGAAAACCGACTAAAGACGGTTTCGTTACCAGTCTTGAACTGTTCGCCGCAGATGGCACCCAAATTGCGCAATTATTTGGTCAGCGCAGCGAAGGTCAGCCAGAGCAGAACCAATGGCGCGAGCAGATTGCCGCAGTGGCAACCAAGGACATCGCCGCATGAAAAACTGGCTTCTGACATTAACATTGGCGCTGCCACTGACCAGTGTCGCGGCCGACCGCATCGTTACCATCGGTGGCGATGTCTCTGAAATTACCTACGCCTTGGGCGTAGGTTCAAAAATGGTCGCCCGCGACAGTACCAGCCTGACCCCTGTAGCCATTCGCAGCCTACCGGACGTAGGTTATATGCGCCAACTCAATGCCGAAGGGATTCTGGCGATGCAGCCAACGCTGGTGCTTGCCAGCGAACTGGCTGAACCCTCTCTGGTGCTTAAACAGTTGACCGACAGCGGCGTGAAAGTGGTCACTATTCCCGGTGATACCACGCCAGAAGCCGTACCGGAAAAAATTGCCCTGATCGCCACTGCGGTCAATCAGGCAGATAAAGGCCAGCAGCTTAGCCAAACTTATCTGCAAAAACTGGCCTCGGTTAACACTACCGCCCTGCCGGTCAAAATGCTGTTTGTGATGAGCCACGGTGGCGTTGCGCCTATGGCCGCTGGCCAGCAGACCGCTGCGGACGCGATGATTCGCGCTGCGGGTGCGCAAAATGCCATGCAGGGTTTTAACCGCTATCGCCCGCTGTCGCAGGAAGGCGTGATCGCCAGCGCACCGGATTTACTATTACTGACCACCGATGGCGTGAAATCCCTCGGCGGCCTCGATAAAGTCTGGCGGCTTCCCGGCCTGTCCTTAACGCCTGCCGGTAAACACAAGCGTGTGTTGATTCTAGATGATATGGCGCTGCTGGGCTTTGGCCTGGAAACGCCTAATGTGCTGCTCAAGATACGCGCGGCGGCGGAGCAGAGTAAATGAGACGATACTTGCCACCCGGTTATGCGCTGGGCGGCCTGCTGACGCTATTGGTTCTACTGGCTCTGGGTTCCGCCAATATGGGGGCTTTAACGCTGTCGTTTCACACGCTGTGGAACAGCTCGCTGGACGACGCCTCTTGGCAGATTTGGCTGAATATTCGCTTGCCTCGCGTACTGTTGGCTATCGTGGTGGGTTGTGCGCTGGCAACCTCAGGCGCAGTGATGCAAGGTTTGTTCCGCAACCCGCTGGCCGATCCCGGGTTACTGGGCATCAGCAGCGGCGCGGCGTTGTTCGTCGCTATGGTTATCGTTCTGCCTTTCAGTATTCCCAGCGTACTGGCTTTTTACGGGCATATTATCGCCGCGTTTATCGGCAGTGTGCTAATTTCGCTGCTGATTTTCTCCCTCAGCCGCTTTGGCCACGGCAATCTGTCCCGATTGCTGTTGGCCGGTATCGCCATTAACGCGTTGTGCATGGCGGCAATTGGGGTTCTCAGCTATCTCAGCAGCGATCAACAGTTGCGTCAATTTACCCTATGGATGATGGGCAGCCTGAGTCAGGTTCAATGGCCAACCTTGCTGATCGCCGCTTCGTTAGTGCTGCCAGCCTGCGCTGCCACGCTATTCCAGGCGCGCAAACTCAATTTGCTGCAATTAGGTGACGAAGAGGCGCATTATCTTGGCGTTAACGTTAATCGCACTAAGCTATTGCTGTTACTCCTCAGCGCATTACTGGTAGGCGCCGCCGTGGCTTTGAGCGGCGTAATTGGCTTTATCGGTCTGGTGATCCCTCATCTGATTCGGATGCGTTTAGGTGCCGATCATCGCTGGCTGCTTCCCGGTGCGGCCTTGGGCGGAGCCTGTCTGCTGCTGACCGCCGATACTATCGCCCGCACTCTGGTTGCGCCTGCGGAAATGCCGGTAGGGTTGATTACCAGCCTGATCGGCGGCCCTTACTTCTTGTGGCTGGTATTACGTCAACCGGAGCGCGCCCGTGGATAATTCAGCGTACTCATCTCATTCGAATCAACCGCTATTACTGGATGCGCAAAGTCTGTGTTTCTCTTTAGGTGGACGTCAGCTCATTCAAGACGTGTCATTACAGATTCGCAGCGGCGAAATGGTCGCCATTATCGGCCCTAACGGGGCGGGCAAGTCCACGCTGATGCGATTGCTCACCGGCTATTTACCCGCCAGCAGCGGCGATTGCCATATGTTAGGCAAATCGCTGGCCAGTTGGCCACAGCAGCAATTGGCTAAAACCCGGGCAGTGATGCGCCAATACAGCGACCTGAAATTCCCGTTTAGCGTAGAAGAAGTGGTGACGATGGGGCGGACGCCCCACGGAAAACTACAGGAGCACGAGGCAGTACAACAGGTTATGGAACAAACCGGCTGTACCAGCCTGGCTAAACGCGATTATCGCCAGCTTTCCGGCGGTGAACAGCAGCGCGTTCAGCTAGCGCGCGTGCTGGCCCAGCTCTGGCAACGCGCGCCATCACCCCGCTGTTTGTTCCTCGATGAACCTACCTCGGCGCTGGATTTACACCACCAGCAACACAGTTTGCGTTTGTTGCGGCAGCTCACGCAGGAACAACCGTTGTCGGTATGTTGTGTCCTGCATGATCTCAATTTGGCTGCGCTGTATGCCGATCGAATTTTGCTGCTGCATCAAGGCCGATTGGTCGCCGCAGGTACGCCGCAGGACGTCCTGCATACTGACATACTAACCCGTTGGTATCAGGCGGATTTAGGCGTGTACAGTCATCCTGAAAATCAGTTGCCACAGGTTTATTTGCGACAGTAATCCCCTTCCCGTTATCTAACCTGCGCATATGATTTTCAGAAACTCATACTGCGCAGGTTAGCTTAGATATTCGCAAGCCAACACCATTCCCCGTATGTGTTCAGATGATTTTTACCACACGTTTAAGGGGTAACGAATTAAAACTTAACGGTTAAAACCAAACGGGTAACGGTGTAACCGCCGCGTTGCAGATAAACAGGCATAAAAAAACGGAGGCTAAGCGCTGCCACTTTGTCCTCCGTTCGACTCTCAACCGGCCATATTTGAAATATCCATATTCGCGGTTCTTCTAGCTGGAGCAGGATATCTCCAGATGCTTTCCCCAATCTGGCGGCAAAGCGGCCAGATCGTCATATTCGGCATTATCAGCAAATGGCCGTTGCAACGCCAAATGCAGCCTGTGCAACGCGCTGATATCGTCATTTTCTGCCAGCTCAATCGCTTGCTGAGCCAGATAATTACGTAAGATCAGCTTAGGATTCACTGACTTCATCGCCTGCTGCCGTTGAGCGTCATCAATAGTTTCTTGCTGTAGCCGCGTCCGATATTGCGAATACCATTTATCAAAGGCATCCCGATCGACAAAGTCATCCCGCAGTGGCGAATGAGCGGAAGATTGCTCCGTTTCACTGAGGCGACGGAACGTACGGGTGTAATCCTGTTTTTCTTTCATCATCAGACTCAATAAACCAGTCAACAAATCGTTATCCTGTTTATCGGTAGTGAAAAAACCCAGTTTGGCGCGCATTTGCTGCCCGTAGGCCGCCATCAACGCCGGTTCGTAGGCATCCAACGCCTGCTGTAGCTCTTCCGCCATCAGTAATCCGGATAGAGACTGCCCCAAACGATGTAAATTCCAGTAGGCCACCGCCGGTTGGTTATCAAAAGCATAGCGTCCCTGATGGTCGGTATGATTACAAATATAGTCCGGCTGGTAATCATCCAGAAAACCGAACGGGCCATAATCCATGGTGATACCAAGAATTGACATATTGTCGGTATTCATTACACCGTGAGCAAAACCTACCGTTTGCCAGGACGCAATCATTCTCGCCGTGCGCTCTACCACGTCGGTGAACCAAGCCAGATAAGGCCTGGCTTCGTCAGCTAAATTCGGCCAATGGCGGGCAATGACGTAATCAGCCAATTGTTTAACCTGTACTGGCTGCTGGCGATAATAGAAATGTTCGAAATGACCGAAACGAACATGACTTTCCGCCACTCGCAACAACATCGCACCGCGCTCAGGCTGCTCACGGAATACCGGATTCTCGCTGGTCACAATGGTTAGTGCACGACTGCTGGCAATCCCTAAATGATGCAGCGCTTCAGAGGCCAGAAACTCACGCACTACCGAGCGCAACACCGCCCGCCCATCTCCCATGCGCGAATAAGGCGTCAGCCCCGCGCCTTTCAGGTGCCAATCCAGCTGACGACCATCGCTCAGTTGCTGTTCACCGAGCAAAATCCCCCGACCATCACCCAGTTGTCCCGCCCATACGCCGAACTGATGACCGCTATATACCTGAGCCAGCGGATCCATTCCCGGCAGCAATTGTTCCCCGGCCCAAACCTTGGCTTTATCACCGGAGAACCAACTGTCATCCAGCTCAAGTTCTGCTGCCAGCGATGCGCTGTGATACAGCAAACGCGCGCCTTTTAACGGTGTTGGCCGCAAACGGGTATAAAATCCGGGCAACGCCCGGCCATAGCTGTTATCAAAATCCGGCATTACATCAGTTCCTCAACCAGCCAACGGCGTAGTTCAACTAATTCAGCCTGTGAATCAGGGAAATCAGCGATCAGCGTCTGACATAGGGCGTCCACCGCTTCAGGACGATAAGCTACACCCGGTAACCGTTCGGCCAATGTTTCCAGCGGGGTTGGATTCAGGCTATCGGTAAATACTTGGCTGCGTTCGATAGAACCTCGCAATACATCTAAATGCACTTCAACACCGCCCCACTGAAAACGAGTGTCCATTTGATGATTAAAGGCTGGCGCCTGGCCAAAATTCCATTCCCAGCTACTTTGGCGGGCAAACTGCTCGCTAAAGCCGGGTAAATCCGGCAAGGCTAGTGGAGAAATAATTTCTGCCTGCGCCCGTTCGTCGTAGTAATCAAAGTAGGATTGCTCTATGGCTCTGCAAATCTGCTCATGATCGATACCCGGTATCAGCTCGACCAGATTGGCGACCCGCGACCGAACCGAAGCAATGCCTTTCGCCTGTAGTTTCTTAGGATCGGGATTAAGATAATCAACCAGACGCCCTAAATTGGCGTTTATCAATAAGGTACCATGATGGAAGCCGCGATCTTTGGTTTCCCGATAAGCAGAGCCAGAAACTTTACGCTCGCCACCTTCCGTGACAACGACCAGATCATTACGACCAGAAGCCGTGGCGTCGATCCCCAATGTCTTGAGGGCATTAAGAATAATTTGAGTGGAAACCGTTTTATCGTATTCAGGTTTGCCTGCCATAAAGGTAAAGCAGGTGTTGCCCAAATCGTGGAATACCGCCCCACCGCCGCTGCTGCGACGCGCCAGTTTAATACCGTCTTCAGCCATACGCCGCGTATTACACTCTTTCCACGGATTCTGAGCGCGACCAATGACAATGGTATTATCGTTTCGCCAGAGAAAAAGTACCCGCTGATCCGGCGACATTTGGCGGAAAATACAGTCCTCTACAGCCAGATTAAACCAAGGATCATAGGAATCAGAAATGAATAAACGAAGGGATGGCATAAAGGGCTCCGCACCAAAATAAACAGCCGTTAAGATAACACAGTTGCGGCTGTTTATCGGCGGTTAGATGCGGCGCGCCTGCCAGTAAACGCGTTTCCAGTACACGTTTTCTAACGAAGAACGGATGACGCCTTTACTGGTGGATGCGTGAATGAATTCATCATTAGTATCGTAAATACCAACGTGCAATCCATTCCCTCCACTGCCCGTTTTGAAGAACACTAAATCTCCCGGCATCAGCTCATCGCGAGAGACTTTGGTACCCAGACTGGTTTGTGCTTCAGTGGTTCGGGGCAACTGCATATCAAAACGATCGCGGAAAGTGCGATAGACAAAGCCGGAGCAATCGACGCCGCGCTGGTCCATTCCGCCATATTGGTAAGGCGTACCCTGCCATTGACGCAATTGCTCTTTTAACTGTGCGACCACCACAATCGGGTCAGATAGGTGTCCGCTGGGTGCCGGAGCTCTGCTACTACACCCGGCAAGAATAAGACAGGCCAGAAAAATCCAAAAACGCATCCGCATAGATCTCTCACCGAATAATAAGCCCGGTTGGCTTTCCTTGAGCGGAAACCATAAGAAAACCAAGCTATCATGCTGAATTCATCTGGCTAATCTATATTTCGTGCGCGCAAAAAACAAGTTATCTGAATAAGATAATAGTGCTAAAGCTATTTAATCGGCTTCGAATGTATTAACCAAACGCCAAACAGGATAATGGCGGCTCCCAGGGTCTTTAATAACGTGGCGCTTTCGTGGAACCAAGGCAAAGTCACCGCCGCCAGATAAACCAGCGCATAACTAATACTTAAGAGTGGATAAGCCTGATTTAATGGCAAATAACGCAAAGCGAAGAACCAGCACAGCATCGAAAGCGCATAGCCGAATAAACCCGCAGTGACGGCGGCAAGTGGCGACAGATGATCGGTGAAGAATTGCAGATCCATGCCAGCCCAGCTAATCAGCGGTAAGTGAATCACACCCCATTTCAGTAATAGCTGCGCCAACGTCACCAACAGCACGCTACCTATTCCCCAACCGTAACCTTTCATCGCGGCAAACTCATCAGCAAAATACCCAACATAATGGCGACAATACCTAGCCAATGGCGCAAGCCAACGGCTTCACCGAAGAAAAAGCGTGATGCCAGCGTAACCAAGACAAAATTAAAACTGAGCATAGGGTAAGCGATGCTTAAAGGCAGGTGTTGCAGCAGCCGAAGCCACAGCAACATCCCCAATCCGAGCAACAGCACCGCCGTAGCTAGCCACCTAAAGGTGTGAGTACGACGGCTCGGTTGTTCTGTAGCCCAAATCTGAGCCGCCTGCTTTTGACATAGCTGTCCGGCGCAGGTCAGCAGACTCACCATCAATAACAGCAGGTAACTCATCATGGAATTTGCTTATACCACAGCAACGCCATTCTGCTGTTTTGCGTAACCTGATCCGCCGCAGGCAGGCTTTCTGGCAAGGTTTCACCTCGGGATAACTGTAAGACCAGCGAAACATTCCCCTGTTTACGCGCCTTAGCCAGCCATTGAGGGAAATCTTCAAAACTGACGTAACGATCCGCCGCATCCGGATAGGCTAAACCATAATTCACTTCGCCTTTTTCGCTAAACATAATGATATCACTACGTTTCAACTCCCAGGCCAGACCCGAAGCCACGCCGACGCCATCCGAGAGTACGTAGCGGCTTTGTTCAAGCTCCGCGCGGTTCTGCTGGATAAAATACTGAGGCAGCTTGGAGTTAATCACCTGTTGCGGAATGACATACGCCACCAGCAACGCAAACAGCAGCGGGCAAACGGCCGCCCAGCGCCAATGGCGAGCATTTTGTCGCAGGCTGAAATAGCCAACGCATCCCCATGCAGCAAATGACAGAGTCCCGAGAATCACTTTGATTTTCTCATCGGCGGCGTACACCACCAGGTGAGAAAATACGCCCAAACCGATCAACAGTACGGCCAACGCGCAGACGGTGCCGAAAATCAGATTGATATAGCCGTTTACCTTCAGCGCGCTCATCTGCAATTTAGCCACACAATCCTGCGCGTACGCTGCCATAAGCAATGATATCGGCGCAATACACGGCAGAATATAGGTTGGCAATTTTCCTTTGGCGATGCTGAAAAATATAAACGGCATCACTGCCCAGCTCAGCAGGAAGAAGAGTTCCGGTCGAGCCACTCGCTCACGCCAGCCTTTGAGTAATGCCCCCGGCAACAGTCCTAACCAAGGTAATACGCCCAGACAAATCAGCGGTAGGTAATACCAGAATGGCGCTTTATGCTGCGCGTCTTTCTCGGCAAAGCGCTGAATATGCTCCACCCAGAAGAAATAATGCCAGAAATCAGGTTCACGCTGCGCAATCGCTAACGCCCAAGGCAGGCTCAGCAAACAGGCACTGACGATAGCTATCGGGCCAAACAACAGTAGCTCTTTGGTTCGACGTTGTTGAATTACAATGGGAATAACCGCAATCACCGGAACGGCCAATGCCAAAAAGCCCTTGGTCATAAAGCCCATGGCACAAACCAGCCCCAAAAATGCATAGGCGGTCATTTTCTGTCGGGAAGTTTTGGCTCTCAGCGTCAGATAAAAACACAGCATCGATGCTGTCAGCCACAGCGTAATCATAGGATCGAGAACGCTATAAGTCCCGATACTGAATACCAGCAGCGAAGAGATATAAATCAGGCTAGCCAGCAGCGCGGTATTACGATTACGCCACATTAATGTCGCTAGCCAAAATACCAAAATGGCGCTGAGTCCAATACTGAATACTGAACCAAAACGCACCGCAAAGTTATTATCACCGAAGATCCACTGGCTGATATTATTAAACCAATATCCGGCAATAGGCTTTTCAAAATAACGAATACCCAATAAATGCGGCACGACCCAATCACCCTGCTGTAGCATTTCTCGGCTAATTTCCGCATAACGGGTTTCATCCGGTTGCCACAGTAAACGGCCGTTCAAGGGCACGATATATAACACAGCAAAAAATACCGCCAGTAGCGCTACGCCACCCTTTTTTAACGCGTCGCTCATGAATTTGTCACCTCAGACTGACAGCCTAACCACCCCTCTCTGCCTGGGAAAGCAGAACGCACGACCTTGCCTAGCGGCAAGTTTGAACGATTTTCCGGTAACAATGAGCTTAAAGCGCAAAATTCAATTCCCTGCTTCTGCGCTTTCACTAATAGATTTTCAAACATCGCTGCCTGTGACATCCCTTCAACTTCGGCGTGAATGGTATAAACCGGCACTCCGCTATCTCGCAGAATGGCATCCAGAATAAAATCGTTAAAATCCTGCGGACGAACTTCACTGCCGACGACTTCATCGTAAGTCGGTAATGTCACGGGGATTTGTACGCTGCCTTCACTGCCATCAGGCAATATTGGCCGGAAAGGACGCGTGCCGCGGCAATCGCTGTTATAGCTGAAGTTAAACGGCTGTTTCGCTTCTAATACTCGCTCGTCGGCGCGCCACCCGGCGACCGCAGAGCAACTAACCGGCCCGTGGATACTGTCTTGCAATGCATCCACACCACGCTGAATCTGATCTTTGAGCTGTGCTTTCGACCAGGTGCCGACTTTCGCCTGCCAGCCCTGATGATCCCAAGCGTGCAAGCCAACTTCATGACCGGCAGCCTGCGTTTCTTTCATCACGTCGCCTAAATGTTTGGCAATTAACTTGCCCGGCCAGGCGGTACCGGCCAGCAGAATCTGCCAGCCGTACAGCGAAGCTGCGTTTGAGCGCAACATTTTCCATAAGAAACGGGGACGTAGCAGGCGCCATAAATGGCGCCCCATGTTGTCCGGCCCAACGCTAAAAAAGAAACTGGCCTGAATACCGTGTTTATCTAACACATTCAACAGTGAAGGCACCCCATCGCGGGTGCCACGGTAAGTATCGACGTCAATCCTCAGGCCCACTCGTTTCATTTAGCCTTCCCATCATCCTGTTCAATGGATTTATCGTCCAGCGCGCTGCGCAGGAAGAAGTCCAACGTTTCGGCGACAGTTTGCTGCATGGCGATTTCAGGCTGCCAGTTCAGCAAACGGCGGGCGTTTTCAATGCTCGGCGTACGATGTTCAACGTCCTGATACCCTTTGCCATAGTAAGCGCTGCTTTCGATGGTTTTCATGCCAGCAAACGGCGGGAATTTGTCGCGCAATTCATGTTTCTCAAAGCTGGCCAACAGCATTTCAGCCAGTTCACGAATGCTGGCTTCGTTAGTCGGGTTACCGATATTGATAATCTGACCGTCGCAACGTCCTTCGCGGTTTTCAATGATGCGGAATAAAGCTTCAATACCGTCGTTAATATCAGTAAAGGTACGTTTTTGTTCCCCACCGTCAACCAGTTTGATCGGCGAACCTTCCACCAGATTCAATATCAACTGAGTAATGGCACGGGAACTACCGATACGAGCAGCATCCAGATTATCCAAACGCGGCCCCATCCAGTTAAACGGACGGAATAAGGTAAATTTCAGACCTTCTTTTTCGCCGTATGCCCAAATAACTCGATCCAATAATTGCTTGGAGACAGAATAAATCCAGCGCTGTTTATTAATCGGCCCGACAATCAGACGAGAATGGTCTTCATCAAACTCTTTGTCATCGCACATACCGTAAACTTCAGAGGTCGACGGAAAAACAATACGTTTGTTGTACTTCACGCAGTCACGCACGATTTTGAGGTTCTCTTCAAAATCCAGTTCAAAGACTTTCAGCGGATTACGGGTATATTCAATCGGCGTGGCAATAGCGACCAGCGGTAATATCACATCGCACTTCTTAATATGATATTCAATCCATTCCGAGTGAATACTGATATCACCTTCAACAAAATGGAAGCGTGGATTATCCATAAAGCGACCCAGCGCATCGGAACCGATATCCAGTCCGTAAACTTCGTAGCCGTCATCACGTAATAAACGTTCAGTCAGATGGTTACCGATAAATCCATTGACGCCCAAAATCAGGACTCGGGTGCGTCTTTTCTTTTTATTTAGCGGTTTAACCCCTAAACGGACATCGGCTACCATCCCCATTTCCAATGCCAGACGGCTGCCCTGCACGTACAGTCCGGATTCGCCCTGACCGGCGATGATTTCAAGCGCGCCCTCACCGCAGGCTACCACCAATGGATTGGTGCCAAGTACGGTTCCTGGCAATTTTTGGTGCTCGATGTCCAGTGGCCTGGCACGCCATACAATCAACTTGCGCTGTCCCAAATGGCTGAATGCGCCTGGGTAAGGTTCTGTCACCGCGCGTACCAGATTATGTAATTCGCGAGCGGATTTAACCCAATCGATTTCGCCATCGGCGGCGGTACGGCGACCAAAATAGCTGGCGTCCGCTTCATTCTGAGGCGTTAGTGTTAACGGGCCACGCTTCATTTTTGGCAATAAATCCTGCAACAGAGCCTGCGCGGCATCGCGCATTTTTGCATGTAAGGTTAAAGCCGTATCCGTATCGCTGATAGCCACTTTACGCTGACCTGCGATGTCGCCCGCATCCGCTCGCTTCACCATTTTGTGCAAGGTTACGCCAGTTTCGGTTTCACCTTTGACCAACGCCCAGTTAATCGGCGCGCGACCGCGGTAGCGAGGTAACAATGAACCGTGCAGGTTAAATGCGCCCTGCGGAGCCAGAGATAAAATCTCATCGCTCAACAAGTTACGATAATAGAATGAAAAAATGACGTCCGGCTGCATTTCGCGGATCTGCTCAACCCATAAAGGATGGTTGACGTCTTCGGGGGCAAACACCGGCAATTGTAGATCGGCGGCAACCCGCGCAACGGAAGAGAAAAAGTGATTCTCATTCGGAGAATCAGTATGGGTAAACACTGCCTGAACGTCATAACCCGCTTCAACCAGTGCATTAACGCCCACGCAGCCAATATCGTGATAGGCAAATACAATCGCTTTCATCATTCTTCTTCCTGAGTTTTTTTGGCCTGCTGAGACTCGACCACTTTTTGCACAAAATATCGGGGACGCGCGCGTACGTCGTTGTAAATTCGTCCGATGTATTCACCGAGTAAACCCATACCAACGAATTGTGCCCCAATAAACATAAATAACACCGCGAACAGCGTGAACACGCCGCCGCCAGCCCATTCCGGGCCAAAAATCAAACGTAATGCCACCAGCAGTACCGAGAGGGTGAAACCTGACAGTGCAATGACGCTGCCAACCAGACTGAGCAAACGCAACGGCGTAGTTGTCAGGCAGGTGATCAGGTCGTACATCAGGTTAATCAGCTTCATCAGACTGTATTTGGAGTCGCCAAACTCGCGCTCGGCGTGATGAACCTTAATTTCTGTGGTTTTTCTGGCAAAGGTGTTGGCGAGTATCGGAATAAAAGTACTGCGCTCGTGACAGTGTAACATCGCGTCAACGATATGCCGACGGTAGGCACGTAGCATACAGCCGTAGTCCCCCATCGATTTCCCTGTCGCTTTTTGGATCATCATGTTGATCATCTTGGAGGCCGTTTTACGGAACATAGAATCCTGACGGTTGGCACGCACTGTACCGACCACGTCATAACCCTCTTCGGCAACGCTCACTAAACGGGGAATTTCTTCCGGCGGGTTTTGCAAATCCGCATCTAACGTAATAACCAGATCGCCACTGACCTGATTAAAACCCGCCATAATGGCAGAGTGCTGGCCATAATTACGGTTTAGCA
This sequence comes from Yersinia entomophaga, assembly GCF_001656035.1. Classification (NCBI taxonomy): domain Bacteria; kingdom Pseudomonadati; phylum Pseudomonadota; class Gammaproteobacteria; order Enterobacterales; family Yersiniaceae; genus Yersinia; species Yersinia entomophaga. Next base: position 1,370,687 of record NZ_CP010029.1, read on the forward strand.
AGACGGCAATAATGCAGCTATCCGGTTTTTCTGCCGCAGCGGTTAGCATTTCTGCCGAATTATCGCTGCTGCCGTCATCCACCAAAATAATTTCATAAGGCTGGCGTAATAACTGGCAGGCAGCCGAGGTTCTCTCCAATAATGCGGGTAAACTTTCCTGTTCGTTATAAACAGGAATAACAATCGAGACTTTATTAATTTCTTCAGGCTGTGACACGGCGAGGCCCTATAATAGTTGCTAATGCGTTGACCACCCGGTCAACATCGCTATCTTGCATATCGGGGAACAGAGGCAAAGTACAAAGCCGGGCTGAATTCCACTCGGTATTTGGCAAAGTTAAATCGGGATAACGTTCGCGATAATATTTTTGCGTATGAGCCGCACGGAAATGCAAACCAGAGCCAATGCCCAAGGCTTTTAATTCAGCCATAAGTTGATCTCGGCTTATACCGCACTGCTCGGAATCTACCCGAACCATAAATAGGTGCCAGGCGTGATGATGAGGATAATCAGGCAATGCCAAAGGTTGTAACGGTGAACCTGCCAATGCCTGAATATAACGTTCAGCCAAAGCCTGACGGCGAGCGTTTATTTCCGGTAGCCGTTTCAGTTGCACCACAGCAATAGCCGCGTGAATATCGGATAAATTATATTTATATCCCGGTTCGACCACTTCTGCCTGCGGGCTACGCCCTTTTAACTCACGGTCAAAAGCATCAACGCCTAATCCATGAAATTTTAAGCGACGTACTTTTTCAGCCAGCACGTCATCATCGGTTGCGATTAATCCGCCCTCGGCGCAGGTCATATTCTTAATCGCATGGAAAGAGAAAATCGCCGTTCCTTGCTGCCCTATCCATTCATCGCCGTAGCGTGTTCCTGCCGCATGCGCCGCATCTTCAATCAGCGGAATCTGATGCTGACGGGCAACTTGCCTAATGCTGTTTAAATCACAGGGCGCGCCAGCATAATGCACCGGAATAATCGCCTTGGTTTTAGGGGTGATAGCAGCGGCAATACTTTCAGCGCTAGCCATCAGCGTGTTCCAGTCAACATCGACCATCACCGGAACGGCACCCAATAACTCAATCATATTAAGGGTAGAAACCCAGGTTTGAGAAGGCGTTATCACCTCATCGCCCGGCCCAACGCCCAGTGCCATTAAAGTAATATGCATTCCCGCCGTGGCAGAACAGACCGCTACGGCATGTTTGCAGCCAAAAGCCTGGCAAAACTCGCGTTCTAATTGTTGATTCTTCGGTCCGGTGGTAATCCACCCTGATGTCAGAACTTCTGTAACAGCAGCAATTTCTTCACTGCCAATAGCAGGAACAGAGAAAGGTAAGAAATTTTCCATGAATGTACCCAGTAGGACACAACAAATTTAACGCCACTATAAGTCGAAGTAAGTTAACGAAAACTAAACGCGGCCACGATTGATCTCACTGCACACCACTGATAAATGTAGACAATGAACCTTAATCCAACCTTAAGAACAGGAGAAAAAAACATTATTTTGTGGCGTGTGCACAAAATTTAGCCAGAGTTGGCTTAATGTAAATATTCTGATGAATCAAGAGAATAAACTTCATTTTTTTTGCGACACAACAGCAGACGAAGGTGAATGTTTACCGATTTACGCTCAGTTTCAGTATAGAAATAACCGAAACTCAGAAATAATCATAATCGTATAATTTATAAAAATAGTTTAGCTAAAATAATTAATTTTTGAGTGACGTGCAGGGTTAATCGAATGATCCTATCTCCGTCATTCATTGCAGTATCGCGTTATTTAGAGATAAGAAGTAAAGATGGCGTGAATTAAGGGACAGAAAATAGAGAAAAAGTCTGTTCAACATCGGATTAACGCAAAATGTATAGGAGCAGCAATGGCACTTCTCCCCCATCATCTGCCAATAACGATCCGTTTGAATGCGTTTTCACTACAAATCAAAATATCAATGAACAGCCAGAATTAACGCTGGCTGTTCCTATTTCACTTGAAATTTCATGTTACTTACTACATATGACTAATTTTACAAAGGTAGACGTGCCTCTGTATGTTAAGTGATAAGCTGACTTTTTAAACGATGCCCGTTACTGATTTTATCAAAAACGCCCCCAATCTCGTACTCGTTATGGGATAAATTCTTCGCCTGACGAATCACGTCGTTATAAGTTATCTTCGTTCCTTTGATATTAACTCCATACTCGGTTTTTTGAGCTTCAACTAAAAATCTTTTAACCTGATGTGGATGTAAATAGGCAGAGAAGCGACCAAATGTTACACACTGGCCTTTTTTATCCATACCAAACACACGATTTTTTTCGCTTGCAAGACCCAATCCAATATTTAAATAATCAGTATTTCCAATTAGTTTACCCACCATACCAGCCTCCTCATAACAACATGAAAAAAAAGATATTTACAGAGGAAAATCAAGACCTATTCGTTCAATACACGCATCTGAAATAAACCGTTCCATTATGGATAACAAACTTGGTATATCCATTCCATATAGCGGGAGACGTAGCCAACAGATCACATCATTTTTTTCATCAAAGGCAAAAACCGGCTGCCATAAATAATCTGTTGGCCTATTTTTATTCAACAGAGCAATCATTTCCTCTAACGATAAACTGTTCGCCATACCTACTGAGGTCTGAAGTATCCAATATTCTTGATCTATCGCGCATAGATTCAATTGCAAAGCATCATCGATTGTCAACGTAATGATATCTTGATTTTCAGCTATCTCGGGAGCTTCAAATCCTATAGCAACCAACAATTCATAAGTAATAAGATGAAATTGCCTTAAATGGCTCACCGGTAGCAGCCCTCTTGAGAAAATTTGACGGAGTGACCCCTTACTAAGCAATAATTGCATTAAACATAGAATCCAATCTATAAAATATCGGTACTACCATTGAGTTATTATAGTGAATTAAGTGGAAAAATTGAGTTAACCTCGCCTAATAATGGCTAGGTTAACTTCATTTATATACGATATAAAAATTAGGGAGTAATTAATAACCAGAATAGTTAATGCAATAATTATTAATTCTGACAAACAATCCAATTCTGCTGATTAAAACGGTGTAATTGAAAATTCACCTCAAAAATCGGTGATAATATCTCTGGTCGCATCACTTCCAGCGTTTCACCCTGCGCAACCAGTTTTCCCTGCGCCAGTAGCCAGATTCTGTCGGCCTGTTGCAGGCTATGATTCAGATCGTGAGCGCTGACAATAACACTGCGACCGCTGGCGCAAAACTCCCGTAACAGCGCATCTAACGCAACTTTTTGCGCCACATCAAGGCTATTGGTTGGCTCATCCAGTAGTAATAATTGGCTATGATGATTCACCGTTGGCCATACCTGTAACAAAATAGCCGCCAGCCTGACCCGCTGCCATTCTCCGCCGGAAAGTTGAGTGAGAGAACGCGGCAGCTTATCGGCTAAACGTAATTTTTCACAGAGATAACCGATGGCTATCGCCACGGATTCCGAATCCGCCCCTACGGGCTGATGCAGAGAGAGGTATTGAAATACTGGCATCAGGCTAACCGACGTTTGCTGCTGACTGAGATAAGCCCGATACCGTGCTAATTCAGCGCCGGAATACTGCGTAAGAGGCGTTGCGAGCAGAGAAATATCCCCCGTAGTCGGTAATACACCCGCGGCGCAGGCTAGCAAGGTGCTCTTCCCCGCACCGTTCGGTCCAATAAGATGAATTTGCAACCCAGCATCAACCTGCGCTGAAAACGAGGCTAATCGGCCCGCGACACTGACATCGTTGAGTTGCAATAACGTCACAATAATCTCGTTAGCTAATAAGTTAAGTGAAAATCAGTGCTGAGCCAGCGCCTGAACGATCGCGGCAATGATTGCCGGATCTTCTGGCGTCATATCCGGTGAGAAACGCTGAATAACCGTACCGTCCCGGCCAATCAAAAATTTTTCGAAGTTCCACAATATATCGCCGATCTGTTTTGGTGCTCGCCCCTTACTGCTCATCCGCTGGAAAAACTCGCTGTCCGCAGGCGTCAAAGCCTGTGGCTTAGCGGAAATTAAGTGTTGATACAACGGATGACGGCCTGAGCCATTAACTTCGACTTTACTGAACATGGGGAATTCTACGCCAAAGGTGCCCCGGCAAAATGCCTGAATCTCTTCATCGCTGCCTGGCTCCTGACCGGCAAACTCATTGCTCGGAAATCCTAAAACTTCAAAACCTTGTTGATGATAGGTTTTGTACAGTTTTTCCAGACCTGCGTATTGTTTGGTCAGTCCGCACTCGGAGGCAACGTTCACCACCAGCAGCACGGAGCCTTGATAGGCCTTCAGCGACGTCGTTTGATGATCGATAGTGTGTAGTTGAGTAGCATAAATCGGAGCGGTCATCGGATGTCATCCTTATTATAGAGAGTGAAACTTTTATTATAGAGAGCTAAACTTTTACCGAGTTAACCCTGAGCGATATTGATGCAAAGTCCTCTTAAAGCGACTATTAGCAGGTTTTCCGTTCACGACTCTACGCTTTTCACCCTAATCAGTAACCAGATAAATAGCGGAGCTCCCAGCGTTGCCGTCACCACGCCAATCGGCAATTCTGCGGAAAACAAGGCAACACGAGCAATCACATCGGCTAACAGTAGCACTCCCGCCCCGGCCAAAGCGCAGCCTGTTAACAGGAATCGCTGATCGGTCAGCCCGGTTAATCGCAAAATATGTGGGATTACCAGACCGACAAAGCCAATCACACCGGCTAATGCAACGCTGATGCCTACCAGCAGACCAATAGCCAAAACCAATAGATTACGCCACCTATGGAGTGAGACCCCAAGCTGTCGCGCCTGCTGCTCTCCCAGCGCCATATAGTTCAGGATTCTACCTTGCAGGCAAAGCCAAATCACCACTGGCAATAACAGCAACACCAGCAACCACTGCCGCCAATCTATCCCGCTAAAACCGCCCATCATCCAATACATCAGCTGACGTAGATCCAGACTGGTACTGAAATAAACCGCCCACGTCATCACAGCACTGCATACAATCCCCAAAGCTACGCCAACCAGCAGCAATCTGGCATTGCTTAAACGTCGGCGTCGGGCAAAAGCCAGCAGCAGCGAGGTCATGACCAACGCGCCGATAATTGCACTCAGACTCAGCACCCACACCGGCAGCAATCCGTGCCCTAATAAAACCGCCAGCACCAGCGTAACGCCAGCTCCGTTCGCCACGCCTAACAATCCCGGCTCGGCCAGTGGATTTTCGAACAGGCTTTGCATTATGGCTCCCGCTACCGCCAGACTGGCACCAACCATCATTACGGCTAATGCTCTAGGTAAACGCAGTTGCCATACAAATAATTGTCCATCGGCGCTTAGCCACCGATTGGGCCATATCCAAACCTCCCCTGCGCAAAGAGCAAGTGACAGAGCCAGTAACATACCGCAGGCGAGGAGTCCGAGATAACGACGATCCCGCCGCAGCTGATGCTGCTGGAGTAAGATAAATGTCTGACTTATCTGCATAATATTCTGCAATCCGGCTGACAGAACATGACTGGGAAAACAGGATCATGATCCGAGATAGAAAAAGGCTTATTGCCTGGGTTTGAGGACAGATATTAGGGGGTTAGCAGGATAAGTGAAAGTTTTGCGTAGCAAGGGCAAGGATTTTATTCGTAAATACATTAATTGGCATCTTCCTATATGAGAGACACGGCAGCAAAGCGTAGAAACTCATTAGCGAGTTCGGCGAGAATAAAACGAACGCGGAAGACGGGGCGGAAGCAGAGAAAATCGCGTTTCTGGCTATGCTAGCTATAAGATTACAAAAGAAAAAGGCCGCTTGCGCGGCCTTTTTTGTCGGATTACTCACTCTTTGGGAGTGGCATTCTCTACCCGGCTTTTTAGCTTCTGCCCAGGACGGAAAGTCACCACACGGCGCGCCGTAATAGGAATGTCCTCACCGGTCTTCGGATTACGGCCCGGACGTTGGTTTTTGTCTCGCAGATCAAAATTGCCAAAGCCAGACAATTTGACCTGTTCGCCATTCTCCAGAGCACGACGTACCTCTTCAAAGAATAACTCTACCAGGTCTTTGGCATCCCGTTTGCTAAGCCCAAGCTTTTCAAACAGATGTTCTGACATTTCAGCTTTAGTAAGCGCCATAGGTTCAATCCCTCAAGGATGCTTGGAATCGCTGTTTTAACGCCTCTACACATTTTGCAACGGTAGCGGCGATCTCCTCTTCTTCCAGTGTACGGGCGGTATCCTGCAACACCAGACTGATAGCGAGGCTTTTATAACCCTCGGCTACGCCCTTGCCACGGTACACATCAAACAAGTTTACGCCAACTACCTGATTTGCGCCAACTTTCTTACACTCGGCCAAAATATCTTCTGCGGGAACGTTTTCAGCCACCACAACAGCGATATCTCGACGGTTTGCCGGGAAGCGCGAAATCTCGCTGGCCTGAGGCACGGCGCGGTCTGCGACCTTATTCCACAACAATTCGAACACCACAGTTCGGCCGTTCAGATCGAGCTTACGCTCCAGTTCAGGATGAACTACACCAATGAAACCAATGTGTTCTCCCGCTAAATAAATTGCGGCACTTTGACCCGGATGCAGTGCGGAATGCGATTCTGCACGGAACTGAACGTCAGATAATTTGCCGGTAAGTTCAAGAATTGCTTCCAAATCACCCTTCAAATCATAGAAGTCCACCGGCTGACGCGCCAAATCCCAATGCTCATCATAACGGTTACCGGCAATCACACCCGCTAGCATTACGTCCTGTCGAATACCCAAATCTGCTTTATTATCAGGAACAAAGCGTAAGCCACTCTCAAACAAACGCAGACGAGATTGCTGACGATTCTGGTTATAAACCACTGCTGCTAGCAGACCAGTCAGCAAAGACAAGCGCATTGCTGACATATCCACGGAAATGGGACTTGGCAAAATCAGAGGCTCTTGACCCGGATGCAATAAAGCCTGGATTTTTGGATCAACAAAACTGTAAGTAATTGCTTCCTGATAGCCGCGATCGACCAATAATGCCTTCACACGCTTCAATGGCAGGTCAGCTTCGCGATGTTTGGTCATCACCAAATCTGCTTTTACCGGCACATCAGGGATATTGTTGTAACCGTAAATACGGGCAACTTCTTCCACCAGGTCTTCTTCGATTTCCATATCGAAACGCCAGCTCGGCGCAACTGCCTGCCAGTTATCACACTGCACAGTCACCTGGCAACCCAAACGACGCAGGATATCGGTAACCTGTTCACTTGGCACATGGTGGCCAATCAGGCGATCCAGTTTTTCACGACGCAGAGTAATAGTGGCGCGTTTCGGCAAATCCGCTTCTGAAGTGACATCAATAATCGGGCCAGCTTCACCGCCGCAAATATCAATCAGCAAACGGGTTGCTCGTTCCATCGCCTTATGTTGCAACGCAGGGTCGACACCACGCTCATAACGATGTGAAGCATCAGTATGCAAACCTTGACGGCGCGCTCGCCCGGTGATCGACAACGGATTGAAGAAAGCACATTCCAGCAAGACGTTCTGGGTTGCTTCATTCACGCCTGAATGTTCACCACCAAAAATACCGGCCATAGCTAGCGCTTTCTGCTTATCGGCGATAACCAGCGTATCTGCGCTCAGTTTGGCTTTAGTACCGTCCAGCAGCGTCAGCTCTTCCGCTTCTGCGGCCATACGAACAATGATTTCACCGTCGATACGATCCACGTCAAACGCATGCATCGGCTGGCCCAGTTCTAACAATACGTAGTTAGTTACATCAACAACCGGATCGATAGAGCGGATACCACAACGACGCAGTTTTTCACGCATCCACAGCGGCGTAGCGGCCTTAACGTTAATCCCCTTCACTACGCGTCCCAGATAACGTGGACACGCCTGCGGCGCATCAACGCGAATTGGGAAGGTATCGCTGAGGGTTGCAGCAACCGGGCTCATATCCGGTTCGGTCAGAGCTAACTGATTCACTACCGCGACATCGCGAGCGACACCTAGAATACACAGACAGTCGGCACGATTTGGCGTCACGCTGATTTCGATAGTTTTATCATTTAGTTGCAGATATTCGCGGATGTCGGTGCCAATTGGCGCATCCAGCGGCAACTCGATAATTCCGTCGTGATCGTCAGAAATACCCAGTTCAGAGAATGAGCACAGCATCCCTTCCGAAGGTTCACCACGCAGTTTCGCAGCCTTAATCTTGAAATTACCCGGTAAAACCGCGCCCACGGTCGCTACGGCAACCTTCAGCCCTTGACGACAGTTAGGTGCACCGCAGACGATATCTAGCAGACGATCGCCGCCGACATTGATTTTCGTTACTCGCAGTTTGTCTGCGTTGGGATGCTGCCCGCACTCCACAACTTCACCAACGACCACGCCGTGGAATGCACCAGCAACGTCATCAACGCCGTCAACTTCCAGTCCGGCCATGGTGATTTGGTGGGCTAATTCGTCACTGCCAATGGTTGGGTTTACCCATTCGCGTAACCAAAGTTCACTGAATTTCATGAGATATACCCGCCTTACTTAAACTGTTTGAGGAAACGCAGATCGTTTTCGAAGAATGCACGCAGGTCGGTCACGCCGTAACGCAGCATGGTTAAACGCTCCATGCCCATCCCGAATGCAAAGCCGGAGTAGATCTCTGGATCAATACCGACGTTACGCAATACGTTAGGGTGAACCATACCGCAGCCTAATACTTCCAGCCATTTACCGTTTTTACCCATCACATCCACTTCGGCAGAAGGTTCGGTGAACGGGAAATAGGAAGGACGGAAGCGGATCTGTAGATCTTCCTCAAAGAAGTTTTGCAGGAAATCATGCAAAGTACCTTTCAGATTGGTAAAGCTGATATCGCGGTCGACAATCAAACCTTCCATCTGATGGAACATAGGAGTGTGCGTTTGGTCGTAGTCATTACGATAAACCCGGCCAGGAACAATAATACGGATTGGCGGCTGCTGGCCCTGCATGGTACGAATCTGCACACCTGAAGTCTGGGTACGCAACAAACGCGTTGCATCGAACCAGAAGGTATCATGATCGGCACGCGCCGGATGATGAGCCGGAATATTCAGCGCATCAAAATTATGATAGTCATCTTCGATTTCCGGGCCTGACGCCACGGAGAAGCCCAGCTCACCAAAGAAGGTTTCGATGCGATCGATGGTACGGGTAACCGGATGCAGGCCCCCGTTTTCCATTCGGCGGCCAGGCAGCGAGACATCGATAGTTTCTTGAGCCAACCGCGCGTTCAGAACCGCTGATTCCAGCAGTTCCTTGCGCGCATTCAACGCTTCCTGAACCTCTTGTTTTGCCTGATTAATCACGGCACCTGCTGCTGGGCGATCTTCGGCTGGCAGCTCACGTAGCGACGTCATTTGGAGGGTCAAATGGCCTTTTTTGCCTAGATATTCGACGCGCACCAAATCCAACGCGGCAACATCCTGGGCCTCTTCTACGGCTGCTTTAGCTCTGGCAACCAGCTCTGCGAGATGTGGCATTGTTTTCCTCTTCCTCTGGCCGGTATGGCCCGCTTGTAGTTATTAAACTGCTATTTAAACCGCTGGATAAAACTGTTTTGTGTAAAATTCGCTCTATTGCGCCCTGTCCTACAACGGCCAAGACGTTATCGAACAACAAGATATTGATCTTCTGGCACATATTTTACTGCGTGCTGCCAGAATTGGAAACCTTGGTTCAATAGGATCAAACACATACTTGAGTTATAGAAACAAAAAAGCCTCCACGGTGGGAGGCTTCGGCGCTACTTTTCGTTTCTTTTCTTACGCGCAAGCCTCCTAAAATCAGGTGCTAAAGTAAAAAAAGAAACGGAAAATAACTGATTGCATCATTATCTAGCCTTACGAATAACAAAACGCTGTTGAACGATAAATCTGTTGACTGATTAGTTATCCTGACAAAATTTGCCAAGGTTACAAAGATCAAAAGAGGGAGCAAGCTCCCTCTTTCATTCTGACTTACGCCAGAGCTGCTTTCGCTTTTTCTACCAGAGCGGCAAATGCCACTTTGTCGAATACTGCGATGTCAGCAAGGATCTTACGGTCGATTTCAACAGAAGCCTTTTTCAGACCATTGATGAAACGGCTGTAAGACAGACCGCTCTGACGAGCAGCTGCGTTAATACGTGCAATCCACAGTTGGCGGAATTGACGCTTCCGTTGACGGCGGTCACGGTAGGCGTATTGGCCTGCCTTGATCACTGCCTGGAATGCAACACGATAAACGCGCGAACGGGCACCGTAGTAACCTTTCGCCTGCTTTAAAATCTTTTTGTGACGTGCACGTGCTACCACACCACGTTTTACGCGAGCCATGTACTTCTCCTATCGTCTTAATTCAAACCAAAAATACTTATGCGTACGGCAGACATGCCACGACCAGACCCAGATCGTTCTTAGATACCAGGCCTTTAGGACGTAAATGACGTTTACGCTTAGTAGCTTTTTTGGTCAAAATATGACGCAGGTTAGCATGCTTACGCTTAAAACCACCGTTGGCGGTCTTTTTGAAGCGCTTAGCGGCGCCGCGTACTGTCTTAATCTTTGGCATTGAATATATCCACTTCGCATTGTTAATTACAACGAGCTAGCTAGGCGAACAGGATCATAGCGCACAAGGTGCCATGAAACCTGTTACTTGAATGCCTTACTGTCTCTTCTTAGGTGCGAGCACCATGATCATCTGACGGCCTTCGATACGAGTCGGGAAGGACTCGACAACGGCCAGATCAGAATCTTCACACAGGTCTTTACGGACGCGGTTAAGCACTTCCATACCGATCTGCTGGTGCGCCATTTCACGCCCACGGAACCGCAGGGTGATTTTGGCTTTATCGCCATCTTCCAGAAAGCGAATCAGGTTGCGTAGTTTGACCTGATAGTCGCCATCATCGGTACCAGGACGGAATTTGATTTCCTTGACCTGAATAACTTTTTGCTTCTTCTTCTGTTCTTTCGTCGATTTGCTCTTCTCGTAGAGGAACTTGCCGTAATCCATAATACGGCAAACCGGCGGCTCGGCATTCGGACTGATTTCTACTAAATCAACACCAGCTTCCTCGGCTTTTTCAAGAGCTTCATTCAGACTGACAATGCCAATCTGCTCACCATCAACGCCTGTTAAGCGAACTTCTGTGGCGCGAATCTCTTTGTTAATGCGATTAGGACGCGCCGGTTGAACTCGTTTTCCGCCTTTAATACTTTATTCCTCCAGTTGATGAAGACTACGGCTGCGAATCTCTGTTAGCAGCTTGTCTACGACCACGTTGACATCCACGCTTCCCAAGTCTTTACCGCGACGAGTACGAACGGCAACTTTGCCTGATTCGATCTCTTTATCGCCGCAAACCAACATATAGGGAACCCGACGCAACGTATGTTCACGAATTTTAAAGCCAATCTTCTCGTTTCTCAAGTCCGCTTTCACCCTAATCCCTGCATCTTGCAGTTTTTTGGTTACTTCTTGGACATATTCAGCTTGGCTATCAGTGATATTCATCACTACAACTTGTACCGGAGCAATCCAGGTAGGGAAGAAGCCGGCATATTCTTCGGTTAAAATACCGATGAAGCGCTCCATTGACCCTAAAATTGCCCGGTGAATCATAACCGGAACCTGGCGATCGTTGTTTTCGCCGATGTAAGACGCACTTAAGCGACCCGGTAATGAGAAATCGAGCTGTACGGTACCACACTGCCACGCACGATCCAAACAATCATGCAGAGTAAACTCAATTTTTGGCCCGTAGAACGCCCCTTCACCCGGCTGATAATCAAACGGAATACCATTTTCAGTCAGCGCGGCGGCCAAATCTTCTTCAGCCCGAGTCCAGAGTTCGTCGCTACCGATACGTTTTTCTGGGCGAGTAGACAGTTTCACCACGATTTTTTCAAAGCCGAAGGTGCTGTACATATCGTACACCATCTTAATACAGCTATTTACTTCATCGCGAACCTGTTCTTCAGTACAGAAAACGTGAGCATCGTCCTGAGTAAAGCCACGCACGCGCATCAGGCCATGCAAAGCACCGGACGGTTCGTTACGGTGACAGCTACCAAATTCTGCCATACGCAGCGGCAGGTCACGGTAAGATTTCAACCCTTGGTTGAAGATCTGTACGTGCCCTGGGCAGTTCATTGGCTTAATGCAGTACTCGCGGTTTTCCGATGAAGTGGTAAACATATGCTCAGCATAGTTTTCCCAGTGACCGGTTTTTTCCCACAGTACGCGGTCCATCATGAATGGGCCTTTAACTTCCTGATATTGATACTCTTTGAGCTTCATCCGCACAAAGGTTTCCAGCTCGCGGAAGATAGTCCAACCGTCGTTATGCCAGAACACCATACCAGGCGCTTCTTCCTGCATGTGGTAGAGGTCAAGCTGTTTGCCGATTTTACGGTGGTCACGCTTGGCGGCCTCCTCCAGACGCTGCAAATAGGCGTTTAGCTGCTTTTTATCACCCCACGCGGTGCCGTAGATGCGCTGCAACATTTTATTTTTGCTATCGCCGCGCCAGTAGGCACCGGAGGTTTTTTGCAATTTAAAATGATGGCAGAAGCGCATGTTCGGTACATGTGGACCACGGCACATATCGACATATTCTTCATGATGATACAGTCCAGGGCGATCGTCGCGGCTGATATTCTCATCGAGAATCGCCACTTTATATTCTTCACCACGGGCTGCAAAAATATCGCGAGCTTCCTGCCAGCTCACTTTCTTCTTGATCACATCATAATCTTTGTCAGCGAGCTCATGCATCCGCTTTTCCAGCAGATCCAGGTCTTCCTGCGTCAGGGTCTGTTCCAAATCGACGTCATAATAGAAACCGTTGTCGATAGTCGGACCAATCGCCATTTTGGTGTTTGGCCACAGCTGCTTGATAGCATGTCCCAACAAATGCGCACAGGAATGGCGGAGAATTTCCAGCCCTTCGGCGTCTTTGGTGGTAATAATGGCTAATTGCGCATCGGATTCGATCAGATCGGTGGCATCCACCAACTCACCGTTTACACGGCCAGCGATACAGGCTTTTGCTAACCCGGGGCCGATATCCATAGCGACATCAAGCACAGAAACAGCTTTGTCAAAATGACGTTGGCTGCCATCAGGAAGGGTAATTACGGGCATTCTAATTCCTTATTTACAGTGGTGACCCACACGACAGATCACATGTAATATACAATTATTGTTTGAATTCAAAGAGTTGCATTCGCAATTTAACCCACGCTTGTTAAATTGGTACGCAACTTGGTACACATATCGTTTTGTGTCTTCTAACTCGCCACGAAATGAGTAACCATATTATCACTACTGGATACAATGATAAACACGCCCTTACCTGCCGAAACCAGTATGGTTTTTATAAAAGCACAAACTCAGATTTAAGGCTGGCCAAAATCGACCAGCACAAGCCAGATCCAACCGGCGTCCCTGCCAATAAAAAATTCTAATCCGGCATTGCTGGCCACTCTATGCTTTTACCAGTCGATATATCCAATCTCATTAAAGAGATTCGATACTCCTTCCATTTTGCCAAATCATTTGCTTCCGTCCCTTCAGGCGAACCGCTGTCAACCGCATCCTGACGCCATTCAATTTCACTATCAGCTTTGGCCTTTAGCGCCGATCTCTGACTAGTTGCCTCAGCTAGAACTTCCTCTGGCGTCATCTCTGGTGCATCGACCCAGGCTGGTCTGCCCTTTACCGTCCCCAATAGTTTTCTTTGTGGTGCGGCAGTGGCGTGATATATAGTCATCTCATCGTCAGTGGGGATGATTAAGTCTGAGTCTTTAATTTCACCGTAGCTACCATCATCGACCATATTTTTTGCCAAAAACCGGCTTGTCTTTTTATTAAATAAATATGACATCACAACCTCGTTATTTAGTAGCCAAAAGCAACCCAGAATAAATCCACAACCACAGTATCAGCCGCATTAACCTCAAATGTTGTGCTGGTGACGTTCCTCACGGTTTGGTTTGCCTGAGCACCAGTGGCGGCAGCACTATAATTTCGAGTGGTAATGACTGAACCGGTATAATTGGGGAATGCAGTTGGAAAGGTGACCGTGGAGAATGATGTTCCAGTAGCTAGGCCTGTTGCCTTGCCCCACTGGATAATTAACCCGCCCGGACGGTCTGGTATCCTGATGAAACTATTACCAGTGAAGTTTATTTTTCCAAAAAGAATCATTAGCCCCGGCAACGTGAGAACCTTATCTGCCGTACCGACGGGGATTTCTGCCGAGGTTGCTACGTCACGTGTGGATGAATTACCCAATCCTAAGTTAACCCTGGACTGGGGTTTGTCCGAAAGGTCATTCAGATTTTGCGTCTTTTGAAGGGCTCCAGTAATGCGCGTGTCATTGCCGGCGGCCACGGTATTAGCCGCACTCCCCACATCTAATGTTGAAGAATTTCCGAGGCCTAAGTTATTCCTAGCGGTAGCCGCGTTAGTCACATCCGACAAGTTTTTTGATTGAGCTAGCGCATAGGATACCAGCCCTGGAAGAGTAACAACCTTGTCTGCTGTGCCGATCGGATAGTCGGATACAAGCGCCACATCCCTTGTGGATGAGTTGCCAAGACCAAGATTGGTCCTTGATGCTGGCTTGCTCGCCAAGTCAGAAAGGTTGGCGCTTTTCTTCAGAGCATCAGCAGCGGCGGCAGCGGCCTCTGTTAAGCCAAGGTTAGCTACAGCAGCAGCCACAGCTGCAGGTCCAGCGGTTGCTATTTCTGATAGATTGCTAGCCGTCTTTAAATATCCGGTTGATAAGTTAAACCAGTTGGTAGGAGTGGTATTTGGGTTGGATTTATTACCATTAAGCCTGTTTATAAATATGGTCTCAGCATCATTACCAAGTATTACCGCACCCTTTGGATATCCACCAATTCCTTCATTAAAATCAGCGTCAAATGTATTTAAAGCTCCGGCACTGAACCATCTTAATAAATTCGAAAGTTCATAAAGAATTTGGTTCATATCTTGGCCTTTAGGCGGTAATCCGCCAGCAGCCTTTAAAACCATGGTTATTGGCGGGAATCCCTTCTCGTATGACGCTGAATTATCACCGGATGGAGTGTCAGGAATAATGGCCTCTCTCTGGCCATTAATTCCAAATGGGACTGGTTGTTTTTTTGGTTCGTCATTTCTGTTCATTTATATTTCTCTGAAAAATGTTCCGTCGTTAAATGGATATGCGTCAGATGAAAATCCGAAGTATGGCGGAACTATTTGATGTGTAGTAATAAGAACCGCGCTTGGTATCGGTAATACCTCATAATTCTCAAGAATTGACACTTCATATGGGGCTAAATAAAATTCACAAATAACCCCCATCCTCATATCTCCGTAATCAACGCAAAATGCCCTCCCTCTACCTTTAAAAAGTATGGAAAGGAATTTATTTATCTCTTTAATAGTCGCAATGCTTATGTTCGAAAATGCCTTACATAGAATGAGTGTCCTGTATGCATCATCCGACAGCCTTACTGTCTCAGTTTCCTGTACTCCGGCATAGAATGGCTCTTCATTGAATGGCGAAGGGTATGACCCGCCGTCATTGGCCTCAGAGAACCCAAAACTATTGGTATCTATTGACGCCTTAATATATCTGGATACATTCACTATCTTCCCCCACACATCAAGACCAAAAGATCCGCATGTGTTTACGTTCCACACCTCTTTAATAAACTCATCGGTGAATTCATCTAAATTCACAGCCTGATTAAATGTATCGATTATGGAAAGGAGCTTTTCACTTGCTGAATATTGAGTTAGTACCGTGTCTTTCCAGCTCACATTAGTGTTACCTCAATGTCTGCCTGTTGAATTGTAGGTATCTGATCAATACCTGCCGTTAGTGACTGGGAAAAATCAACACCATTTCCTGAAATAGATATTGAGGATATATTCACGTAATCAGGGGAGATAGATATTATCGGTGCGTAATACGTTCCTGAGTTAATTCTCCCGCCAATTCTTGCTTTTGTTATACCGTCATACCCACCATTAAACACGGTTTCCACCATAGACTTAATTTGGCTGCTTATGTCTGATGGAAGATTTTCATTAGTCTCTATTTCAACCTTAAAATAAATTCTTAACGGCGTAGCTTTTTGCCACTGTATAATGTACTGCGGGTAGGGGGCGTTATAGTTTTCTTTATCTTCGACAGTGAACGTTGCATTACCGTTAAGATTAGCTCCCGGATTTTTAGTAGTGAATATAGCCTCCGCGACATCAGCGTCCACGCCACCATAAACACAGGCATATACTGAGTGACGCAATACCGGGAAATTTGTAGCCCCAGAATTAACTGTTGCGTCAGTCCGGTTTGACCACACATACGCATCCAAAACACCGTCAGTTGATAGCAGCGCCGCCAGCATTGCGGCGTCAGTGTTTCTGCCGTTTCGTGATACCGATTGCTTCCTTCGCGTCTCGAAAGCCACTCTCGATTCAACATCAACACCGACGACACCGGCGGCATCATTTCTTACTGCGTCCCAACCGGAAAGACCGGTGGAATAAATCTGGTTTAGTTCCCCCACCCCGCAGGGGATCGGCCCAGTGGTCTGATTCTGGAATTGGATGTCAACATGACCGCTGGAACCTATGGATGCCCCATTAATTGACTGATAGATATATCCAGACTCATCCATCGCCGTGCTACCCGCAGGGATATGCCGCCCCACGCCACCGGTGCATGTCGCAGTAACAATTGTTCCCTGCGCAGCGATCCGCTCCATGAAGTAAATGCTGCCAATGCCATCCTGAAATCTGCCAGTCGCGTAATCTGGGTTAATCTGATTGAACAGGCACAGTAATGCATCATAATTTGTGGCGATAATTTCTGTATCTGACTGAGATATTTGGCCCTGTGGTGAAGATAGCGGTTGGCTAGTTCCGCCCCCCATAGCGGCATCAAGGTCCGTTAATCTGCCTGACAGGACATCAGCAATATCAGGAACCAGCAAGCCTGTCTCTGTGATAGTTACACCGGGAACCGCTGTTTTTAACGTTGTCATAGAATTACCTGTGATTGGTTTCCATCTCTATCAGTCACCAGTATGGCCCCGCGCGTTTTACGTGTGTTTTTGTCGAAAAACACGTTAGCGATCGCTTGGCTCACAATGGGTAATTTCTTGGCTTCACTTTCCATCTTTTTGGCGATATAGCCAGCGGAGGGGCGCGAACCCAAGACCTCTTCTTTCCACGGAATACCCAAAGTATTGTCGTAATAACACTCACCAGAGAACACCAGGCAGGCTGATGCGACATCTTGAGCGACGGCATAACCACTATCAGCAATGGCAATGTTCCCATTACCATCTAACGTTAAGTCCCATGTATCAGGATCAAGCATTAAGGTTCTGTATGTCATACCTGATTGTCCGTAGTGTTGGATGTGATAGTGGATGAGCCGCCCTGAACGTTAACAACATCATGATCGTGGGCGTTGTATTTATCACGTAACTCTTTGAGGGAAGCAGATTGAGTTCCTGCATTGTCAGTTATGTTACCGCCTGCCGTTATGTTTCCAGTGACATGCATCAGTGGCGTTGTCATTTCAACCCCATCAGGAGCAGTTATATTCGCCTTTGAGCAGGTTATGTTTACCGGATTAGGGGATGTGATATTTAACTCACTATCAGCGAACTCAATAAACTGCGTTGGATGGCCGTTAAGGAACCCGCCTAGGTAAAGCGCATCGGATTTGCTGTGGGTTCGATTACTTCCCGGAACAGACTGGGATAAATTGGCTCGGGCAACTGAATTGTCTCTATCGCATACAGCGATCATCCCAATATCCCCTATAACGGGGTTCATGATAATAGCTGAGCTGCCACGCTGTAGGCGAAATACTGGGATATTGTAGATTGTGCTATTGGGTATCATTGATCCTGAACGGTCAGTTCTTGAGACTAACGGGAGAACATCAACAACTAAATTCGGGGCTGTCCCTCTCACCCCCTTAACCTTAACAATCTCAATAAAAAACAGTCCGGTCATTAATCTTTCAAAAGCGTAACTAAAAGACTCTGCATTACTTGCTTGCGCATTCGTTGGGGTAAATAAATTTTCATGCATTTTTATTTTGTGCCTCCGCCCTTGCTTCATTGGTTCTATATGCAGTGCAGACTGAATGCCACGCCCCTCCCGAAACCCAAGACGATAGTTCATGCCTTACGGTTGAAAGTTGGTATTTACCGCTGGCATTTGGGAGCTCTGTCTCCATTTCGATAAAGCGGCCAATAACCAATAGAGACGAGTATTGAGTTTGAAACATAATCCCGCCTGATGAAAATATCGGATAACCAATAAGACCATATTCCTTTGATATTAATGGAATTATTTCATCTCGAGTATTTTTTTCAGGCCAAAACTCAACCTTTTGAGGTGGAGTCGCCGACATGGCAACGCCATAATCGACGCATATCTGATGTAACTGATCGAATACGCTACCTTCGAAATAAGGGCTTCCCGATGTCGTCATGCCATTCATTTTATTGAAAGAGGCGCGATATCCCGCCGCGCTGCAAATTGAATTAATAACGTCAGTTAATTTTTGAGCGCCATTTACAGAGAATGGGCTTGCTGGCATGTTTTGCAGATCAGCATTTGCGGTAGCAGATATCATCAAATTACTATCTGGTGCTGCATTCATATTTGCAACTGATGAGGTCATTCCTCCAGAAAACACGACCGAATCATCAGCGAATATCTCCACGTTTATTCTCTGCGTGTCTAACATATTCCCGTCAGCGCGCCCAGATAACGCTGCAAGCATATCCAGCCCAAGTCCGTATATTGATATATCCGCTGACGTCCCTGTCCTTCCCACTACCGCATTCAATGAAACGACAGCTTTTACATTATTTATGGATATCTTGTTGTTTCCGGATGAATCGAATGAGCTAGTAAGATTGGTAAAGTCGAAGCGGAGAGAGTGTTGTTTATACAATATCAGCTTCCTCCAAGTAGAATAGTTGGAACCGGCTCCCCAACCCCTCCCATTGCGGATCATTCTGTCCTACCGAATCCAAGAACAGCAGGTCACCTTTAAACCCAAGATATGAATACCGCACCATACGGTTACCGAAATAACAGGGTACGCCCTGCATGATAGGGTTGCCGTCCACCGTCAAATCCATATAAATGGCACTGGTGCGTTGTATCAGGCGAATATTGCATTGCTGTCCGCCAAGTTGCACACTGAATTCCTGAGATTTCATAGGTTCGATAGATACTGTCATCATGGTTTCGTCGCCTCTGCAATTTCCTTGGTTAACTCAGCCGCTTTCTGTGTTGCGCTACTAACAACTTCAAGCACTGGTTTATTCACAGTATCCAGAGCACTTTGAAATCCTGTGGTAATCGTTTGGTCTACATTTGAAACAATTTCCGATACGGAAGATTTTAGGCCGCTCCACGCCTTACTTAGCTCATTTACCGTTGATTGTTTGGCTCCGGCAGGATTCAAGGTGGAAGCCCCAACGCCAGAATTACTTAGACTTTTTTGATCATTTGTTAGTTTTGTATTTGATTGCGAACCAGACAGAGAAACCTCCATCTGCTGCATCACTTCTTGAAAATCCAGATAAACCACAAGCAGCGTCACACCTTGCTGATGAGTAACCTCATAGGAATGACCGACAAGATCATAACTCTCTAACGTCTCTTTTGGCGTCTCAATGTCATATATCCCCGTCGTTGCTAACATGTCCTTGATGGTTTTCAAGGTGTCAGACTGACTAGTAAAAGTAAGGTCGAAAATGTTGGGGATCGTACCGGTGAAACCAGTCATTCCGGAGATAATGATTGAGCACCTAACCCTAGAAGGGTCTTTAACCTTATTGATGGACTGGTATTTACCACTTTCAACGGGAGCATTAGTTATTTGGGCTCTCCCTATCGGCTGAATAGATGCCATTCCGCTAAACTCAAGAGCAATAGAAGCCTTCCCGTGGTTTCTTATTGAATAGGACGGGTGAAGCACGCTGTCTATAATTGATAATGGCGATCCGCCACCAATAGCGTTAAATATGTCGCTGGTGTTGATGTCTATAATGCTCATGGGTTACCACCAATAAAAAACCCAGCGCAATGGCTGGGTCGTGGATATTAGAAAGCAAAAACCCGCCGGGGCGGGTTAGTTTTTATCTACAAAATCTTGAGCTACTCTAGAAAGATAACTCATTATTTGAGTGTCTCTACCTTTCTCATGAGCATTCGGATGCATTATTGCAATGAGCGAATATCTATTTTCATACAACTCACCCTGAACATACACTAAACATGCATCATTGGCCGGGTCACCCTTACGACATGCTCTATCAGCTTGTGGTTTATTGGATGGGAACTTTTTAGGTGGAAAACATAAATGAATATGCATTAATCCAGCCTTATATGCTCCGTGAGGCTGAGTATAAGCCACGTCTCGGCCAAAATATTCGGGCACTTTAGACGTGGTTTTATAAACCGCGAAATCTCTTAATAAAGCCGACTCAAGTCCAGGGAATCTTCCGAAAACATCATCAAAGTATTCATTCTTCGTTTGAGGGTTTATAGATACTTCAATGGGCTGCATCCATTTACCACCTTAGTGAAAACTTTTAGAACCGAGTTTTTCGGTGGTGTAATCAGCTAAATATCTAAGACCTTGTAAATCAATATCACTTTCAAATGTAACAGCATCTTGTGTTAGTTGCTTAACGTAGCTATTTACCTTGGTTACAATAGAGCGGGCTTTTGCAACTTTTCTCCAATAAGCATTCATCTCAGAGGAGACAAATGATGGCAAACTACTATCATCAGCTACTTTTTTAAGCGTTATTTCAAATGCTCTCATGAACATTTCACAAGCTTCGAACTCACTAAGATCTTGGCACTTTAAAGCACTGCGCGCTTTATCTGTTGAATCATTAGATAACTCAAGCAACTTTAAATAAAAAGCATTAGCCTGTTCAGTTAAAGACTCAACAACTGCTTTACCAGCAGCCAATTCACTAGCAAATTTAGCCATTAAATCTAGCGGAACTTCAATTTCTCCTGTTCGACCAACGGTCGGAACTGGAGAAATTGCGAACATCTGCGCAGACGCAGCAGGCTGAGGCATCGCTGCGCTCAACATTGCAAATTTAGCGACCGAGAAGAAATTCATATACTACCTCTATCAAATTAAACTACTCATGACCTGTAATGGTCGTTTAGAAGTGTAATTGACCGAGGCGTCAACACACAACCGCAGTTGTTTATCAAATAGATAAACCATTGGTTAATCGAGTGATTTATTTTCTACGCAGTTCACGAATTTAGCTCGAACTTACGCGATCTTGCTTGAAACAACTGGATGGCTGCACAGTTATTGAGCCAGATGATCTTTCTGCTAACTACTACAATCTACCGCACGGACGCGCCAGAATGCAAAAAGCCCACCTGAGTGGGCTATGTTGCGTGTTATTGCGTCAGCTAATGGGTAGAATTAGGAAAACAGCACAAGGGAATTATTATGAAAACCCGATTAATAACCTTATCTTTACTGGTGTTCATTTTCTCAGGAAATGCTTCAGAAAATAAGGAAGACATAAAATCATTAGTTGATGAAATGAGACAGTACATAACCAAAGGGGCTTCAAGTCCTTTTGATGCCTGCAAAAGCATAGCGTCAAGCATGGTTAGCAAGTATGGACCACGATTAAGCGAATTAGGGAAAACTCCATCTGAAGTAAGAGATTCCTCGCTAGCAATTTGTCTTGATGCGCTTTCTCAAGTAGAAACCGCACAATCACAAGGCGAAATATCCATGTGGAAAACCGCAGCCTTGAAAAACATTGATATGCAGTTCAAAAATGATAGCAGAGGGCCAGTACCAAAAGAGTACTTGATTGATAGTATTGACAAGTCATCTAAGCTTGCTACTCTTTTGTTCCTATCAATGCATGCTGACGATCGCCAATAAGCACTTACTTTACAGCGCTTGAAAATGCCTGATTTGTTGAGGATCGACTATTCATCTCCTTGAATCCTTCTGCCAGTTTTGAAGCCTGTTCTGTAGTCGCAGTTACTTTTACCTCGCCAATATTTTGACTATTGTAGTTGTTGACAACGTTTTGGCTTGGTGTGTTTGCTCTTCCCACCCCATTAGCAAGTTGTTGCTGAGTCTGATAGTAACCAGCGTACTGACTTTTGGCTGCGTTTCCATAATCTAGCCCATTCTTCCAATTTGAATACCCTTCGTGTTTCGCCATGTAGGCACTCAAACTAGCCATAACAGAAGGATCAGAAAGATCTAGCTTATCGTTAGCACCGACCCCCATAGCTTTCGATACCTGAGCTATGTAGGCTGCAGTGTTGTTTTTGTGATCACCCGGTTTTTTTGGTGGAGGCGCCCATTTAGTAATAATCCCACTAATAGTATCTAATTTATCCCTAGTGTAATAAGTGGATAGCTGATTTCTAGCCGCCTTCCAGCCTGAATCTTCATCAGTATATTTAGCGAATCCACCAGAATCCATTCCAGCATTGCCTTTTGTCATGATATTTAGAGGGTTAAGGTTTCGATCTGGCCTATTTTTACCTGATTTATTGGTTGGAGTGTCTTTATTTGGGTCATCGTAATCAATACCGAGAAATCTCTCTAGAAAATGCTGCTGAAAGACAAATGGCCTCTGCTCATCAGGGACATCTTTATATTGATCTTGAACCATCTGTCCAAGCAAGGCCACCGCAGCAACCCCACCAACACTTTTACCACTAAGTAGGGCCATCGCAGCAAGAATACCAAGCGCATTACCTGCACCACCTACTGCTTTTATAAACCCATCAATACCATTACCAAGCCCTTTGAAAAACCCAATAATATCGCCCTTGTTATCTTTCAACCACTCAAGGAACTCCTGTTCAGCTTTAAGAACCTCTGGCCCAAATGTTGCCATCAGATCTTGCTTTACTTGTGCAAATTGCGAGTCCAGAGCTTTAGTAGTGGCGAGGATGTTGCGCTGGGCTTCTTCCTGTTCTTTGGTCATTTTCCAGCGTTTTTCCTCCTCAGACACCATCTGCACGGCTTTGCCGTTCTTGATGTCTCCCGCAAGGTTGGGGTCGTAACCAAATGCAGCCAGAGTCTGCATTAACTGCTTCTCGCTATGACCTTTTCCATATTTCTGAAACTCTGCCAGAGCGTCTTCAGATTTACCGCCCAACTTATGGATATCAACGCCAGTTCTTGCGCCAGTGGTAAGCAGGTTCTGTGCTTCTGGAGTCAGTCCACCAAAGATGGTTGGGTCTTCCAGATTGGCGAGTGCCATTTTTGCGCTCATCTGAGAACCGAGAAAAGCGCCACCATTCTGACCTATGCGAGAAAAGCCATATTGAGTGCCAAGAACATTACTGGCACTCGTTCCTAGCATTCTCCCCATGTTACTGGCCCGGACGATGGATTCAGCGGTACTTTCAAAAGCGCGATGGATGCCGATGGCAACCGCAGTCATTACCCCACCAACAGCTAGAAATCGCGTTGAAAGCCCAAGCAGTCCACTAAAAGCCATGCTTAGCCCTTTCACGGCTGCTGATGCTTTATCCGTTTCTTTCGTCGTTTTGGACATTGAGGAGGTGGTTGATTTCTCAATTGCGGCCGTTAACCCCTCGATGGCTTCCTTAAGGTCTTTAGCCCCCCTTTCGACCTTTTTTTTACCCGAGAGAAACTCCTCGGTTCTTACTGTGACTTTGTATGCTAGCTCTTCGAGAATCACCGTAGTTTCTCCGCGTATTGCTGCCAAGCTCTTTTGTTATGACACTCCACCGCGATAAGCTCCAGCAGATTAAACGCATCGCGCACAGACAACTTCTCCTGCAAATCAAGGTAGGTGGCCCTGCCTGAGCAGATAATAGAACTCATCTGTGCGGATATGTTGACCGAGGATACCAATTTAGATGGCCCCTGATCTGGCTGAATGAATGGATACTTTACGCGGCTGCGATGGTTAAAAAATCGAAGTTCACTCCGAACACCTTGTCCATCAGAGTTCGAATAGTTGAGACCTCTTCAAAATCAATGGACTTAACCTCGCGAGTTTGTTTATTTCCATCGTGCGTAATAACAATTTGCACGGTGGACATCAGACGATCTCGGAGATTACGTGAAACTTCAGGTGACGCGGCACACAGGACATTAATTCCAACCGTAGCCAGTCCAGCGCATCCCATAGCAATAACATCAGCAGGAATGCCAGAAAAGTTAGATTCTCCCATCGACCGGAAAATATCCTGAGCTAACTCGTCGGCATCCCACGCTGACATTTCAGTGATAAGGAATTCCTTCCCCTTATCCCGACCCTCATCTTCAACGATATATGTAATTTGTTTTCTGGACATTATGCGGCGCTCGGTGTGCAGGATTCAAAGTGGAAAATGGCTGGGCGTGGTTGCAATACCCGCTTACCTGGAGGCGTAGGTGTCCACGTATAGAGCACTCCATTCACAAAGTTGTACTTGATGTTAAGCGCTGGAATGGTCAGCACTGCGTTGCAGGCAAACTTTGCTACAGCGGTGCGCTCGGCTGCATACCAATCTCCTATCAGTTGGGCAGCGTTAGACGTTGCCATTAGGGTAATGGTCAGCTCCGTTGGGTTGAAGATAAAGCCAGCGTGGTATTTACCATCTGCTGACATCATATCCTCAGCGTTCTGCAATGCGCCGGTATCAAACATGTCTTCGGCCGCGTAATCATCAACATCGAACCCACCAGGGTAAAACGATGGCACGATGATACGCAACTTCGAGTTGGCACTTGTAATATCGATAGGCATTTTCAGTCCTTACAGGATATTTGTTGAGGTCATGTCGATGCTTTGAATCAACTGCCCGTCGACGTAATAGAAGATTGCACCGTCAAGGCTGCGCTCGGTTCGTGATGCACCTGTTTGCTGAGGTATGAAGAAGAACCAGCCCTGCGTATACAGCACATTGGAAATATCGGTTCCGACCGCGTCATTGACGATGTTGATTTGCGCCTGATCCAACGTAACGCCAGCACGAATAGCACCAAAGTTAATCGCATTGGTAGCCACATCAATCACAGCAGCAGATATGGAAGCGTAACCGCCGGCATTAAACGCATACGATGAGTTGTTGGTGAACAGGTTAGCAAATGCCGCTACTAGGTTTGCATTAATCCATACCTGGCTAATGAAGCTATCCAGCCAGAGGAACTTGCCGGTAATTGCGCCATTTGAGACGTAATTAGCCATGGTCTTGTTCTGCCCATATGCGCCGTAAAAATTGTAACCGTTCGACTCAAGCGCCGCTGCCGTGGCGTTGTCAGTTACGTTTGGCGCGATACCTGCGAATGCCCGAAACTTGTAAGAGACTCGGCCATTGGTTCGGTTAAAATTAAGCGATGCAGAATAAGCCAGCGCCAGCACCGAGTAGAGATACGAACCATACACAGGGAATACGTTCTCATATCCATTCGCAATGACTACGCTTTGAACGAAGCACGATTCATTATTGGCAACCGTTGCATCTTCTGATGTGTCATACATCGAGTAGGCGTAGCGGTTATTTGACGCACTTACCCACGCGCACAACTCTTCTTTTTGTTCATCAGTGAGATCAACCACGCTGGCGGTCATCACCCAGTCCTGATTCTGATTTACAATCGCCCCCATTGTGTCGGTGATGCTTGTTGCTGCCGCACCGGGTGAAGTTGTTGCGGCTGTATCTGCGGTCAATTTCAGTGCGGTTGCGGCAGCACCAGGAACGGCCTGTGAGACTTCGCTGTTAGCGCCAGTGGTAGCTGACCGGATAATGAACCGGCTTTGCACTGGCAACCAGTCAACTTCGACGCCACTACCAAACGCAGTGGCAATTGCTGCTGCTGCGTCAGTGAAGCTTGTTACGGCTGATAGATTAAGAGAAGTACTGGTTTTCGATGCTCCATCGAGCATTAAAGTAATCGTCCCAGTAACTCCCTGTAGTGCAGCGATTTTAACGCCTTTAAAGCTACCAGAGAGCAGCCAGCCAGCTACAGGTTCTTGCACCAACCGCCCAAACAAAACAGCACCCGGTCGAACAGTGGCGTTGTCATACCCGGACATATATAGCGATGCAGCCAGGTATTCTTTGCTGGTTGTGCCAAAGGCTGCGCCAACATCTGCCGCGCTGGTAAACTCGGAAACTTTACCAACCGGCAGTAACTCGTTATCGGAAAGTAGTAGTCCGTAAACATCCAGCGCGGTTCCGGCTGCGTTTACAGTGGAAGGCGTGATCTTAAAGTCACGCGATAATGGAATTTTGCTCATTGAGTCGCCTTATCAGCTTGTTCGATAGAAAAGTTAACCGCGTCGAAATAGTCCTGCTTGACGTCGATTGTGATGTGAACCTGAAGTGAAACGGTCAGCATGTAGCGCTCTTGCCACTGATTTTCAGCATTGATCATCGGTGCCTGAATTGCTTCGGTGCTGTATAGTGGGGCGACCCGACTGTCTATGGCCTTGATTGCGTCATAGGCATAGCCAGTGCGGAATAGCGTCTCCAAAGCGATAGCCCGATCCCCGGCATTGCTACCGTAGATATCAACCTGAATTTCGGCCTGCCTAACCTCAGTAAAGCCAATGGCACTTGTTGTTGGCGAACCAGTATCTTTCTTGATTTCTCGGCTGGTTGAATGACGCTTAAATCGCAATGGCGTCAGAATGCAAAACTGCCCCTTATCCATCGGAACCCTGTTAGCCTGTGCTTGTTCACACTTACCGATGAATTGCTCTGCGAAGTCGGCCAGCACATCAATCACGTTATCAATGGTCATGTCATTCATGGCGTCACCTGCAACTGAACAAGTAACCTGCACCAATCAGGCCACAGCTCCAATGGCTCAATAACCAGCCATTCTTCACTACCAATAATAAACAGATCGCCACCGAGCACTTTTTCACGGTTCACCCCGTAAAAATTTCCATCAACATGAATCGATTTGAGCAGTCCGGATATATTTAGCCCGTCCACATGCTTCAAGTCGCCGGGCGATAGGGGCTGCAACTGAATGGTGACTGGTGCTTCAGGTAGGTACTTGGGAACCTGCTTCCGGCCCTCACCCATAGTGAAACCATCAGACCGACGAACAAGTGCAGAAATGAATGGGTTTACGCGGTTAATGGCAGGTTTAACTATCCGATGAAGGTTCAATTTCTCCCACCTCGTAATTGACATCTCCGATCATTTCTTTAGTGTCAACCAAAGGCTTATCAGATTGGTTAGGGAGCACCTTTCTCGTTTTACGAATGTGAAGAGTTACATCAGAAAGTTTTGGCTCCATGAGGGTAGCTATCGATTCCTGTATGTCTCCTTTTATTTGAGCGCCCACGACCTCAAGAACTTGCGTGGTATCAATTCCCGCGCGAATCCCCCTGGATACCGTTTCGGCCCAATCACCAGACTTTTCACTTATCGCGTTACGGAAAAATGGACGAGGTGGCTGATTATTGCCGGGGTTTCCGTACTCGTTGATTGCCGCAACCATTGCCACGCTCGTTCCGTCTGGATAGGTTGCCCCATCAATAAATCCAGCCTTCACCTGTTTGGATGAAAGCTGCTTTTCAATGTTGTTCAGGAAATCAGATATCTTCCCGGCCATAATCAACTCCCCGGATAGTAGTTAGCCATGCGGTATACCTTCGTTGCCTGCCAGTAATCCATTCCATACGGGCTTTGCGTGTACCACATGTAACGGAATTCAACCACGCCAGCCTCCGAAGAGACCGAGACAGAACCCTCCGAAGCCGACGACAACCGCCCTACCATGCCGGAGCCACCGTTACCCTTGTCATCCCCGAATCTCATGTATGCCAAATGAGCCATAAGCAGGTAGAGCAAGCGCTCTCGCTTAACGGCATCATCTACAAGTGAGAATTCAGAGTTGTTAAGGTAATCGGTGGCCTGTTCAAACAGGTAAGGGAGTTGTTCGTCGGTTACATTGGAGAACTCAGGGAACATGGCGCGGAATTTCGTGATATCTAGCACCACGATTGCCATGGATTACTCCTCTTTATCTTCCGTCACACCCGCGGTTTCTTTGGAGGCCTGTTCAAAGCCAGTTTTAACTTTGGCGTTCTCCCGACTTGCGTCTTTAGCTGACTTCTCATCCGACACCGCGAAAATAATGCCGTTACGGATGAATTTAGAATCCTGGTGAACCTTAGCGAACTCATCCCATGCTTCCGCAGGAACATCATTGGTAATACCAAAACCATTGACCAGCGCTGATGAGTTAGCGCCAGCCAGGGTAATGACCTTATCCCCATGACGGAACGAAATGCCGCTAGGCAGTTTGCAACCAATTACGTACATGTTTGATTTAGAAGCCATCAGTTACACCCCCAACATTTGAGCGAATAGCGTAGGCTGGGTAATTACCGCGCCATACGTTGTGCCCGAGTGTTTCTGCTTCCAGCTTGATGTCATAGTAATCACTGGGTGGGCGCGGAGTTTCTCGCTATAAGCACAATATCCAGCATCCTGACCTTGGGCAGTTTCAACGAACATTTGTACCAGATCGCCTGCATCTGTATCGTACTGCGGAGCAATCTCAATGCGCAGATTAGTGAAGGTGTCTTTAACCATCTTCTCTACTGTGTTACCAAAGATCTCGTTAGCACGCTTGAACCACACGGAAGCGTTAGGACTCATAGCCAGAACCAGTGGTGACGCCATGTCAACGCCATCACCCACTACACCCTTGGTGCGAGCGATCAGGTCAGCATAAAGCGCCAAGATATCGTTATAGATATCGATGACTTGTTTATCTTTCCACAGAACCTTGCCATCGACGGTTGCTGGGGTGATTGGTGCTGGCAAGTCTGGGTCATTCAAGATGCCGTAGTTCAGTAGGCCAGAAACACCATAAAAGTAGAACTTATTTTGCGCTTGATTCAGTGTCCAAGCCGCAGCACGCTGTTTCTCAGCTACGTACGGCAGCATAGCCAGACCATAACGCTCCTGCTCCAACTCACCATAGATCACCATCGTTTGATAGCGATACACCTGACGGTTTTCCCATTGGGAAGTAACCTGGTTGCCGCCCTGCTCACTGTAATCATCATAGGCCACGACATCACCCGATTGCTCGATGCGCTGAATCATCAATGTATCTTGCGCCCAAGAACCTTTCTTCTTCTCACCTAGAATGTCTGCGGCCTTTTGCTTAGCAAAGATAGTGCGGACGATCTCCGGATCGATGAACGTAGAAACAATGGCAGGAATGCCGCCGTTAGCTGGCAGCGATGGCTGAACATCAGCATCCATGGCAAACTTGGTCACTGAGGATGGCAAGTAAATGCCGCGCGATTCAGCTTCCGCTTTAAAGGCAGCGAAATCAGCCTGAGTCAGTTGAGGCATTATGCTTTGCTCCATGTAGAGATAATAAGTAAGTCACCGACGGCGGCAGGGCTTGCCACATACCAGTCAGTTTCAACCGCACCGGAAACCGTCGCTCCAGCGTCATCTGTTTTCAGTGTACCGTCAGCAAGAACAGCAAAAACTTTCTGTCCCACGGTGGCAACCGTCGCAGCGATCGCCCAGAAATCCCCTCCCACAATAGGTGATGCTTCACGACCTGCCGAGATGGTCATGCTATTACTTTGCAGGTAGCCGATGGTGGCATTGGCGTTGTTATAGATGAAGCCAACAGGTTTGCCGGTGCCGGAGTTATCCAGTCGCAGAGGGTTAGTAGAGTTACGCCATGCGAAACGAGCCATGACTAATCCATCAGTTCCCGCCTGAAATGCTCCCGGACCGCCCGCCGCCGCGATGATTGGAGTAGTTGACGCAGGCTGTCCGGCCTGTCCAACGCCGGAATAAATATTTACGCTCTTTTGAAATGACATATTATTTCCCCTCGAAGAAGTTTTTCACGTTAGCGCGAGAGTCGTGGCTAATTGGCGCTGCGTCGTTTGCCATTGCTGGGCGAGAGTAGGCTTTGAAGACAGATTGGAGTGCTGCTGAAGGCAATGTTGCATGATCTGCACATCCCATCTGCTTCAGCGCGGTCCGGTAAACTTCATCGGCACTATCGCATGCTAAGTCGCCAACCACGGGGCGAACATCACGTTCTGCCTGACGAAGCGCGGCTGCGCGGGCTTCAACGGCTTTAATCGCTGAATCCATAGCTAATTTACTGTCATTTGCCATCTTCTCTTTATCGGCTCTATCAGCCTCATCTTTGGCTAACTTGTCTTTCTCAGCCTGCTCCGCTTCGTCTTTGGCTAACTTTTCTTTTTCTTCGTCGGTCATCTCGTCCTTCGCTGTTTTGGGGTCTTTCTCGTCGTCTTTGATGAGCTTTTCCACGTCCTCTTCCGCTTTCTTTACAGCTTCAGGGTCGGCATCGTTAGCCATCAGCGGCTTGAAGATGCTCATGAGTTGTTTGATTTTTGACATCAGTTTGAGTCCTGTAGGTAGTGAGTCATATACAAATACATCCGGGCCAGCCCGGCCACTTGGCACGATTGCCACATGGTTACAAACGATGTCACGCATAACGCCATCGTATGGTTCGCCCTCGTACTCGCCCGGCGTCATGTCGAGCCGATAACGGTATGAAGATGAGATTTCTCGCTGCTGTTTGTTCTCTACGCCGATAATGGAATTGATGTCGTAAATGCCCATCGAATTCTTCAGATACGGAGCTTCGTACACTGCGTCAGTGCCAGTCGAACCAATAATGTGTTCTTTTGGCGGGTCAATTACCGACACAGCGATGTGAGTGTCTAGAACTGGTTTGTTGTTGAATGTTGGAGCGGCTTTCCTGAGTTCTTCAGGGTCACGTAGCAACCGGTATGCCTTGTCAGGGTTAAGGCCTAACGCTTCCCAATCGGGTATCTCTTTGCCGTAGTAGACGCAGACGTTAGCCTTGCTGATAGGCGTCAGTTCAACATGAAGCATCCCGTCAACGTCATAGCGACGAACGCTCGCCTTATCGAAGGCAAACTTCACATCTTTCATGTTCTTTCCTGTTTTTCGGGCAATAAAAAAGGCCGCCTAAGCGACCTTGTTCGTTTTATATTTTCAGAATGGCAATACTGGCTTCCATACACACCCGCAATTAGGCTCTTCACCCGGCAACACATGCTGCCCTTTGTCACCGATTGGCAGGCCCTTATCTAGGTCGAACTCCTTCCCGTTAGCATGAACGTGCTTCTTGCGGGGTTCGCTACCGCCGCCACTGTGTAACCAGATGCCTCGCTTAATCCCTGCCGCTTGTTGCCTTGCGTTGGATAGTGCGCTGGTAGCCTTGCGTACCTGGTCACGTGCAATGAATTCAGCACGCCTGCGAGTAATACCATGACGCTTGCCAAAGTTAGCTTCCATTTCGTCAGCCAATCCTTTGCGGTCGCCACCCTTGGCTACTGAGCGAAACACCATCGATTCCACTTCAGTGAAATACTTCTCAGGAATGGAGCGGATTAACGCCACATTCTCTGAAATGATAGCCTCTCGCTTTTCGAGCATAGCCTCAGTCCACTGCATGTTAATTGTCATTGAGTCTTTACGGGCAGCAGCAAGTAATGAGCGGTCAACAGCCTCGCCAGTCTTGTTTGTCACTGATTCGGCAGTAGGTAGCGCCATCTTAATGAAGCGCTCTACCCACTTCCTAGACAGAGCACGCAAAGCACTACGCAACAATTGAACCGGGTTAGCGTCCATCGCCAGTGGGTTATCTTCAAATATCGGGACGATTTGTTTCTTAACATCGTCATTCATTTCTCTGATAACAGCCAGTAACTCTCTGCGATACCAAATGATATTACCGGCGTTATAGTTGACCGCCCGAAGGCTTCTACTCTTCTTCGGTTTCCGGTTCATAGTCACCCTTCAGGTTTTCGAATCCTGCACCTTCAATGCTTTTCAGTGCGTCTCGCGCCTCTTCAGAGTTAATCAGCATGCTATCAGCAGCAGCAACCACGGTTTCAACGCGAGTCTTGTTGGTGTTGGCACGGTCATCATCGCTGACCTCATCAAGCGGTTTAAACTCGAAGTAGATGTCGGGCTTCAGTTCGCCAAACTCTGAAAGCTGGATAATCTTGAAGATGTTCTCAATGGCTCTGCGATAGTCCAGTTCTTGCGAGCCGGATATCGTTTCGTGCCACGTCTCAATCTCAGCATCCCCACTGGCATTCAAACCTGCTGGGGCGTTACCAAACATCTTCAGGTTGGTGGTGCGTGATGGTATGCAGAGTTGCTCTTGGTAATTCGATAGGATGCTTGACAGCTCACTCAGTGATGTCTGCATATGAATCAGATCCTCTTCAGTATCGAGAGCCCATATACCAAAGTTATCCTGATACTTGGTGAACATTTTAATGCGCTTATCAAATTCACCAGGGATTTCTAACCTAGCATCCATATCCGTCTTCAGCGCCCGCATTCGAAGAGTTCGAAGAATCTTTATCACGTTCTTCTTCGCATCTCGCCAGTCAACAACGTAATCCTCCATTAACTGCGTCAGCGAAAGACCGCCGAAGTTATATGATGGTTTTAGAATGTCGGGCACTGGGCGGCTAACGATATCGATGAATCGAGACTCATGCACCGTATCCCCCATCACGAACCATGCTTGGGGTTTGTAGAAATCTGGCCTAAGCGGTTTGTTTGAGTTGTACATCGCCGGATAAACCCAATTAGGGTCTACGCAACGAAAGCCTTTAAGTGAGCCTTTAGTTATCTTGCGCGGGTCTAGAAATAGGGGTTTTTCGTTCTCAAGGTCATCGGCGCCAACATCAATAAAGATGTGTGCCACGCCATACTCTGAGTCCTGCCTTACGGCTTCGTGAATCAAGCGCTTAATGTCGTATTTGGTCAGCGCCTTATCCATTAGGTCGATATCAGGATCACCCTCTTTGGTGCTCTTCACCTCAATCCAGTTTCGCGTCATCTCGTCAGCCATGATGGTATGCATGTTCGCATACTCAACCTGCTGAGACATTGCCGCCAAAATAGGGTAGCCACGAAAGCCAGAATATTCACCACCAATAAACATGCCGTTGATGACATCGTAAGGCGTGGAGTCCATCGCTAGAGCGGATTCTTCTTTATCTTCTGGAATCACACCTGGTAGCGGTTCGTAACGCTTAAACTCAGCAAATGGCTTCTCGCCATTCGCAGCAGACGCCGCATCAAGATGCGCATTTGTAATCTTCGCCAGTTCCCGCCGAGGTGCTTGCACGGCTTGAGCTGTTCGCACAGCCTTCTTTCTTGTCATTGCAGTATCTCGTCAGGAATGTTGAATGGTTTGTGCGCCGGAGCAAATGCCATGATTAGCGAGTCCGCCATATTTGGTGACGGTATGCCACGCTTCTTCATGTCTTTCTTGCTCTCAACCTTCACGCGACCGTTATTGTCGTAGTCAACCCATGGGCGTGACAGCTCAGCCTTGAGGTATTCCAGTTGTTTAATGCCGGAGCTAAGGCTGATTAGCTGATCGTCTGAAAATTGTTTGATGAATTCTTTGTCGTTGGGGTTGGCTTCGAGGTGCTTAACCACTCGCCATGTATTGAAGAAGCGATCACGGACTCCCCACCATGCCTGAGCCTTGATATTGGAGAACATGTCTTTATTGGTCTTGCCTTCAGCATATTTAGCATCTGGTTTGAATACGGCAGCACCTGCGTTAAATCCGCTGGACGGTATCGCACAGACGCGCCTCAGGTGAGCTTTTACGCCTGCACCCACGCCAATGGAGTCGTAAACAATCTCGCTTGCTGTGACGCTTTCTGCGTAGTTTTTGACGCGATCAGATGATGTGATTACATCACCCTTGTTCCACTGCTGGCAGTCCATGACAACAGAGCCGTGGGCCAGTGTTGTAGCGTTGCTATCCTCGCCTTCATCTGCTACGTCAAAACCGACTCGCTTACGACCAGAAGGGGCGAAGCCAATCAGTTTATGGGCATCTATAGCGGCAGCAATCCACGATGGCTTGATAATTGCCAAGTCACTGTCGGCAACCGGCTCACCTTCCCAAATGTGCAGGTAAAGGTCGTAATCACGTTCTTTGCATTCAGCCATTTGCGCAGGGAGCGGTGAGTCATGGAAGTGAGGGTTGTCGTTGTAATTGGCTTTCAGAACAATCGCCCCAGCAGGAGGCCTGACGATGAAGCGCTGATACGTATCGTCAAGAATGTTCTTCGGGTTAAAGCTCACCCATATCTCTGAGTGTTTGTCGCCTCGTATGGATGGAATCAGTACATCCCATGAGTCTTTTGTTACCGCCTCGGCCTCTTCTACCCAGCAGATTCCAACGCCCTGTATGGATTTTATTTTTGTGACGTTGTTTTTAATGCCGGAGAATACGAAGCTAGCACCGGTTGCTAGGTGAATGATTGTGTTTTTCTGGATTTCGAATTCTGTGGAATAACCGAGACGATCGATAGTCTCACATAGCAATTTGTGGACTGAGTCGCTAATAGAACCCTGAAACTCGCGAGTACACAAAATTACCGTGTTAATGCGTCGTGCAACCTCCACGGCAAGTTCCGCAAAGAAATATGACTTCCCACTTCCACGGCCGCCGTAAGCTATTTTGTATGGAGCGCTTTCGGCGAATGGCTTGAAATGTGGATTAGCCATCGAAGATGTCCTTAATAGATTTGTGCTCGACCTTAACTCCGCCACTCAGCTCGACAATCACTTTGTCCAGGCCGGTCAACTTGGCCTTGCCCATTGTTGCGGCTACGGCTGCTGATGATTGTGGCGTCTCAGCCGCTAAAGCTGATTTCCGAGCCTCTTCCAATTCTCTAATCAAAGAGTCAACAGTGACGTGATGGCGCTGCTTAATCTCACCCTGCAATTCGGCAATCCTTGCCGTGATCTTGCCGTTGTCTAATGACTCTTTAGCTTTCCGGTTAATGGTCTCAGGTTTCATCTTGTCAGCAGCATACGCCGTCCGATATGCCTCAGAAGCATTACCCGTTTCGATGTATGCCTGACAGAATGTCTCTTGCTTCTGTGTCAGGCTTGCCATGGTTATTTCTCGTCTGAATACTGCGTGATAAAGGTTTCTCTAATAAGTTCGGCTCTAAACTTAGCCCCCCTGATGGATCCGGGTAGAATTTGAGTAATGTCTACCCCTGATGCCCCCAAATCTCTTAACGCATCAAGTTCTTCATCAAGCTTCCCAAGCAGCCAATCGCTGGCCTTATCTTGAATTATTTCTGGAACGACGCGAGCAAACTCAGTTTTATCGGTCACCATCATTTCCTTACTTCAAATTTGAATCCGTGGCCTGCAATAAAGCGAGATAGCAGCCTTGCTACGGCTTGACGGAGTTGACCCGTCTCGTTGTTCAACGATCGTTTTAAACGATCAATAGCCGATTATTGATCTGTACAACCAATTTCCATCCCTCTGATTTGACTGTCATTCTTTTGCAAAACAAAAAGGATGATGACTATGTGGGCTAAATTTAAAAGTTGGTACATGGCTGCAACAGTGAGCTACTCCACCCTGGCATTGGGGCTAACCTTTACAGGGATGGCCTCTTTGGTCGGGATCGCCTATCTGATATATGAGTGCTTTTAGTTAATGGAGAGCCGTTGTGAAAGTGGCTCTCAGTTTTTCTTTTAGCTGGCAATATCGAGCGTTAACTTCAGTTGCTCCTGCCAGAATTCCACGGTTGCTTCTAGGGCAGGTTTGTCCCAGCGCCAACGTGCCATTTCTCGTGCACCACCACTTGCTTTTGATTTCCGGTCATCGCGAATTCGGCAGGCCTGGTCATAGTTTTGCTGCTCCGTTAGCTCACCACGCAACAAGCTATCTATATGCAAATCACACCAGACAGCGAACCGAGCATCGCACCAACGCGCAAAAGCGACCGATAGCTTTGGATGAAGCCATGTACCACCTCCGCGATCCTTTCTCGCCTTACTGGTTTTTACATACCTGCATTTCGAGGGATGTAGAATTTCAGACTCCACACCAGTCATTGCCTCATCCAGCGCCCGGATGTATTCAAGCGTTTCAGCTAGCCTCATCCAGTTGTCGATGCGCTTACCAAATTTCTCAGCAACGTCAGTGACGTTTACCCAACCTTCAGTGTTAAAGCGTACTGATTCGCCTTTATAGCTAAGAGGGATAATGTTCATTCGGATATACCTTTTAGTGATGAACCTTGTTCGCACAGGAATACGGCCCTCAGAAGGCTCCGACAGCCAGCCGGTTCCTCAAGGGTCATCCTGAAAGGTTCTGAGTGATTTGCGCTGCGATGCGCTGGATTTACTGCATAAAAAAAGCCCGACCTAAGTCGAGCCTTTTGTGTTTTTTTGCCTAACAAGCCTACGAAACGGCCATTTCAATCAAATCTGTGAAGTCCAAGCACATGTCTAGCCTGTGTCCGTGATCATCCACGAAGTTATATTTCTTAAAGTGTTCGATCATCTCTTTGGCACTTTTGCCACTTAAAGGAGATTTATCAATTGATTCGTCAACCTGTTTCATCTTCAAACCTTCATTCAGTTGGTTACGATAGTGCAAGTTCCACTTTGGAAATTGCTTTTCTAGGAGGCGGTATTTATCAATATTCGAGAGTCCCGGCCTCCATTCACACGTCATTAATGAACGCACCGTCTAAGGGGCAG
The DNA here is from genome assembly GCF_001656035.1 of Yersinia entomophaga. Classification (NCBI taxonomy): domain Bacteria; kingdom Pseudomonadati; phylum Pseudomonadota; class Gammaproteobacteria; order Enterobacterales; family Yersiniaceae; genus Yersinia; species Yersinia entomophaga. The sequence goes on from NZ_CP010029.1 coordinate 1,407,405, forward strand.
TATTTTGATGCGCATATCAAAAAAGCTGGCTACCCTTACCGCAAAGTTGGGTGATTAATTCAGCGGGGATGCTGTCCCCACCTTCTCTTACCTCGCAAGACAAACGTTATTGATATACGCCTGCAAGCCGTTTATTTGGCTGGTTGCAATTCCGATTCGCTCGCGGAGACTGAGATAATCCCGTTCAGCGGCGTTAGTAAGTCTGGCGCTGGCATCATCAACGCTGCTGGAGGTGGCTGTGGCTTCGGGCAATCGCTTACAGCTGGCGTTGAGCTGCAACCGCTTAGCACCAGTAGCGATATCAGCACGAAGGCGCTCGTTCTCAGATTTGGCATCTGCCAGTTCCTTGGTGTATTTGATATCGATAGCAGCAACCTGCTGGCGCTGAATTAGCATCGTGTCAATGGCTGACTGTCTGCTGTTGGCTATCTGGGTAATGTCAGAGACGTCGCGCTGTAGCCTGGTTACTTGCCCGTGGTAATACATCAGGCCGAATAGCAGAGCCACCGTTACAGCGATGAGTATTGCCGTTACGCGACTCATGACAGGAAAAGCTCACGCTCAGCCGCCCGGCGATTAGTCAGGCCTTTCATTTCTTTCCCACCTGCTTTATTCCATTTCAGGAATTCATCCGCAGCGCCCTTTGCATCACCCGCGTTTACCTTTTTCATCAGCGTCGATGTGCTGAGCGCTCGGGTTCCGATGTTGTAGGCCAGCGATACCAAGGCGTCGAATTGATTCTGGGTTACGCCGATTTTGAGCATCTGGTTAACGCCCTGCTCGAACTGGACAACTCCGCATTTCAGCAACCGGTCGGCGGTAGGCTGATCGATAGTCATGCCGCGAACCACGGGCTTACCATCTACTGGATGAGTCCAGCCGTAACCAATTGTCCAGGGAGCGCCGCCGGTGCCAGGGTCTGGATATGCCGTCAATTTGCAGCCTTCGAATTGTTTTATTAGATTGATTCCGGTGCTACTGATTTGCATTGTCAGCCCCTGTCTTATTGCCAACGATGCGCTTTAGCACCGAACCAATGTAATCCGTACCCATGTACCCAATGAACACGCTGGCAATTAATGACCAGTCAGGGTTCAGCCCGGCTATAACCAATACATCTTTGATAAACCATGCCATCACTGAGCACATGGCCGCATCAAGCATACGTTGCGTTTTACCTCCTCCGGCATACCAGCCACGCAAGTAAGCCATCAACGCAGCCAGTGCCGCGCTAAGTAACTCACCCCGGTGGTCTGCTATCCAGGCAATGATGAGCATCCATACATCCGGTGATTTCAACATTTTCATGACCCACCCCCCGTTTGGGGAAAATCTTCCCCGGCATTTGGTCGGGTGCTGTTGTGTAGGGAATAGCTCCCGTCGTAGTCATTCGAAAGTGTGAGCGTGTTTTCAGTGATTGACTGTTTTGACGGGAGCTAAATAAAAAAGGCACACCGAAGTGAGCCTTAAAATTGGTATGTGGTGGCGGGGAATTCGCCGACATCGTTTCACTGGTGTTCCACTTGTATCCCCACACATCGGTGCCTGCATTCACCACATTCGGCTGGATACTGTTTCACAACGATTGGATTAACCAATCCAGTACCCATGCGAATGTAGAATGCAAAAAGCCCCGGCGATTAACCGAGGCTTCTAATTTTTGTGGTGGTGAGTCAGCTCAAGACGGCATTCACAAGCGCCGTTTACTTACTACCCCTCTACCACCACCGCTCTTCGCCTTTGACGTCCGAGCTTAACTGAAATATACACTTTCAAAACTTAAAAGCAATACATTACGTAAATATTTTCTATTTATGCGGCGATTAGTAGGTTTTCTTTCTCCACTTCCGACCTCAACAAGTGAAATAATGTTGCGTTGAATATCTCACGGCACCACCTGATCCGATCAATGCATTGCTTTAGCGTCAGGTGCGGGGCGTGAACGCGATTTAGGTAACATGCGATTTCTTGCATGTCTTTGCGCTCACAATAGTATTGAATAGCTACAGCACGAATCGGATTGCTTTGAGTAAATGCTTTGAGGACTACCTGATCGACAAATGCAGCTTCTTCTCCCTCGTTGGCGCGCGCGAAAAGATTGCTGAATGAGTTTCTCGGGTTAATTATCTCTTTGGCCTTCTGGAATAATTCGGTTCCCCGGTAGCCCAATTTGTGGAGGTCCTCCACAGTCTTCACAATTGAGGCTCCTTTATTTTCATCCCACGCACTGACAATCATTAGTCGGCCAATAACACCACAACTCCCTGTCGGCGCGGTGTCACCACCGACAGCCTGCCCCCACATATTTAGGACTGACCTTACCCACCGATCCTGCACTGGAGTGATGCGCTGTAATTTACCCARGTAACTTCTGCGTGGAGCTTTTGCAAGCTCGTGCCATACATTGGATTTCATGCTGCCTCCTGGAGAAGTTTTAGCTTTTTCAGTTCCAGCCGGTAGTAATCTCGAATGCTTTTCAGCTCTTCAATGCTGTAACTGCTGCGTTCGTGGTTGTTTTCGATAGCCTCCACTGTCTCAATTCCAATGCGCTTAATCAGCTCGACGCGGTACGGAACGATATTCCCGCTCTTGTGCTGATTGCATACTGAACATTGTTTATGGATTTGCCGGGGGTCGAATCTGAATTGAGGTGCTGCTGCGGTTGTTCTGTAGTGCCCTGCGTCCCACTGTGCTGCTGAAGTGGTGCCACATGATACGCAGGGTAGGTTTGAATCTCGTGCTCTTACAAAGGCGTTGACGGCTTGCTGCGCCTGCTTAATCCAATACGTTTTGGGGTGGGCATTAATTCTTCTGACTTTTAGCTGCTTCCGATCCTCCTTTTGCCGCTCCTGCCTTTGCTTAATCTCGTTATCGTAGTTCTGCTTTCGCCTCTCTTTCATAACCAGAACCGCGTATTCTATTTTGTGCTCTTCGCAGCACCACCACTCGTATATCGCGGCCGGTTTAAATCTCGTTTTACACACTTTACAATTTCGACTCTTCGGGAGCTTGGCTATCATTCCCGGCCTCCTTCGCTGCTTTATCAACGCATTTCTGATGGGCGTAGGTTTCACCCTTGTTAAGCATCAAGAAGCAATACACGCATACGGATTGCGGTAACTGAGTCATGCCTGCTCCCCTTGAATCTGGATAACTGTTAACTCACGCCCAAATACCGCACCAGTGTCGATATAGAATTGGTTTTTAAATTGGCTGGGTTTACTCATTGGCGTATGGCCGAAGATAAACTGCTTTGCCCCAGTTATTTCTGCACCTAAACCATCCATAGCGTCACCCACGCGATCCCGATTCCAAATAACAAGCTCCTCACTAACCGGCTTTCCGTAATAATATTCATTGCCAGGGTAGTCGGCGTGGGCCACTACATATTTACCGCTGTCAGTTGTCACTTCGATCACCAGCGGCAGCGCAGCGGCCTGATTAATTAAGCTGGTTGCCAATAGTTTTTGGTCGGGGTCGAGACAGAAAAACCACATTCCGCCGTTAGCTACCCAGCATTCAGCCATTCCATATTTTCCATCCAGTGCATCAATCGCCATTTGCTCATGATTGCCACGAACCGCACGAAACCAAGGCTGCGTTATCAGGTCGAGGCATTCGACGTTCTGTGAACCTCGGTCAATCAGGTCGCCTACGGATATCAGCAAGTCTTTGCTCTCATCGAAATCTACTGAGAGTAATTTCTCATCGAGCTTATTCAGGCAGCCGTGGATATCACCAACGACAAATATTCGTCGGTAATCGGCCCCGTTAATCTTTTGGTAAATATCAGGCATTCTTTCTACTCCTGAGTCTTAGCCAGCGTTTAGCTAATAACGGATAGATAGCGTCATATGTGGGTATTTCGCTGGCGGGGATTGGGGGTTTAGGTTTGGTTCGGGATGTCTTGCGGAAGATAAGATTGTCTAGGGCGAAAACTATGCTGCTTTGCCTTTGTCGCATGGTGTATTTCCCCACCGGTTAGCCCACTCGATTTCCAGCTTGGATGCATCGCTGAATATCACGCCCTGCTCAGTGCCGAACCAGTAGATAGCCTCGATAACCTCCACCATCTCACTCACTCGCATCTTGCTAGTACGCTGGCCGAACATCACCACCCCGCCGCCGATTCCAGGAGCCGTACGCTGATCCTGATTTTTGGCCTTAGCCACCATCGCAGTAATCAGGTCTTTCCAGTCAGCTTCATCGTACTTCTCACCGAACCAGAGAACCTGTTTTGATAGGTCGTGCAAAAGTGGCCACATTTTCCGATTCTGGTCATTGCTGCGTTTCTTCTCCTGAATGAGAACCTCAATCGGCTTTTTCTCATCAAGCGGCACACTGCGGATCGCTGCTATGGCGTTGTCACGTACCTGGGTATTTCGGAGTAGATAGGTATGCTTTGTCATAGTGGCTTCTCCGGTGCGGCGGCTAGCATATTGGCATAGCGCTCTTGCATACTTTCAAAGCTGCCTGTTAATCCCAATAGCGTGAGCATGGCTAAAGTTGCCTCTTTCGGTAATAGTTTCCAACCTTCCGGAATTACCGGAGAGTTCAACTGTGGGGCGAGATAGACAGGGATATCACCTGCACCGCCCTCAGGCCAAATATCAGCATCAGAACCGGATCGAAGATAATCCAAATGGTTTTGCTCTAAATAACCAACAGGCTCAGCCCTCTTTGCAGCTAACGCGATGCGGGCTAGTGCTGCGATTTCCCTGAAATTAATCAGATTAGTGACTCTGTTTGGTCGATAATCGCAAAGGCTTTCTAGCCTCTCAGATGTAAATCTATCTAATTCTTTCATGGCTTTACCTCAACGTTAATAAACCCGCCACAGCCACACTTTGGGCAGCATTTTCTTTTGGTGCCAGAAGACTCATCACTCATGACAACCCTCTCTAGCTTCAAGTGGTGATATCTGCATGCTACGCACATTACGGCTTCCGTTGTTTTCATTCACTCTCTCCCTTGATTCGAATGCCAGCAGTTCGGAGGGCGTTGGCGGTGGCACTCAACCCTTCGTTGTAGGCGGTATCAGTGTCGAAGTTTTCATCTCGCTGGTCTGGAAACTCCACCTCAATGCTTTCTCGCGACGCTTGCCACGCTGTCCGCATATCTAACACTGACGCTTTAGCTAAGTTGGTTAACTCGCCATCGTCGCCACACTCAAATGCAAGGCGGTAAGTTTCGTGGGATTTCGATTTAAGCCAAGCTTCAAACTCTTCCCGCGATTTAGTTATGTCCATCATGCAGCCCTCTTCGATTCGTATCTGGCGCAGGTGATAGCAGTCCAGGCAATCAGTTGTGCGCGTTTCATGTGAAGCTCCTTCAGCCGGTCAAGCCAGATAAATACCGGGCCGGTGTAGCCGTTGTGAGCAAGGCGAATATATTGCTCAATGGTTAATTCATCTTCGCGAGTCAGTTCCATTAGAAACCACCTTGTTTTTTAGTTGACCGGCGCTCAGATTCAGCCGCCTTTGCTTTAGCCTGATCCTGGTTGCAGTCATAGATTGCGCCATGACGTTGCTCGACGAATACCACCCCGCCGCTGCCGTGCCGGTTAAGCCGGAGTAGTAATTCGGTGTCCTGCTGATTGGCGTTTTCGTCGTAAGCACCTTCGCGGTATATTCCCAGCCAGTAATCACAGTCTTGCTCAATCTGTCCTGTGTCGCGGGAGTCGCTTGGTTGAGGCCGCTTATTGACGCGCCTTTCTAAATCACGGTTTAGCTGAGTCAGCAGAACGACAACGCAATCAAGTTCTTTGGCGAGGTTCTTTAGCCCCTTGGTGATCATCCCGTAAGCCAGATCATTACGGTCTGCTTTTTCGGCTGACATCAGTGTGAGGTAGTCAACTAATACCATGCCTACAACACCACGTTCGCGCTTGATGCGGCGGCACTCAGAAACGATGTGAGACAGTGAAAGTCCCGGCGTATCGTCGATGTACAGATTGCCACTTCTCGCCAGCTCTAACCCTTTCGCAGACGCCAACGCAAAACGGTTATCGTCGTACCCATCAAGATAAAAATTACTGCTGGATACTCCTGAGGCTTGGGAAATCATGCCTTCGC